>PHBR01000021.1:0-26581 GCA_002840675.1 Chloroflexi bacterium HGW-Chloroflexi-9
CGACCGCCTGGGCGGTGGCGCCGGCGCCACCGCCCAGGCGGTCGCGCGGGCACGCGCGGAACTCGGGCTGGATGACCCGCTCCCGCTCCAGTACGGCCGCTGGATCGCGGACCTCGGCCGCCTCGACCTGGGCGCGTCCATGCTCGATGGTGTCAGCGTCACCGCGGAGGTCGGACGGCGGTTGCCCGTCACCGTGGAACTGCTGGTGCTCACGATGGCCTGGACGGTCACGCTGGGCATCCCGGCCGGGGTGCTCGCGGCCCGCCGGCGGGGCACGCCGGCGGACGGCGCGATCCGCCTGGGTGCGGTCGCGGGGCTCGCCGTCCCCTCGTTTTGGGTCGCCACGCTCGTGCTGATGCTGCCGCAGCAATGGTGGGGCTACGCCCCGCCGCTCGATGGTGCGGTTGGCCTGTTTGAGGATCCGCTGGCCAACCTCCGGCAGTTCCTCCCGCCCTCGCTCGTGCTCGCAGCGGCTCCGGCAGCGACGGTCGCGCGGCTCACCCGCACCACGCTGTTGGAGGTGCTAGGCGCGGACTTCGTGCGGACGGCGCGCGCGAAGGGGCTCGCGGAGCACGTGGTCGTGGCACGGCACGCCCTCCCGAACGCGATGATCCCGGTCGCCACGCTGCTGGGGCTGCAGGCGGGCGCGCTCCTGGGCGGCACAATCATTGCGGAGCAGGTCTTCAACCTGGGCGGGCTCGGACAGTACCTGCTCCGCGCGATCCTGCAGCAGAACCTGGCCGTCGCGCAGACGCTGGTGCTGGGCTTTGCCGCGGCCGCGGTGTTCCTGAACCTGGCCGTCGATCTCTCCTACGCTTTGCTGGATCCGCGGGTGCGCCGGCCATGAGGACGCCCGCGCCCCTGTGGCGCTCCCTCCGCCGTAGCCCCTCTGGCATCGCCGGGGTCACGCTGGTGCTCCTGTTCGTGAGCCTCGGGCTGCTCGGCCCCGCGCTCGCGCCGTTCGAGGTGGACGATCTCGCGGGCATACCCGGCCAGGCGCCCGGCACGCGCTTCCTGCTGGGCACGGACGCGCTGGGCCGGGACATCCTCAGCCGCGTGCTGTACGGCGCGCGCATCTCGCTGGTGGTCGCGGGCGGCGCCGTGGGGCTCGGCACGGCCGTCGGGCTGCTCGTCGGGCTCGTCTCCGGCTACCGGAGCGGCCGTGTCGACCTGCTCGTGCAGCGGCTCGTTGACGTGGTCCTTGCCTTCCCGCCGCTGGTGCTGCTGCTCGTCGCCGTGCGCGTCGCGGGCCCGTCCGCCGGGACGGTGGTCGCGGTCATCGGCCTGGTGATCGCGCCGGGCGTGGCGCGGGTGGTACGGGGCGCGGTGCTGGTGGAGCGTGCGCTGCCGTATGTGGAGGCGTCCCGCGCGCTCGGCGGGAGCGACACCCGCATCATCTTCCGGCACATCCTCCCGAACATCGTGCCCGTCGTGGTCGTCGTCGCGACCACGCTGCTCGCCGCGGCGATGCTGGCGGAGGCGTCCCTGTCCTTCCTGGGCCTCGGGGTGCCGCCGCCGAACCCCTCATGGGGCGCGGACGTGGCGGCGGCGCGGAACGCGTTCCCGGTGAACGTGCCCCAGGCCCTGTTCCCGGGGCTGGCGATGGCGCTGGCGGTGCTGGGGGTGACGTTGCTGGGCGACTGGCTGCGTGATCTGCTGGACCCGAGGCTGCGGTCGCGGGTGCACTGACTGCGATCAGGCCTGGCGCTCGGCCTCCGCGCGCTCGGGCGGTGGCGGCGAGAGGTCCTCCACGCGCAGGCGGGGCGTGGTGCCGTCCCCGTTGCGGCTGTCTGCCTCGTATTCCCGGCCATAGGCGTAGTAGTAGTACCCGGCCTCCCGCGAACGGACGCGGTTGAGGACGAAGCCGGCGATCGGCCGGCCGGACTGCGCCAGTTCCTCCACCGTGGCACGCAGTGCGCCGCGCCGCGTCTTCCCGGCGCGAGCGACGATGACGATGCCGTCCACCAGCGTGGCCAGCACCGAGGCATCCGTCACGACGAGCGCCGGCGGCGAGTCCAGGAGCACGATGTCGAAGTGTGCCCGTAGCCAGTCCAGGACCTCCTGCATGCGCGACGAGCCCAGCAACTCGGAGGGGTTGGGCGGCAGCGGGCCGGAACTGACCACGGAGACGTTGGTGTAGACCGACCGCTGGACGGAGCGGTCGAACTCTGGCTCGCGCGCAAGCAGGAGGTTCGTCAGCCCCTCGCCGTTCTCGACGCCGAAGACGCGGTGGATGGTGGGGCGACGCAGATCCGTGTCCACCACGCACACGCGGTGCCCGGCGAGTCCGAAGACGACCGCGAGGTTCGCCGTCGTCGTCGTCTTGCCCTCACCCGGGCCGGGGGAGGTCACCAGCACCAGCCGCCGGTCCCGCCCGAGGTCGATCGCGTAGGTCAGGTTTGTGCGCGCAGCGCGGTACGCCTCTGCCACCGTGGAGCGTGGGCGCTGTGCCGCCTGCAGTTGCTCCCGCGGGCTCTGCAGTTTCTCGAACTGCTCGATGCGGCCCAGGGCGGGCAGGCCGGTGAGGTCGGACGCCTGCTCCGCGGACTTCACGGTGTCGTCCAGGTACTCCAACAGCGCGACCAGCGCACCGGCGATCAAGAGCATCAGGAACCCGCCGAGCAGGGCGTTTAACTTCGGGCGCGGGGCGATCGGTGCTTCGGGCGGCAGCGCCTCCTCCACCACGGAGACCTGTCCTGGGCGCGAGGTGCTGGCGGTGGCGTTCGAGTCGATGAACGCCAGTGCCACCGTGTTCGCGATGATGGCGGCGAGTTCCGGCTGCGACGAGCGCGCGGACACCTCCAGCAACTGGGTCGTGCGAGGGTTCCGCACGGTGAGCCGCTCTTCCAGTGCGCTCGGCGTGAACGGCAGGCCAGCCTGCGCGATCGCCCGTTCCAGCACCGGGCGCAGCGTCACCAGGCGGGAGAAGGTGTTGGCCAGCCGTTCGGCGGTCTGGATGTCGTTCAACTGGACGACACCCTCGGCCGGTGCCTGTACCACCAGCAGGGTGGTGGTGGCCTCGTAGGTGGGGGTGAGCCGGGTGGAGACGCCATAGGAGATGATGCCGCCGGCGACCGTTGCGGCGATCAGCAGCCACCACCACCGACGCAGGACGTGCAGGGCGAGATGGATGTCCATTGCGGAGCAGTCTGGCAGACGGACGCGGCTGCGTCACGCCAGCCGTCCCGAGGGTGCAGCCGCGGCACAATGGCGTCTGGAAGCCTGCTTCGGCGGACCGCTTGTCCACTGGTCGACCGTGCAGATCGCAGGCCACGCGGGTAGACTCGGGCGGCGCGCACCTCGCTCCCGTTGCCCGTCGGTGCCGTCGCGCCCGCGCTCGGCGGCCCGGGGCTCCGGATGGCTCGCCAGCGTCCCGGGCGCGGGGGCCGGACTGATCACTGCGCGGCGGGAGGGGGCCCCTCCCGCCGCGTCTCGTTTCGGGAGGCATGATGGCTCGTGTGTTGGTGGTGGAGGACGACCCGGTCATCCGCGAGACCGTCGCGTTCAACCTCCAGCGCGACGGGCACGAGGTGACGACCGCCGCGGACGGCATTGCCGGGCTGGAGAGCGCGCGCAGCAGCCACCCGGACCTGATCGTGCTGGACGTGATGCTGCCGCGGATGTCCGGGCTGGATGTCTGCCGCGTGCTGCGGGCGGAGACCCCCATCCCCATCCTGTTGCTCACCGCCCGTGACGCGGAAGCGGACGTGGTCCAGGGGCTCGATATCGGCGCGGACGAGTACGTCACCAAGCCCTTCTCGATGCGCGAACTGCGCGCCCGCGTGGCATCGCTCCTGCGCCGCGACGAGATCTCTCGCGGTGCCGGGCCACGCGCCGGCGAGGGGGAGGAGGACACGGCCTCCGTGGTCGCCGGCGACCTGGAGCTGTCGCCGGTGCGGCACGAGTTGAGGCGCGGCGGCACCGTGATCCGGCTCCGCCCCCGGGAGTTCGCGCTCCTGGAGTTCCTGATGCGGCACCCCGGGCAGGTGTTCACGCGCGACGCGATCCTGGCGGCGGTGTGGGACCTCACCTACCCCGGCGAGACGCGGACGGTGGACGTCCACGTCCGCTGGCTCCGCGAGAAGATTGAAGATGACCCGTCCGACCCGAAGCACATCCAGACCGTGCGTTCGGTCGGGTACAAGTTCGTCCCGTGACGCCTCTGCGTACGATCCCGGGGCTGGCGCTGCTGGCGGTGCTGGCGATTGCCGCCGTCCTCGCCCTCCCGGACTGGCTCGCGGTGTTCGTGGTCGTCGCGCTGGTGCTCGGCGGCGCGCTTCCGCTGGAGCGCGTGAAGCTGGCACAACTGGCCACGCCGGATGGCCTGGCGGGGGCCGGCCGCCCCTCTCCCTCCAGCGAGGCGCTCGCCATCCTCGACCTGCTCGCGGAAGGCGTCCTGCTGCTCGGCGAGGACCAGACGGTGTTCGCCGCGAACCAGGCCGCCGCGAACATCCTGGGACGTCCCCGCGTGGCGATGGTCGGCGTGTCGCTGATCCGCGCGTCCCGTGACCACGAACTGCTCCAGGTGCTGCGTGAGGCGGCTGGCGAGCCGCGTGAGTTGACGGTGGGGGACGGGCGCATTGTCTACGCGACGGCGGCGCGCGTGCACGAGGGGCGCATCCGGACGGTGCTCACGCTCCAGGACCTCACCTCGCTCCGCCGCGCGGAACGCGCACGGCAGGACCTTGTCGCCAACGTCTCGCACGAACTCCGCACGCCGATCGCGGCGGCGTTTGCGCTCGCCGAGACGCTTGAGTCGGGCGTGGAGGACCAGGCGCAGCGGGAGCGCTTCCACCGCCAGCTCACCGGCGAGATCGACCGCCTCGCGCGCATCGTCGACCGCCTCCTCCGGCTGTCGCGCATCGAGTCGCGCAGCGAGGAGTTCCACGTCGAGCCGGTGGAGGTCGACTCGCTCCTGGCGGAGTCGCTGCAGCGGCTGGCGCCGGTCGCGGAGCGGCGCTCGGTCCGGCTGGAGTCGGCGCCGGCGACCGGCCTCGTGGTCCGCGCCGACCGAGAGCGGGTGCTGGAGGTGCTCTCCAACCTGATCGACAACGCGATCCGCCATTCGCCGGCGGACGGGGCCGTCTCGCTGAGCGCGGACGTGGAGGGCAACCTCGTACGGTTCACGGTGCGAGATAGCGGCCCCGGCATCCTGCCGCAGGACCGTCTCCGCGTGTTCGAGCGCTTCTACACCGGAGACCGCTCACGGGCGCCTGATGGTGCATCTGGCACCGGCCTCGGCCTCGCGATCGCGCGGCACATCGTCTCGCGCCTTGGCGGGGAGATCTGGGTCGCTGACGGCACGCCGGGGGCGATGCTCTGCTTTACGCTGCCTCGCATGGATGCCGCTGCGACGGCGTAGCCCGCGACTCAGTACGCGGAGCGCGAGGTGTCGGCCAGCCGCCCGGTCACGGTGTAGATGACCCGCTCGCAGATGTTGGTGCAGCGGTCACCGACCCGCTCCAGGTTATGCGCGACCCACAGCGAGTAGGTCAGCCGCTGCACCTGCGAGGGGGCCGCCACCATGGCGCTGAAGGCGTCCTGGTACACGCGGTCCTGGAGACGGTCCAGGTCGTCGTCCGCGCGGCAGACATGCTCGGCGCGGGCCACGTCATTGTGCTCGAACGCCTCGAGCGCGTCGTCCAGCATCGCCAGCGCCCGGTCCGCCATGGATGGGAGGAAGCCGAGGCGGCGCGGCGTGGTGCCGGCGCCCAGCAGCAGGTTCACCTGCGCGATGCCCGCCGCGTGGTCGCCGATCCGCTCCAGTTCGCCCACCACGCTCAGCGCGCTCGTGAGGCGGCGGAGGTCGCCCGCGACCGGCGCTTGCATCGCCACCGCCGCGACCGCTCGCTCTTCCAGCAGCCAGCGCTCGCGGTGCACGCTCCGCTCCCCCTCCACCAGCGCGCGGGCGCGGGCCAGGTCCGCGTCCCGGAGCGCCTCCATGCTCTCGTCGATGGCGCGGCGGACGAGGCGGCCCAGGCGGAGGACATCGGCGCTGATCGCGAGGAGTTCAGCATCGAACGCTTCTCGTGGCATGCGCGGAAGTGTCGCACCGCCGTGCGGCCCGGCGTTTAAACAAGCATTAACCCTGCGGGCAGACCATTTCGACAGCAGAGGGACACACGCGCCAGCGTTTCGGGTAGTCCGGGACGTGGCCACGAAGGAGTTTGCATGGCACTGGGAATCAAGTTTGGCTGGCGCACGGCCGCCGGTGTAGCACTGGCCGGTGGGGCCATGCTGCTGTCCGTCGCCTGTGGCAGTGACGACTCAACGTCGACCGCTACTGCCACCGCGACCGGCGGCGGCGCTGGTACCGCCACGGCTGCCCCAGCCGAGGCCGGGTTGGACTACGCCGGCCTGACCGGGACGGTTCGCATTGACGGTTCGTCGACGGTCTTCCCGATCTCCGAGGCGGTCGCCGAGGAGTTCAGCAAGGTCTCGAAGGTTCGGGCGAACGTGGGCTTCTCCGGCACCGGGGGCGGCTTCGAGAAGTTCTGCCGTGGTGAAACCGAGATCTCCGACGCCTCCCGCCCGATAAAGGACTCCGAGGTGGAGGCCTGCAAGGCGAACGGCATCACGGACATCGTCGAGATCCAGGTCGCCATCGACGCGTTGACCGTCATGGTGAACCCGAACAACGACTGGGCTGCGTGCATGACCACGCAGGAACTCCACGACGCCTTCAAGGGTGGTGGGGCGACCAACTGGAGCGACATCCGCGCGGAGTGGCCGAACGAGAAGATCTCGTTCTATTACCCCGGTACCGACTCCGGGACCTTCGACTACTTTGTTGAGGCCCTGATCGCCGGCATCAACAAGGACGAGAAGGCCACCCACCGCGGTGACGGCACCGCGTCCGAGGACGACAACATCCTGGCCCAGGGCCTGGAGAACGATAAGAACTCCATCGGCTACTTCGGCTTCGCCTACTACCTCGAGGCGGGGCAGAAGCTGAAGGCGGTCGCGATCGACGCCGGTAAGGGCTGCGTGGAGCCGACGTTCGAAGCCGCGCTGGACGGCTCTTACGCGCCGCTGGCCCGCCCGTTGTTCATCTACACGCGCGAGTCCCTGCTGGCTGAGAAGCCGGAAGTTCTGGGCTTCGTCAACTTTTACGTGGAGAACATGCAGTCGCTGGTCCCGGATGTGGGGTACGTGACCCTGCCGGAAGGCCTCTACCAGGAGCAGGTCGCGAAGGTGGCCGCGTTCCTGCCGTAACGGCATCGCGGGACTGACGGCAGTCGGGGTGGTGGACTTCCGGGTCTGCCACCCCGACCGCCTCCGCGATACCCTTCGACACGGCCTGACGAGCAGATGCTCGTGGCGCCGTGTCGAAGTCTGACAACGGCAGCCGGAGCTGGACCCCCGGCCCCCGCGCGTGAACCAGGATTGATGATGGCAGCAGCAGGTACCCGGCTGGACGCTGACCTCGGCGCTGCCCTGAGCAAGCGGCGGTTCAAGCGCGCTGGCGAGTCGGTGGTCAAGTTGACGTTGGTCGCTGCGGCCAGCGTGTCGCTGTTTACGACCGTCGCGATTGTGGCCGTGCTGGTCTGGGAGAGCATCCCGTTCTTTCAGGAGGTGCCGGTCCGGGACTTCCTGCTCAAGACCGACTGGCAGCCGCTCTTCGAGCCGATCACCTTCGGCGTCTGGGAGTTGATCGCCGGGACCATGAACATCGTCCTCTGGTCGCTGGTGATGGCCCTGCCCATCGGTCTGGCCGCCGCGATCTACCTGAGCGAGTACGCCGATCCGCGCGTGCGCCGCATCCTGAAGCCGTTGCTGGAGGCGCTCGCCAGCGTCCCGACCGTGGTCTACGCCTACTTCGCCCTGACCTTCGTGACGCTGAACGTCCTGCGCCCGATCTTTGGTGATTCGATCTCCATCTTCAACGCCCTCGGCGCCAGCACCGTCATGGCCGTCATGCTCATCCCCACCATCGCCTCCATCTCAGAGGATGCGATGGCCAGCGTCCCGCGTGAACTGCGGGAAGGCGCCTACGGACTGGGCGCGACGCGGCTGGAGGTCGCGTTCAAGGTGGTGCTCCCGGCGGCCCTCTCGGGCGTGATCGCCTCGGTCCTGCTCGCCATCGCCCGCGCCGTCGGCGAGACGATGATCGTGGCGGTCGCCGCCGGTTCGACGCCCAACCTGACGCTGAGCCCGCTGGAGAGCATCCAGACCATGACCGGCTACATGCTCCAGGTCGGCCTGGGTGACGCCGCCCGTGGCTCGGTCCAGTACCGCTCGCTCTTCGCGGTCGGCCTCTCGCTCTTCGTCATCACGATGATCTTCAACATCGCGGCGCAGCTCGTGATCAAGCGCTTCCGCGAGGAGTACGACTGATGGCCGTGTCGCTCCCGGACGAGAACTTCACCCTCCAGGCGACGGGCCGCGTGGCCCGGCGTCAGGCGATCTCGCGCGCCTCGAAGTGGGTCCTGCTGGGCGCATCGATGATTGGCGTGGTCGTCCTGTTCGCGCTGATAGTGGACACCATCGTCGTCGGCTGGTCGCGCATCTCCTGGTCGTTCTTCACGTCCTACCCCTCCCGGTTTGCCGACCAGGCAGGTCTGCGCTCCTCGTTCATCGGCTCCGTCTGGATCCTGAGCCTCACGATCGTCTTCGTGGTGCCGATCGCGATCGCCACGGCGATCTGGGTCGAGGAGTTCGCGCCCAAGACCCGGCTCCTGGAGTTCGTGAAGTTGAACCTGGCGAACCTCGCCGGTGTGCCGAGCATCATCTACGGCGTGCTGGGCCTGGCCGTCTTCGTGCGGTTGTTCGGCTGGGGGTCCAGCATCCTCGCCGGCTCGTTCACGCTCTTCCTGATGATCCTGCCGATGACCGTGATCGCCTCGCAGGAGGCGATCCGCCAGGTGCCGCCCAGCCTGCGGCAGGGCTCGCTGGCGCTCGGTGCGACCGAGTGGCAGACGGTCTGGTACCACGTCCTCCCGGGGGCGCTGCCGGGCATCATCACCGGCGTCATCCTGGCGCTGGCGCGCGCGGCCGGTGAGACGGCGGCGCTGATCATGATCGGCGCCTTCACCTTCATCGCCTTCGACAACACCAGCATCTGGGACTCGTTCACCACCATGCCGATCCAGGTCTACAACTGGACGGTGCGACCGCAGGAGGCGTTCCGGCAGAATGCTGCCGCCGGCATCCTTGTGCTGATGGTCGTGGTCCTCACCTTCAACACCGCCGCCGCCGCGCTGCGCGAGCGGTTCCGCAACTAGCCGGTTCGCCGGCGCGATAGGAGTCAGTCATGTCGGAGGCACCCACGACCACGCCACCCACCGAGGCCGCGCTGGCCCACCAGGGCACGGCGACGCCCCGGCCGGCCATGTCGCGGAAGTCTGTCGGCGCCTCGCAGCGGACGGCGCCGGATCGCTTCACGCCCCCGGAGCCGGCGGCGCTGGAGGTGCGGGACCTGAGCGTCTACTACGGCAAGAAGATGGCGCTCTCCGGCGTGAGCATGCAGATCCCGGTGAAGAAGATCACCGCGCTCATCGGCCCGTCCGGTTGCGGGAAGAGCACGCTGCTCCGATCGCTGAACCGCATGAACGACCTCATCCCCGGCGCACGCATCACCGGGGCGGTCGACTACCACGGGCACAACCTGTACGGGAGTAACGTTGACCCGGTGGAGGTGCGCCGCCGCATTGGGATGGTCTTCCAGAAGCCGAACCCGTTCCCGAAGTCGATCTTCGAGAACGTGGCCTTCGGGGCCCGCGTGAACGGCTACAAGGGCGACTACAACGAACTCGTGGAGCGCTCGCTCCGCCAGGCGGCCCTCTGGGACGAGGTCAAGGACGACCTCAAGAAGTCCGGCCTGGCGCTTTCCGGCGGCCAGCAGCAGCGCCTCTGCATCGCCCGGGCGCTGGCGGTCTCGCCCGAGATCATCCTGATGGACGAGCCCTGCTCCGCCCTGGATCCGATCGCGACCCTGAAGATCGAGGAGCTCATGCGCCAGCTGGCGAAGGACTACACGATCGTGATCGTGACCCACAACATGCAGCAGGCCGCGCGCGTCTCCGACTACACCGGCTTCTTCCTCGCCGGCGAGGCGGCCTACGGCCAGTTGATTGAGTACGGGCCGACCGAGGAGATCTTCACGACCCCGATGGACCCCCGGACCGAGGACTACATCACCGGCCGCTTCGGCTAGCGCCGAAGGACCGGCCGGTTCGGCTAAGCGCGCCCGGGTCTTTCTGAAGCGGTCTCCCCGCGGGATTCGCGCGGCGATCCGTTATTACGGTAGACTCGCCTCTCGGATCGGGCGGGGGTCTGGCCGCGAGAGGGCGGTTTCATGCCTCGTGAGCAGTTCCATCGCCAGATCGAAGAGCTAATGGACTCCGTCCTGGAGATGGGGTCCATGGTGGATCACGCGGTGGATCGGGCCATCCAGGCTCTCCTCGACCGCGACCCGGTGATGGCGCAGGCCGTCGTCCGCGACGACGCCGCGCTGAACGCCAAGAACTTCGAGTGCCAGAACCATTGTGTGAAGCTGCTCGCCCAGCAGGCGCCGATGGCGCGCGACCTGCGCCTCATCGTCTCCGTCACAGCGATCATGACCGACCTGGAGCGCATGGGTGACCATGCGGAAGGTATCGCCCGGATCGTCCTGATGATGCAGGACGAACCCCTCGTGAAGCCGCTCATTGACATCCCGATCATGGCCGGCCAGGCGCGGGAGATGTCCCGGAACGCGGTCCAGGCATTCGTGGACCAGGACATCAACGCCGCCTTCCTGGTCGGGGCGGCGGACGACGTGGTCGACCGGCTGTACGACCAGATCTACCAGGACCTGATCCAGGTGATGATCGGTGACCCCTCGACCATCGAGCCGAGCACGCACCTGCTCTGGGTAGCCCACAACCTGGAGCGGATCGGCGACCGCGCGACCAACATCGCGGAGCGCACGGTCTACTCGGCGACCGGCAACCTGCCCCAGATGGACGTCTCCTCCTACTGACTTCCTCCTACTAACTCGCGCCCGATTCGCCGGTTGCTCGCTCCAGGGGTTGGCGGGTGGCTCTCGCGCGGCTACTATAAACACGTCCTTGTTGAGTGACTTACTCGTGAATGGCAGCCCACCATGACTACCGTCGACCGCGCGCAGGCCCCGCACGTCATCCCGATCGTGCCCCAGGAGTTCTCCGACTTCCGCACGGAGGCGGCCGAGTTCATCGCCGGCAACCGCGACGAGGCCAAGTTCATCGGCTTCCGCCTGAAGCAAGGGGTCTACGGCCAGCGCCAGGCGGCGCGCCAGATGATCCGCGTGAAGTTGCCCTTCGGCGGGGTCAGCCCGCTGCAGATGGAGGGCCTGGCGCAGGCCGCCGAGCGCTTCGCGCCGCTCCGCAAGGGCCACATCACCACCCGCCAGAACATCCAGTACCACCACATGGCGCTGCGCGAGATGTACGACCTGCTCCGCATCCTCGGCGACCACGGCCTCTCCTCGCGCGAGGCGTGCGGCAACGTGGTCCGCAACGTCACGGGCGACCCGTGGGCCGGGGTCCGCACCGACGAGCCATTCGACATCACCCCGTACGCCGCCGCGTTCGTGAAGTACTGGGTGCGCAACCCGCTCTCGCAGTTGCTGCCCCGCAAGTTCAAGGTCACCTTCTCCGGCTCGGAGGCGGACGCGGGGCTCTCCGTAATCCACGACATCGGCTGGATCGCGCGTGAGCGCGTGGTCAACGGTGAGAAGGTGCACGGCTTCAAGATGGTCGTCGGTGGTGGCCTCTCCACCATGGCGCGCGAGGCCGTGACGGTGACCGAGTTCGTCCCGGTGGCGGACTTCCTCCGCTACTCGGAGGCCGTGATCCGCATCTTCGACCAGGCGGACGAGTTGCGGGTCAACATCCACAAGGCACGCCTGAAGTTCCTGGTGCACCGCGTCGGCGAGGCCGAGTTCATCAAGATGGTGGACGAGGAACTCACGAAGGACTGGGCGAAGACGACCCAGCCGCTGGAGGCCTTCCTCTGGCACGACGACGAGCAGGCGCTCGCCCCCGACCCCAGCCCGCTGGACGTCGCCTCCGCCCCTGCCGCGGACCGCGCGGAGTTCGAGGCGTTCGTGCGCGACAACGTCCGCGCCCAGAAGCAGGACGGCTACTACGCGCTGGAGGCGCAGATCCCGCAGGGCGACCTGTCGCCGGAGCAGTTCCGCGGCCTCGCGAAGATCATGACCACCTACGGCGCCGGCCGCGCCCGCACCACGCAGGCGCAGAACTTCGTCCTCCGCTGGATCCCCGGCGCCAGCGCCTACGCCGTCTGGCAGGAGTTGAAGGCGCTGGGCCTCGGCGGTGCCGGGTCGCAGACGATCGTGGACGTGGTTTCCTGCCCCGGCACGGACTCGTGCAAGCTGGGCATCACCTCCTCGATGGGCCTGAACCGCGCCATCACGGAGCAGTTGCAGTCTATGAACATCACCGACCCGCTCACGCGGAAGATGATGATCAACATCAGCGGCTGCCCGAACTCCTGCGGCCAGCACCACCTGGGCAACATCGGCTTCCACGGCGCCTCCATGCGCGTGGACGAGCGCCAGGTGCCCACCTACAACGTGCTGCTCGGCGGCCTCCGCCGCGAGGGCGAGGCGACCCGCATGGGCCAGATGGCGCGCATGCGCATCCCGGCCAAGCGCGTGCCGCAGGCCGTGGAGCGCTTCGTGCGTCTCTACGAGCAGGATCGCCAGACCGGCGAAGAGTTCAACGCGTTCTTCGCCCGCGTCGGCGCCAAGCCGTTCGAGGCTGCGGTGCAGGACCTGACGGTGACGCCGGTCTTCGCGACCGACAGCATCCAGGAGTTCATCGACTGGGAGCGCGAGGGCCTGTACGTGCTCGAGCGCGGCGAAGGCGAGTGTGCCGTCTAAGCACGGATGCACCCGGGCGGCGGTTCATCCCGCCGCCCCCTTCTGGGCTGGAACCTGTGTGACGTACATCACGAGTTGCCGGACACCGGCAGAGCGGACACTCCGATGAGCGAGCCGACCCCGACGATCGAAGCCCCGGCCGAGGAAGCCGCCGCCCTGGCAGAGGCCGAGGCGCGCCTGCACGACGCCCCGCCGGAGGCGATCTTGGACTGGATGTTCAACCGCTACGGGACAGGCGTCACCCTCGCCTCCGCCTTCGGGAACACCTCGGACGTCGTCCTCATCGACATGGTGTCGAAGGTGGCGCCGGGCACGGAGGTCTTTTACCTCGACACGGACTTCCTGTTCGACGAGACGTACGCGCTCATCGAGCGCACGCGCGAGCGCTACACGAACACGGTCAACCTGCAGTTGTTCCGCACGGCGCTGACGCCGGAGCAGCAGGCCGCCCAGTATGGCGAGGCGCTCTGGGCTACCGCCCCCGACCAGTGCTGCGACATCCGCAAGGTGCAGCCGATCTACTCCGCGCTGGAGGGCAAGCAGGCGTGGCTGACCGGCGTGCGCCGCGACCAGTCCGCCACGCGCGCGAATGCGCCCGCGGTGCAGTGGGACGCGAAGTTCGGCCTCGCGAAGGCGAACCCCCTCGTGACCTGGGACGAGAAGCGTGCCTGGGCCTACATCTTCGCGAACGAGGTGCCGTACAACCTGCTCCACGACCGCTCCTACCCCACGGTGGGGTGCACGCACTGCACGCGCCCCGTTGGCACGGACGAGGACCAGCGTGCCGGCCGGTGGGCCGGCACCGACAAGGTCGAATGCGGGTTGCACCTTGGCTAACGCGACATCCGTGAACCCGGCGGCCGCGCGCCCGCAACTCACTCACCTCCAGGCACTGGAGGCGGAGTCGATCCACATCCTCCGGGAGGTCGTGGCGGAGTTCGAGCGTCCGGGCCTGCTCTTCTCCGGCGGCAAGGATTCGATCGTCATGCTCCGCCTGGCCGAGAAGGCGTTCTGGCCGCAGCGCGTCCCGTTCCCGGTGGTGCACGTGGATACCGGACATAACTTCCCGGAGGTGATGGAATATCGCAACCGCCGCGTAGCGGAACTCGGCGTCCGCCTGATCGTGGGCTCCGTGCAGGAAGCGATCGACGCAGGCCGCGTGGTGGAGGAGACCGGCCCGAGGGCGAGCCGTAACCGCCTCCAGACCACCGTGCTGCTGGAGACGATCGCCGCGAACGAGTTCGACGTGGTCTTCGGTGGCGCACGGCGCGACGAGGAGAAGGCACGTGCCAAGGAGCGCGTCTTCTCATTCCGCGACGACTTCGGGCAGTGGGACCCGAAGCGGCAGCGGCCCGAACTGTGGAGCCTGTACAACGGGCGCCGCCGGCGTGGCGAGCACATGCGTGTCTTCCCGCTCTCCAACTGGACCGAGCTGGACGTCTGGCAGTACATCGCGGAGGACGGCATCGATATCCCTTCGATCTACTTCGCGCACGACCGCGAGGTGTTCGAGCGGGACGGCATGCTGATGGCGACCTCGCCATTCCTGCAGATGCTCCCTGGTGAGACGCCGTTCAAGGAGCGCGTGCGGTTCCGCACCGTGGGCGACATGACCTGCACCGCGGCCGTCCGCAGCGACGCCGTGGAGCTCGACCGCGTGATCGCGGAGATCGCCGCGACCCGCCTCACCGAGCGCGGGCAATCGCGCGCCGACGACAAGTTCTCTGAGGCGGCGATGGAAGACCGGAAGCGGGAAGGCTACTTCTAATGGAGTTGCTCCGCTTCTGCACCGTGGGCTCTGTCGATGACGGCAAGAGCACCCTGATCGGGCGCCTCCTGTTCGACTCGAAGGCGATCTTCGAGGACACATGGGACGCGATCGAGCGCACCAGCCAGGCCCGCGGCGAGGAGTACGTGAACCTTGCGCTGATCACGGACGGACTGCGGGCGGAGCGCGAACAGGGGATCACGATCGACGTCGCGTACCGCTACTTCGCGACGCCGCGCCGGAAGTTCATCATCGCGGACACCCCGGGCCACGTGCAGTACACGCGCAACATGGTGACCGGCGCCTCCACCGCGGACCTCGCGCTGATCCTCGTGGACGTGCGACAGGGCGTGGTGGAGCAGTCGCGCCGCCACGCGTTTCTCTCGTCGCTCCTGGGCATCCCGCACCTCGTGGTCTGCGTGAACAAGATGGATATGGCCGGCTACGACCAGGCGGCGTACGAGGCCGTGCGGGCGGACTTCCAGCCGTTCCTGGAGCGCCTGGACTTTACGCAGGTCACGTTCATCCCGATCTCCGCGCTCAAGGGCGACAACGTCGTCGACCGCTCGACCTCGATGCCCTGGTACGACGGTCCGGCGCTCCTGCAGCACCTCGAGGAGGTGGAGGTGCCGCCGCCCGGTGACCTGGAGGCCCCGCGCTTCCCTGTGCAGTACGTCATCCGGCCGATGCGCGAGGACTTCCACGACTACCGCGGCTACGCCGGGACGGTCGCCGGCGGCGTGTTCCATCCCGGTGACGTTGTGACCGTCCTTCCGACGGGCCACCGCACCCACATCGAGGCGATCGAGACCTTCGACGGCCCGGTCGCGGCAGCCTGCGCACCGATGTCGGTGACGATCCGGCTGGCGGATGATGTCGACATCTCGCGCGGCAACATGATTGTGTCGGGGCCTGGTGGGCCGTCGGTCGGGAACGAGTTCGAGGCCTGGGTCTGCTGGATGAGTGAGCGTGGCCGGCTGCTGCCGGGCGGGCGGTACGCACTGAAGCACACGACGCACAACGTGCGCGCGGTGGTGCAGTCCGTGGATGCGCGCCTGGAGATCAACACCCTGGCCGAGGACCTGTCCCCGGACGGCCTGTCGCTGAACGAGATCGGCCGGGTGCGCTTCAAGACGACCGAGCCGCTCTACTTCGATGCGTATCAGCGGAACCGCACCACGGGGTCGTTCATCCTCATCGACGAGGCGACGAACGACACGCTCGCGGCAGGGATGATCCTCGGCGCCATCCCGGCGTGAGCCCTGACCTCGTCACAGCCACTGAGGCCGGCGACCGCGTCCTCCGCCGCCGCCTGATTCGCGCCCTCGTGCGCCGCCTGCCGCGCCTGATTCCCGGCGTGGCCGCGGCGCTGTACCTGTTCACCCTCGCGTTGAAACTGCTGTCGGCCGCCGCGCCCGGTGTCGCGACGCTGTTCGAGCGGCTGAGCATCGACGGGCCGGTGAACCTTGTCGGGTTCGGGTGGCTGGCCGCGTATGGGGCGCTCTCCGGTTCGCCCGTCGCGGCGCTGTCGCTGTCGCTGCTGGACGGCGGCGCCATCTCCGCCTCCGGCTCCCTGGCGATGCTCTCCGGCTCGCGGATGGGCGCTTCGCTGATCGTGCTGGTCGTTGGCTTCATCGCGTACGCGCGTGGCCGAGGGCGTCCGGACGGCGTGTACGTGGGCGTGGTAGCGCTGCTCACGACGGTGATCGTCTACATCCCGGCGACCGTGCTCGCGCTCTGGCTGCTGGGGACCGGCGTGCTTGATGGGCCGAGCGCCCTGGTGCCGACCGGCTGGGCGGACCTCCCGGGCGCGCTCGCACGCCCGGTCGTGCGGCCGCTCGCCGACCACCTGCCGGGCGTCGCGCTCTTCGGCCTCGGCGTTGGCGCGCTCCTCGGCGCGTTCGCCATCTTCGACCGGATGCTCCCCAACCTGGATCCGCCACCCGAGGGCTTCGAGCAGCTGGCGCGCCGCTTCCGCTCGCCCCGGGCGATGTTCCTGTTCGGCTGTGCCGTGACCTCGCTCACCATGTCCGTGTCGCTGTCCGTCACGATCCTGGTGCCGCTCACGCTCAAGGGCTTCGTCCGCCGCCGCGACGTGATCCCCTATGTGATGGGGGCGAACATCACCACGTTCCTGGACACGCTCTTCGCCTCGCTGCTGCTGGACGCGGAGGCGGCGACGCCGGTGGTGCTGGCGGAGATGCTGTCCGTGACCATCGTGTCGTTGCTGGTGTTCGTGCTCGTGTGGCGGCCGTTCTCGGACGGCATCCTGGGCGTCGCCTCGCGCGTGAGCAGCCACCGAGGCGCGCTGCTCGCGTTCCTCGCCGTGTTCTTCGTCATGCCGCTCGCGCTCGCTGTATCCTGAAGGCCCACCACGCGTCGAACGGGTCTCGCATGACGCCGCTCAACCGTCGCCGCTTCCTCGCCCTGTCGCTCGGCGGCCTGGGCGCCGCCGCGTTCGCGGCCTGCACCTCGGAACTCCAGGTCGGTGCACCGGAGTTGCCGCAGGCCGCGCCAACCACGCCCGCCCCGACCCTTCCGCCGCCACCGACTCCGACCCCGCTCCCGGAACCGCCGGTGATGCCGCGCGGGCGCGAGGTGGTGACGCTGATGCCGGGCACGGAGTGGGAGGCCTCCGGCGTCGTCTTCCACAGCGGGCAGCCTGGCCCGCGCCTGATGATCCTGGGCGGAGTGCATGGGAACGAGCCGGGTGGCTGGCTGGCCGCCGAGGGGATCGCGGAGTGGGAGGTGCAGCGCGGGATGCTCATCGTCCTGCCGCGCCTGAACCACCGTTCCGCCGCCGCGTTCGAGCGCACGATCGAGGGGTACGGCGACCTGAACCGTCTCTACCCGGGCGACCCGAACGGCGTGCCGATGGCACGCATGGCGCATGAGGTGGTGGGCCTCGCGACCGAGTGGCGACCGCACTGGCTCTTCGACCTTCATGAGTCCTGGGGCTTCTTCAACGAGCGCGGCCCAAACGGCGGTACCGCCTTCATCGGCCAGACCGTGACCAGCGCGGGGCCTGCGCCTGCCCTGGAGACGGTCGCATCGCTGGTGGAGGCGGTGAACGCGCGCATCACCTCGCGGGAGGAACTGACGGTGCGCTCCCGGCCTGGCGGGAACTTCGGCGGTGGGGGAGTGTTTGGCGACCGGGATGACCTCAACGGGCTCAGCGTGCGTCGAGGTTCCTCGTCGCTCTCGATCGGACGGTTCGTCCCGGGCGTGAACCCGGTGCTGGTGGAGATGGGGCAGCAGGACCAGCCGGAGACGCGCCGCGCGGAACTCCACCAGATGCTGGTGACGGAGATGGCCACGCGCCTCGGCATGACCTAGCCCGCCCCCTCCCCCCGCGATTCGCCCCCGTCCGCCCAGTCCTCGGTGTTATCTTCGGCACCCGGGCGGCGCGCGCCCGAGAGCCGCTGGAGGTATCCCGTGAAGTTCTCAGCATGGCCCGGCCTGGCCGCCCCGTGGAACGAAGTGCTGGAGATCTCACGGCATCTGGAACGCACCGGGTGGGACGGGCTCTACTTCGCCGACCACTTCATGCCGAACCAGGAGGATGTGAGCGGCCCCACGCAGGAGGGATGGACATCCGTCGCCGCGCTGGCCGCGCTCATCCCGCGCGTCACCATCGGCACGCTCGTCACGGGCAACACCTACCGGCACCCCGCCGTGCTGGCGAAGATGGCCGCGCAGGTGGACATCATCAGCGGCGGCCGCCTGGTGCTGGGCCTCGGTGCGGCGTGGCAGCAGAACGAGCACGAGAAATACGGCATCGAGTTCGGCACCGTCGGCTGGCGGATGAAGCGGCTGGAGGAGAGCGTCCAGATCATCCGCTCGCTCTTTGCGAACGACCGCACGGACTTCGCCGGCAAGCACTACACGATCACGGATGCGCCGCTGGCGCCGAAGCCGGTGCAGCGGCCCGGCCCGCCGATCCTCATCGGCGGCGGCGGCGAGCAGGTCACACTTCGTATCGCCGCCACGTATGCGGACCAGTGGAACGTGTGGGGCTCGCCCGACACCCTCGCGAGGAAGGGCGCGGTGCTGGAGCAGCACTGCGAGAAGGTGGGCCGCGATCCGAAGACGATCCACCGCAGCGCGCAGGCGCTCCTGATCCTCACGGACGACGCCTCCGTGGTGGAGCGTGCGCGTGAACGCAGCCGCCAGCCGCTGCTCGCGGGCGGCGTGGATGAGGTGGTCGACACGCTGGGCCGCTACCGGGACGCGGGCGTGGACGAGTTCATCGTCCCTAACGCCGGCCTCGGCGCGTTCGAACGGCAGCGCGAAACGTATGACCGGTTCATGCAGGACGTGGTGACGAAACTCAAATGACCCTCCCCACCGACCGCTACACGCACGGCCACCACGCCTCCGTCGTCGGGCAGCATGCCCGACGTACAGCGGAGCGGGACGCCGCCTACCTCCTCCCGTACCTCCAGCCCGGCATGCGATTGCTCGATGTGGGCTGCGGCCCCGGCACCATCACCACCGGGCTGGCGCGCGCCGTCGCGCCCGGTGAGGTGGTTGGCATCGACGTCGTCCCGGCGGTCGTGGAGACGGCCCGAGGACACCTCGCGGAGTCCGGCCTGACGAACGTGCGGTTCGAGGAGGGCAGCGTGTACGCGCTCGCCTTCGAGGATGGCGGGTTCGACGTGGTACACGCGCACCAGGTGCTGCAGCACCTGGCCCGGCCTGCGGACGCCGCGCGTGAGATGTTGCGCGTCCTGAAGGCGGGTGGCGTGGTTGCCGTCCGCGATGCGGACTACGCGACGATGATCGCGTGGCCGCGGCTGCCGGAACTGGACCGATGGCTCTCCGTGTACCACGCCGTCGCCTCGCGCAACGGTGCTGACGCGGACGCCGGGCGCCGCCTGGGCGCGTGGCTGCGCGAGGCGGGCTTCGAGGATGTGCGGACGACCGCCACGGCCGTCGTCTTCGCCGACCGCGACTCGGTGCTGAACTGGGGCGACTCCTGGGCGGACCGCGTGACGCACTCCAGCCTTGCGGAGCAGGCGATCGAGTACGGCCTCGCGACACGCGATGATCTGGAGGCGATCGCTTCCGGCTGGCGCGCCTGGGCACGGCACGAGGACGCATTCTTCCTCTACGTGAACGTGGAATGCGTGGCGTTCCGGCCGGCCTGATGCGCGGTCGCCCGGGTGCCGTTGCTACGTGCAGGCCCGGCGGACGACCTCGAACATCAACTCCACGCCGAGGTTGAAGTTGGCGACGGTGATGAACTCGTCGTTGGCGTGGAAGCCGTCGCGCTCGGCCTGCGAGAGCAGGCACGGGATGAAGCCGTAGGCGGGGATGCCCAGCGGCCGCAGGAACCGGTTGTCGGTCCCCACGATGGCGGTCGAGGGCACCACCACTGCGTCTTCGAATGCCTCGGTGAGCACGTCCTCGATCACCCGCGCGAGTGGCGTGTCCCACGGCGACACGGTCACGTCCGGTTCCACCGGGTAGAGGAATTCCACCTGCACGCGTGGGTCGCCGATGCGCTCCTCCACGGCCCGCTTCCAGGCCTCGCGCGACTGCCCGGCGACCAGGCGGCAGTCGATGGTGGCCTCTGCGCGGGCGGGGATGACGTTGGACTTGATGCCGGCGTCCAGCATGGTGACGTTCAGGGTGTTGCTGAACGCCGCCTCCGTGTCCGGGCTCGCCTTCAGGGCAGCCTCCAGCGCCGCGCGGTCGTCCAGGTCACCGACCAGCCCGGCGACCTGGAGGCGTTCCAGATACGCGCGCCCCACCGGGCTGACCACGAGGCCTCGATCCCACTCCTCGAGGCGCTGGAGGGCTCTGACGAGCCTCACAGCGGGGTTGTCGGCGGCCGGCTTGCTCCCGTGGCCGGGCGTCCCGGTGGTCACGAGGCGGAGCGGGCTGAGCTGCTTCTCGGAGACGGCTACCTCGAACAGCCGGGAAGGCGTCCCGGCGAATTCGTCGAGGCCGCACGCGCCCTCGTTCAGGCAGTATTCGATCTCGAACAGGTCCGGGCGGTGCTCCACCAGCCACGCCATCCCCTGGTCGCTCCCGACCTCCTCATCCGGCGCGGCGAGGAGCACGAGGTCGCGCCGGAGGGGCAGCGCGAGCCGCTTCGCGAGGATCATCGAGAACAGGTGCATGACGCCGGTGCTCTTCATGTCCACGGCGCCGCGTCCGTACACGCGCCCGTCCCGGAGGACACCCTCGAACGGCGGCAGACTCCACGCGGCGGCGTCGACCGGCACGACATCCGTGTGGTTCGCGAGCATCAGCGCGCCGGCCGTGCCGTCACCGCGCAGTCGTGCGACCAGCGCCTCGCGCCCGGGCGCCGTCTCGATGTACTCGCAAGGGATGCCCTCCGCTTCCAGCAGGCCGCCGAGGTAGCGTGCGGCGGGGGCCTCGTGCCCGGGTGGGTTGGAGGTGTCGATGCGCAGGTAGGCGCGGAACACCTCCAGCGCCTCGGCGGTGATGGCGGTCCAGTCGATCGGCGCGTCTGACGGTCGACCGAGGCGGTCCGGCACGGCGGTTCCTTTCGGCGGCTGGTGACGCCATCATACGGGCGCACCGTGGCGTCATACCGCGCGGGAGGAGGCTGCATGGCCGATCTGCAGGTGACGTTCATCACCACGCCGGAGGAGATGGCGGAGGCGCTCGTGGTTCGCATGCGCGTGTTCGTGGAGGAGCAGGGCGTGCCCGTCGCCGAGGAGGTCGACCGGTACGACACCGACCCCGCCTCCAACACCACGGCCGTGCACGTGCTCGGCCGCCTCGATGGCGTCGCAGTCGCGACGGCGCGGCTGCTGCTCGATGCGCAGAAGGGCGAGTACCCGCACATCGGGCGGGTGGCGGTGCTCGCGGAGCACCGCGGGCGCGGGTTCGGCGTGGCGGTGATGCGCGCGCTACAGGACGAGGCGCGCCGGCGCGGGTTCGCCGGCATCACGCTCTCCGCGCAACTGCACGCGATCCCGTTCTATGAGCGGCTGGGCTACGTCGTGCGCGGCCCGGTCTACCTGGACGCCGGGATTGAGCACCGGGACATGGACCTCGCCTTTGCCTGAGCGAGCCCGGCGGGTGTTGCCGCCTCGGGCTGGACGCAGAAGAGGCCCCCTTGCGGGGGCCTCTTCGTGTGAGCGGACGAAGCGCTGGTTAGCGCGTGCCCCGCAGGCGCGGGTCCAGCTCGTCGCGGAGCGCGTCGCCGAACATGTTGGAGGCGAACACCACGAGCGAGATGGCGAAGCCCGGCAGCAGCGCCAGACGCGGGTTCGTCTGGAAGTACGTCTGGCCGGAGCCGGTGAGCATGGCGCCCCAGGATGGGGTTGGCGGCTGCGCACCGATGCCGAGGAAGGAGAGCGAGGCCTCCACGACGATCGCCAGGGCCACCACGTAGGAGGCGAGGACGATGATCGGGGCGACCACGTTCGGCAGGATGTGCTTCAGCATGATCCGCATGTTCGTGGCGCCCAGGCTGCGGGCGGCCTCCACGTAGACTTCCTGGCGGACCGAGAGCACGGAACCGCGGACCACGCGGGTCGGGCGCGGGATCGACAGGAACGCGAGGATCCAGAAGGCCTTCATGACGCCGGGGCCCGTGACGGACACGACGGCGATGGCCAGGACCAGCAGCGGGACGGTCTGCAGCAGGTCGATGATGCGCTGCACGATCAGGTCGAACTTGCCGCCGATGTAGGCGGAGGTGAGGCCGAGGAACGCGCCGAGCGTGATCGAGATGGACGCGACGCCCAGACCGAAGAAGATCGAGATCTGCGCGCCCTTGACGATGCGGCTGTACAGGTCGCGGCCGAGTTCATCCGTGCCCAGGATGTAGAACCGCTGGCCGTCACGAGACTCGCTCATGAAGCCCATGAGCCGGTCAGAGCCCTTGAACACCTCCGGGTCGTTCGTGAGCAACACCCCGGTCGCACCGCCGATGGCGATGAGCACGAGGGCCAGGCACATGAGGCCCGCGACCGCGCCGATCGGACGCTTCCGGGCGAACTTGAGCAGACGCTTGCGGGCCGAGGCGAGCGAGCTCGGGCTGCTTGCGGGCTGGCTGAGCGTGCCGGCAGTAGATGCACTTGCCATGTGAGTTCCCTCCGAACCGCCCCGGTTAGTACCGGATCCGCGGGTCAAGCCACGAGTAGGACAGGTCAACGAGCAGGTTCACCATGAGGGTGGTCGTGATGATCACCAGGAGGATGCCCTGCACCAGCGGGTAGTCACGCTGGGTCACCGCGCCGATGAAGTTACGGCCGATCCCGTTGATACCGAGGACCGTCTCCACCAGGACCGAGCCGCCCACCGTGGTGATGATCTGGAAGCCCAGCAGCGTCACCACAGGGATCAGCGCGTTCCGGAACGCGTGACGGAAGATGACCACGCTTTCTCGCAGGCCCTTGGCGCGGGCGGTGCGGACGTAGTCAGCGCGAAGCGTCTCCAGCATGGTCGTGCGGATCATGCGCATGTTCTGGGCGGACAGTGCCGCGCCCAGGACGATGGCGCCCGGTCCGAACTGCTGGAGGTTGCCCCACGGGTTCGTGAAGAAGCTCTGGTATCCCTGCGGCGGGAACCATCCGAGCCAGCGCGCCCCGTAGATGATGATGAGCGTTGCCAGGAAGAAGTTGGGCATTGACACGCCCGCGATGGCGATCATTCGTCCTAGATAGTCAATCCAGGAGTCCTGCTTCACCGCCGCGATCACGCCGATGGGTACCGAGAGCGAGATCCCGATCAGGATCGCCATCAGGCCCAACTGGATGCTGGACGGCAACGCGCCCTTGATGACCGCCGTCACTGGCTTGTTCTGCCAGTACGACGTGCCCCAGTCCCCGGTGACAATGCCACCGAGCCACGAGAAGTACTGCTTGGGGGCGGGCTCGTTGAGCCCGAGTTCCTCGCGCAGCCGCTCGATGAACGCCGGGTCTGCACCGCGCGACTCGCCCATCTGCGCCGTGATGAAGTCACCCGGCATGACGCGGATCAGCGAGAACACGGCTATGGTGACGAACAGCAACGTCGGCACCATAAACACTAGTCGACGGATCAGGTATCTCTGCATTCCCCGTCCCCTCCGATGCCGCGAGCACGGGGTGGCCCGCCAGCACCAAGCGGTATACCACAATCGCAAGGGCGCTAGGGAGTCCCCGCCCCTGAATTTGTTCCCTCGCGGCCCCGCTGAACGTCCCGGTAGTGATGGCTGAAGGTGCCTCCGTAGGGCATTGCACGCTCTTTCGCGGTGCGCGCCGCCCAGTACGTCTCCAGCCGGCCCCGGAACGTCTCCGCGTCCGCGGGCGATCCGTCCACGAGGGTGACCGGCTCCCGTGGCACGAAAAACACCTGCCCGATGGGTGCCTGGCCGCGAATGCTCAGCGCCTCACCCGGCTGAAGGACATAACGAAACTCGGTGGGCTGCGCGTACCAGTCAGTCTCCACCCGCGCCGTGAGCACCGGGACGTGCGGACGGTGTGTGTCGTTCAGGACGCCGGTATAGACCGTGTCCCAGCCCTCGGGCGTGACGAAGTCGTGGGCGCCGCGCAGACCAATGCCGCCGTCTGGCGCGTTCACGTTCGTCACGAGGAACTCGAACAACTCCCGGATCGCCGCTTCCGACATCCGCAACTCCGGCGCCACGAACAGCACCTCGCGGATCTCGATGCCGCCGGAGCCGGCGGAGGGGCGGATCTCCATCACCGTGACGGGGCGGGCGGAAACGCCGTCCGCCTGCACCAGCAGGGTCAGCCGGAACACCAGGTCGGGCAGTAGCCGGACCTCCAGCGTCTCGGTGGCGGCGAGCGGCGGGTAGACCAGGAACCCGAGGCGAGAGCCGTCTTCCAGGACGGGGCAGAGGCGCGCCTGCTCCGGGAGGGTCGCCCGGTGCCCGTCCGGAATCGGGGCGCGGCCGACACCCGGACGTCGCTGGTGCGGTAGGACCGTGACCTGCATCGGTTGTTCCTCTCCGGGCGTGTCTGGTGCACTCCTGCGAGGGTATGACATTCGTTGCGTGATTCCTTGCCTCCCAGTCCACCACGAGCGTAATGTTCGGCTCGAACAGGTTGGGAACGACTCAACCGGAGGGAGTTCTGGACGTGGAGAGTACGTATTGGACCAGGCGCCCCGTGGGGCGCCGCACCGTGATCAGGGGCGCCAGCCTCGGGGTCGCAGGCCTCGCGGGCGCCGCCTTGATCGGCTGCGGTGGTGGGGATGACGCGGCGACGGCAACGCCGGGCGTCGGTAATGTCCTGGACGCGACCGCGGTCGCGACGCAGGCGCAGTCCACGCCGGTGCCGGCGGACCAGGTCCGCACCAAGCCCGGCGCCTACGACGGCCCGGTGCCGCCGTCCCCGGCCGAGCTGGCCCCCGCCGTCAACGCCAAGCGTGGCGGCGTCCTGAAGTGGCTGTACCTGGACCCGCCGCGCTTTGACCTGTCGCGGACACTGTCCTGCACGATCTTCCACACGCTGACGTACACCTCCAACCGCCTCACGCGGGCGAAGGAGGGTGCGACCGCCGACCCGTACCGCGCGGAGATCGAGCCCGACCTGGCCGAGTCCTGGGAAGCGCTCGATGGCGGCAAGAAGTTCATCTTCCACCTCCGCAAGGGCGTGAAGATGCACAACGTCGCCCCGGTAAACGGGCGCGAGTTCACGTCTGACGACGTGCGTGGCACGGTCGAGATTTACTCGAAGGGCTCGCAGAAGGACGTGTTCAACGTCGTCGAGAGCCTGGAGACGCCGGACGACCACACGGTCATCTTCAACCTGAACCAGCCGCTGGGTGACTTCCCCACGAACGTCGCTGCATGGTCGTGGATGTACCCGCGTGAACTGGTGGACGACGAGGAACTGCGGCAGAAGGTCTCGATCGGCACCGGGCCCTTCATCCAGAAGGAGTGGATCCAGAAGGAGCGCTCGAAGTTCGACGCCCACCCGGACTACTTCGAGGTGGACGCTGCCGGCAACAAGTTGCCGTACCTGTCCGGGATCGAGACGTTCATCCAGGACGACCAGAACGCGCTGCGCGCCGGCTTCCAGACCGACAACTACATGACCATGAACGCGCGTGACCAGTCCGACATTCAGGAGCAACTGGCCCGCCGGCCGGACACGGTGGTTGGCTCCACCATGCCGGTGTCGCGTGGTGCGAACGTCAACGGCTGGCAGTACCAGATGAAGAACCCGATCTACCAGGACGACCGCGTCCGGCAGGCGATCTCCCTGGCGCTGGACCGCGACGAGTTCGACCTGGCGCGGTTCAACGGCGACAACGCGAACCCGGATGGGGCCTTCTCGCAGTCGCCGATGCCATGGCCGCTGATGTTCGACCAGTACCCGACGCGCAAGGAAAACGGCCCGTGGTACCAGTTCGACCCGGCTGAGGCGTCCAAGATGATGCAGGCGGCGGGCTACACGGCTGCTAACCCGCTCACGGACGAGGTCGTGTCCTGGTACACGCGGCAGGAGATGTCCGAACTCATCATCCCGGCCATCAACCAGAGCCTGCCGGAGATCAAGCTGACCTTCCGCCAGATCGACAACCCGACGCATGTGACCGTGATGTCGGACCGGAACTTCGAGGGCATCGTCGGCTTCCTGTGGGGTCCTCCGGGCT
Source organism: Chloroflexi bacterium HGW-Chloroflexi-9 (assembly GCA_002840675.1). Taxonomy (GTDB): domain Bacteria; phylum Chloroflexota; class Dehalococcoidia; order UBA2979; family UBA2979; genus W-Chloroflexi-9. The sequence continues at coordinate 26,229 of PHBR01000021.1, forward strand.
ACTCGATGGACCAGTGGATCTACCCCTTCTACCACTCGACTGCGAGCCTGAACTACGGCTCGGTCAATGACTCGACGCTGGACGACCTGCTCGTCAAGCAGCGGCAGGAGACCGACCCGGTGGCCCAGAAGGCGGTGTGGCAGCAGATCTGGGACCGCATCCACGACAAGGTCTACCAGATGTGGGTTCCGGTCGGCTTCGCCCGGCCGGTGCGCCACAACTACGTGATGAATTACCGGTACCACGGCCTCGTGGGATCGGAGACGTGCTACGCGTCCGACCAGGCCCGCGCGGTCTGGCTGGATGACGGCGCCCCGGGCGTCGGTCGGTAGTGCCAGTCGGGGCTGGCGGGG
>PHBR01000021.1:26755-27827 GCA_002840675.1 Chloroflexi bacterium HGW-Chloroflexi-9
CGCGACGACGGTCGCGACTGCCGAGGCGGGGGGGACGCCCGTCCCGGCTGACCAGGTGAGGGTGAAGCCGGGTCTGTACGACGGACCGGTTCCCCCGTCCGCTGCTGAGTTGGACCCGGGTGTCAACGCCAAGATGGGTGGCGTGCTCAAGTGGACCTATCTGGACCCGCCGCGGATGGACCTGTCGCGGACGCTGTCCTGCACCATCTTCCACACCCTGACGTACACCTCGAACCGCCTCACGCGGTCGAAGTTGGGCGCGACCGCGGACCCGTACCGGGTCGAGATCGAGCCGGATCTCGCCGAGTCGTGGGAAGCGCTTGATGGCGGCAAGAAGTTCATCTTCCACCTCCGCAAGGGCGTGAAGATGCACAACGTGGCCCCGGTGAACGGCCGCGAGTTCACGTCTGACGACGTGCGCGGCACGGTGGACATCTACCTGAACGGCTCTCAGAAGGACGTCTTCAACGTCGTCGAGAGCCTTGAGACGCCGGACGACCACACGGTCATCTTCAACCTGAACCAGCCGCTGGCCGACTTCCCGGTCAACATTGGCGCCTGGTCGTGGATGTACCCGCGGGAACTCGTCGACGACGAGGAGCTTCGGCAGAAGGTCTCGATCGGCACGGGCCCGTTCCTGCAGTCCGAATGGACCGCGAAGGAGCGTTCCGTCTTCACGAAGCACCCCGAGTACTTCGAGATGGACTCCGCCGGCCGACGCCTGCCCTACCTCGACGGCATCGAGGCGTACGTGCAGGACGACGCGAACGCGTTGCGTGCCGGCTTCCAGACGGACAACTACATGGCGTTCTCCGGCCGCGACCAGGGGGACCTGGAAGAGCAGGTGAAGCGCCGCCCGGACACGGTGGTCGGCTCCACTACGCCGGTGTCCCGTGGCGCGAACGTCAATGGCTGGCAGTACCAGATGAAGAACCCGATCTACCAGGACGAGCGCGTCCGCCGGGCCCTCTCACTGGCGTTCGACCGCGACGAGTTCGACCTGGCCCGGTACAACGGCGACAACGCGAACCCGGAAGGCGCCTACTCGCAGTCGCCGATGCCGTGGCCGCTG
>PHBR01000022.1 GCA_002840675.1 Chloroflexi bacterium HGW-Chloroflexi-9
TGGCAAGGCTGCGCTTCACCATCCTGGGCTGCGGATCATCCGGCGGGGTGCCGCGGATCGGCGGGCTCTGGGGTGACTGCGACCCGCAAAACCCCAGGAACCGCCGGACCCGCTGCTCGATGCTGGTCGAGCGGATCACGGATGCCGGCACCACGCGGGTCTTGATCGACACCTCGCCCGACATGCGCGCCCAGCTTCTGGCCGCCGGGGTCGCGCGGCTTGACGCGGTGCTTTATACCCATTCGCATGCCGATCATGTCCACGGGATCGACGATCTGCGCCAGATCGTCTTCAACACCGGCACCCGGCTGCCGGTCTGGGCCGACGGGCCGACCCAGGAATCGCTGATGTCGCGCTTCGCCTATGCCTTCGTGCAGCCGGCGGGATCGTCCTATCCGCCGATCTGCGACCTCAACACGATCCGCGGGCCGGCCACCGTCACCGGCGCCGGCGGAGCGCTGGTGCTGACGCCGCTGCCGGTCGAGCATGGCGATATCGACGCGCTGGGGATCAAGGTCGGCGGGCTGGTCTACATGCCCGACGTGCTGTCGATCCCCGATGCGGTCTGGCCGCATCTTCAGGGGCTCGACTGCTGGGTGCTTGACGCGCTGCGCCGCAAGCCGCATCCGACCCATGTCCATCTGGCGCTGGCGCTCGACTGGATCGCGCGGGCCGGCCCGCGCCGCGCGGTGCTGACCAACATGCATATCGACCTCGACCATGCCACGGTCGAGGCCGAGACCCCCGCCCATATCAGCGCCGCCTATGACGGGATGGTGCTGGACCTTCAGGACTGACGGGCGGTGCAGGCGCTTTTCGATGTCATCCTGCCGGTCTTCCTGGTCATCGGCTTCGGCTATGGCGCGGCGCGCGTAGGGCTTTTCGGCGAAGCCGCTGTCGAGGGCGTGATGCGGTTCGCGCAGAACTTCGCGGTGCCCTGCCTGTTGTTCCAGTCGATCGCCCGGCTCGATCTGGCGGCCGAATACGATACCGGGCTGCTGGTCAGCTTCTATGCCGGCGCCTTCGTCGCCTTCGCGCTTGGTGTCGCCGGCGCCCGCCTGATCTTTCGCCGCAGCGCCGCCGATTGCGTGGCGATCGGCTTTTGCTGCCTGTTCTCGAACACGCTGCTGCTCGGCCTGCCGATCATGGAGCGCGCCTACGGCCCGGCCTCGCTGACCGGCAATTTCGCGATCATCTCGGTCCATGCGCCGCTGCTTTACAGTTTCGGCATCCTGGCGATGGAGATTGCCCGCTCGGGCGGTGCCGGGCTGGCGCGGGGTGCCGTGCTGCGCCGCACCCTGAGCGGCATCGCGATGAACCCGCTGGTGATCGGCATCACGCTGGGCCTCGCGGTCAACCTTGCCGGCGATCCCCTGCCCGAGGCGGTCTGGTCGGCGGTCGGCATGATGGCGCGCGCGGCGCTGCCGGCGGCGCTTTTCGGCCTGGGCGGGGTGCTGACCCGCTACCGGCCCGAGGGCGACATGCGCGCCATCACCATGGTCACCCTGCTGTCGCTGATCGTCCATCCGGCGGTCGCCTACGGGCTTGGCCACTGGGTCTTCGGCCTCGGCACCGCGCAGATCCGCTCGGTCGTGGTGACGGCGGCGATGGCGCCGGGGGTCAATGCCTATCTCTTTGCCAACATGTATGGCGCGGCGCGGCGGGTCGCGGCCTCGTCGGTGCTGATCGCCACCGGTGCCTCGGTGCTGACGGTCTGGGGCTGGCTGGCGCTGCTGCCGTGACCGCTCAGGCGGCGGGTGCCGCGGCGCGGACCTTCGCGGCGAGGTCGCGGGCAATGGCGAAGGCGCCCCGGATCTTGTCGGCGTCGCGCGCCCAGTCGCGGCGGATGACGATCCGGGCGACCTCGCGGCGACCACGAACAACAACACCGCCACGAGGACGGCGAGCAGCACGGGGCCATCAGCGGCCCGTGGGCGGCGAGGGGTCGCAGCGTCCATCAACTGGCGGCGCGGTCACCACCGCGCAACTGGATGCGCGCGTCGTGCAGGCGGTCACGCGCCATGCGGATCAGCCCCGACTGCGTCTTGCTGTCGGCCCGCCGGATCACCGTCTCCAGCCAGGGTGCACCCTCGTTCGGCTCATCGAGCCGCAGCGAGATGTCGCCGACCAGGTAGGCGGCGCGAAGCGCGGAGTCATCTGTGAGCCGGGAGTCCTGTTCGAAGGCGCCCCGGTAGGCTTCACGGGCGCGGCGGAGCCACTCCGCCTCCGCCACGCGGTTGCCTGCCTCGCGCTCCACCCACGCGCGGCGGTGGAAGAGCACCGCTTCACGCGAAGGCCCGCCACCGCGCAGGTCGTAGCAGCGGATCGCCAGGTCCATCACCGTGACCGCGTCCTGCGTGGTGCGCTCGCCGCTCAACGGGTGCCCGAGCAGCGGTAGGCGAGCCGCGCGGTCGGCCCACAGCCGGCCCCGTATCTCCTCGTCGACGTCGCCGAAGTCGTCCAGGTAGGAGGCGTAGCCGCAGGAGGGACAGACCACCACGGAGTAGCGCGTCGGGTCGACGGAGGTGTAGCGGACATGGAAGTCCGTGTCCCGGGCCGTGGGACGCACTGCCCGGGTCCGCACGCGCACGAACTCGAAGTGGGTGCCGTCCACGGGGCAAACGACCGTGTCCAGGAAGAAGAACGCCTCGTTCACCTCACCCTTGACGCGCAGCACATCGCCTTCCACCACCGACGCGGGTGGCAGGTCGTCTTCGGCGGGCACCTGGCGGGGGCGGTCTGGCTCGGCGAACGAGCGAACGAGGAGCAGCGCGAGTTCGGGCGCTTCGCGGAACGCATCGATCGCCCGATCCACCGGCACGGCGAGGATGACTGACTCCCCGGACGCGCGTGCCGAGGCGGACGTGGGCCGGCCGGTGAACGCCGCCACGTGCCCGGCGAGGTCGCCCGGGAACGCCTGCGCGACGACCTCCGTGTCGCCGGACTCCGCGACCACCTCGAAGTCCAGGCGGCCGCGCAGCACCACGAAGAACCGATCCAGCGAGGCACCCTGCTCGTACACCACCACGCCGGCGGCGTGGCGGTGGGCATAGGACGCAAGCCGTCCGTACGAGTCTGGCAGGTGCCCCGACATCAACAAACTTCCCCGCGGAGACGCGCACTGAGAGCCAGCGAATACCTCAATCATCGACGGGCGGGTGAGGGGCTGAACCCCATCACCTCACCCGTCGATGGAGGGGCGTCAACTAGCGGATGAGGTTCACCAGGCCCTCGAGCATCTGGTCCGCCGTGGAGATGATGCGGCTGGAGGCCTGGAAGCCGCGCTGGGCGATCACCACGTTGGTGAACTCCCGGGCGAGGTCCGTGTTGGAGCCCTCCAGCACGCCGGCGCCGATCGAGCCGCGTCCACCGGTACCGGGCGTGCCGATGCTCGGGACGCCCGAGTTGGACGTGGCCTCGTAGTTGTTCGACCCGGCGCGCTGCAGGCCGGCCGGGTTCGTGAACTGCGCCATGGACACCTGGCCCAGCGGGCGGGTGGTGCCGTTCGAGAAGATGCCCGTGATGTCACCACCGGGGCCCACCGAGAACGAGACCAACGAGCCGGCCGAGTAGCCGTTGTTGAACGTGGGGGCCACGGTGCCGGGGCCGGAGAACTGCGTCAGCGAGTCCTGGTTGACCTCCATCGTGAAGTTGCCGGCGCCGGAGGCGGCCGCCATCGTCACGTCGATCTCCATCAGCACGCCGGGCGCCGGGGTGGTGCGGCGGCCGTTGGCATCGAAGGTGATCGTGGCGCCACCGGCGCCGGTGTCCACCGCCAGCGCGGTGATCGACGGGTCGGCAGAGGTCGCGGTCACGGTCCACTCGTTCGGCGCGACGTTCTTCGTGTACGTGATCGTCACCGGGTGCGGTGCACCCAGGGAGTCGTAGGCGTCGATCGTGGTGCTGAACGAGTCGGCCGGAGCCACGCTGGAGGCGGAGGAGTCCAGGTTGCCGGTGAGGGTGACCGCCGTGGTCTCCTGAGCCGCGATCGACTGGCCCATCGGGACAATGATCGAGGTCAGCGGGGCGTTGGTGTCCACCGCGCCGTTGGTGTCGGCGCGCCAGCCCTGCACCTTGAAGCCGTTGGTGGGATTCACGAGCTCACCAGTCACAGCCACGTCGAACGCGCCGTCACGGGTGTAGAAGGTCCGCGCGCCGTCGCGCAGGATGAAGAAGCCACTGCCCTGGATCGCGAAGTCGGTGGAGCGTCCCGTCGCCTGCAGGGAGCCCTGCGTGTGCATGACGTCGATGCCGCCGATCTTCATGCCGAGGCCGACCTGCTGCGGGTTCGTACCACCTCGGTCGGCGGTGGGGGCGCTGGCGCCGGAGATCGTCTGGGTGAGCATGTCCTGGAATGTGACACGGCTGGCCTTGTAGCCCTGCGTGTTCACGTTCGCGATGTTGTTGCCCACCACGTCCATGTACGTGATGTGGTTCTGCAGACCGGCAATGGCTGCAAAGAGCGCCTTCATCATGGTCGGGTCATCCTGTTCCCGGAGGCCTCGCCGGGGCCTGACCCCGGCGCGACGTCCCTGTCGCTGTCCCCCTGCGTCGAGGGGGACGGTTGTTGTTCTGGGCGGCCCCCTGGAACAGGTCCAGCCGCCCGGCTTGCTCGCTCTGGCCGCGCCTTACGGCGCGATCACGACGGAGTCGATGTTGGTGAAGACGTGCTCCTTCCGGCTCTGCTCGTCCATCGCGGTGACCACCGTGCGGTTCTGCACGCTCACCACCAGGGCGAGTTCATCCAGGAGGATCAGCGAGTCCTTCGACCCCTTCGCCTCCGCCTGGCCAACAGCCTGCTCCAACCGTGCCATGCGCGAGTCGTCCAGTTGCAGGCCGCGCTGCTCAATCCGTTTCGTGGCGTGACGTGAGAACTGGATCGCGAACGACCCGTCGCCCGCGCCCGCCGGCCTCGACGGCTCCGCGCGACGGACGGCCTCCAGGCCGCCGAGGTCGAGCGGGCCGCTCAGCCCCTGGATGGGTGCGGCCATCAGCCGACCGACACAATCGTGTCGGCGGGAATGACCCGCCCGTTGTCCAGCAGCAGCGTGACCTCGTTACCGAACATCACGCTCACCACCGTGCCCGCCACCTCCTGGGGCTGTCCGGGGATCATCCCGGGCGTCCCTGCCGGTGCCGGCACCATGGCGAGCACGCCCTTGCCGACCAGCGATGCCGCGTTGGCGAGACTGCTGACTTCGGTCAGCTGGGTGATCGCCTTCGTCATCGCCTGCATGGCTTCCAGCGACTGGAACTGGACCATCTGGTTGAAGAAGTCAGAGGAGTCGCCGCCCTCGAGCGGATTCTGGCCCTTCAGCTGCTCGATCATGATCTTCAGGAAGTCCTGCTGACCCAGGTCGCGCGTGGAGGTCCGTTGCGCCACCGGGATCGACACGTCCTCCAGCGTCTTGCCGAAGTTGCTGACGTTGTTGACCATGCCGTCCTCCTACGCCATCACGTCCAGGCGGCCATCGCTGGCGCGCCCGTCGCTGGCCGGCGCATCACGCCGAACACCATCGATCGCCGCGACCGGCGACCACTCGGGGGGCCCGTCCTGCTGCGGCTGTCGGCCGCCGCCGGGCTGACCACCCTGCTCCGTCATCGAACGACCAGTGGCCGACTCGGACATCGTCCGGACCTCCAGGCGATCGACGCGCATGTCCCGCGCTTCCAGCGCCTGCTGGAGGGCCGGGAGCGCCTGCTCGATCACGTCACGCGCGCTGGCCAGCGTGGCCTCCACGCGGATCCGGATCGCGCCGTCCTGCCGTTCGATGTGGATCTCAAGCGATCCCATCTCCGGCGGGTCCAGCCGCAGACGCACCTCCGTATCACCGTTGATCACGGCGCCACGGACGGAATCCGCCAGGTCCGGCACCGGGTTCGCCGCGGACACGGTCCGCACCGCCGGCTCCGGCCGCATCACGGTCTCCACCGGCGTGGAGGCTGGCGTCATCGCCGCCACCTGCCGGCCATCGTTCGAGGTGCCCGCGCTCGCCGCCCGCAACGGCTCCGCCGTCACGACCTCGACCTCCACGTCCGCGCCGTCGGACTCCTGCTGCGCAACGCCTGAGGCGTGCTCAGCCCGGGGCTCGGGCGCCTCCGCCCGCACCTCGATCGCTGGCTGCGCTGCCGGCGCCGTCACAGCCTCCGATGAGTCGCCGAGGGTCGCGACCGGGGCCGTGACATCCGTCGGTTCACCCTCGTCCACACCGGCAGCGGCAGCGGCAACGGCCGCCGCCGTGGCCTGATGGGCCGTCAGCGTCTCAGCCGTCACGGCCACGCTCGATGGCTGCATGGCGGCGGGCGCTACGCCCTCATCCGTCAGCAGCATCGATGCGGTCAGGACGCCCTCGGCGTTCTGCTCCTGGGTGACACCGGCGGCCCCGGCGAGCGCGTCCACGGCCGGCGGCACGAGGTCACCGCCGGGGAGCGAGTGCTCCACGGGGGGCGTCGGCTCCGGACGGACGAGCAGCAGCGCGGCCATCAACGTCTCCAGGGCGGTACCGGGCTCAGTCCCGGTCGGTTCGTCCTCCACCCCCGCGGGGCGGTCCAGTAGAGGCATCTCGGGTTCCAGCGTTGCCGGTCCCGGCATCGGTTCGCTCTCGGCGGCGGCGGGGTTGAGTTCCGCCAGCAGCGCCAGAAGCGCATCGATGTCCAGTACCTGCACCGCCGTGGCATCGCCGGGTGGCGATGCGGGCGTCTCACCGCCTGTGCCCTTCGCCGCGGTTACCGCGACCAGCAGGGCTGCGAACGGGCCGGGTGCCCCGACATCTGCCGGTGTGCCTCCCTGGAACCCATTCGTCGCAGACGGCGCCGGGCCCATGACTGGGGTGCCCGGTGCAATGACTGCGGTCACAACCTCTCCTGCTCCCTCCTTCCCACCGGCCGGTGGGACTGCGATTCGTGTGGGTGCTCAGCGTGCGCGCTTCCGGGCTACACCTGCATCCGGAAAATCTCTGAGTATGCCTCGACCAAACGATTACGAATCTGCACCGCCAGGTCGAAGGCGACCGACTCCATCTCCACGGAGAGGACGGCATCGTGCAGTTCACGGTCGCTCCCCGTCGCGATGTCCGAGACTGCCTGGTCCGCGCTCGCAGACGACTGCTCCAGCGCGCCGATGAGGTCCGCGAAGACGCTGCTGCCTTCTTTGGCCGCACCGGCGCCCACGGCGCCGCCGCTGCTCGCAGCCGCGCCGATCCCACCGATCCCCGGAATCCCGCCGATCGCCATCTCGTGGCCCTCCTGCGCTCAGCCCGCCGTTAGCGGCGGCCGATGTCCAGCGCGCTCTGCGCGATCGCCTTGGTGGCGTTGATCACGGTGACGGACGCCTGGTAGGCGCGGGACGCGCCGACGAGATCCGTCATCTCCGTGGTGACGTCGATGTTGGGGAGGTAGACGTAGCCCTCTGCGTCCGCGTCCGGGTGCGTGGGGTCCTGAACCTTGCGCGGCGCGGAGGTGTCCTGATGGATCTTCGCCACCTCCACCCCCGCGGGCTTGCCGGAACCGGTCGCGCGGCCCAGCAGGTCGCCGAACGAGGAGCCTGCGCCCTGTGCACGGAACACCACCGACTGGCGGCGGTACGGCAGGCCGTTCTCGCCGCGCGTGGAGTTCACGTTCGCCACGTTGTTAGCGATCACGTCCATGCGCAGACGCTGCGCCATGAGCGCACTCGCCGAGGTCCGCATGCTGTTGATCAGGCCCATGAGAGCCCTCCTTCTGCTGTCCGCGGCTAGCCGCCGCGGATCACCGTGCGCAGCGTGGTCAGGCGGCGGCCGACGCCCTGCGTCAGCGCCTGGTAGCGGAGTTGTGTCTCCGCGAGGAGCAACATCTCTTCATCGATGCTCACGTCGTTCGCGTCGTTGCGGGACGACACCACGTCCCGCTCGCGGACGGCGCCGCCGTCGCTGGGGCTCGTGCCGCTGCGCGAGGCGATGTGTCGAGGGTCCGTCGTGCGCATACCGGCGCTGCTCGCGTTCACCCGCTGCGTCAGCGCGTCCTCGAACGTGACCTCTCGCCGCCGGTAGCCGGGCGTGTCAACGTTTGCGACGTTCGCGGCGATGGCATCCTGCCGCTGGCTCAGGCCGTCCAGGGCCTGTCGCGCCACCGCAAACGAGCCCGCGAAGATCTGTCCGAGCATCACACGCCTCCCTGGCCGATGCCTGGAGCACGCCGCCCGAAGCGCTGCGTGTTCAGGTCGTCCACGCGGCTATCCTCGCGACGGCTCTCCACCTGTGCGGCATCCGCGATGTCGCGCTCTTCGAGAATCTCGAGTGACCGCTTCTCCTGAAGGATGCCGACGAGCACGGCCCGCGCCTGCTCCACCTGCGCCTCCGCCTCCGCGAGCGTCACGCGCTGCTCCTCGATCAGGACGCGGAGGTGGTCCAGGTACGCGACCGCCTCGCCGTAGCGGGGCAGGTCGAGAGGGCCACTGGTGTCCTGCCCGCACAGCACGGCGGTCATCTCCTCGTGCAACGCGGCCAGTCCGTCCAGCCGGTCCTGCGCCGCCTGCTGCACGACGAGCAGTGCGGCGACCTCGCGCATCTGCTGTTCCTCGCGCTGACGCGCCACGTCCAGCAACGGCTCGAACCGGAATCGCTTCGCCGCCATGGCTACCCCTCCCGCCCGATCGAGGTGGCCAGCTCACGGATGGTGTCCGGCAACCTGGATGGCTCAGTCGACCGCTGCCGCAAGAACTCCTCGATCGCCGGGAGTCGCAACAGGGCTTCGTCCAGGGCGACATCCGTACCGCGCTGGTACGCGCCGATGGTCACGAGGTCACGCGAACGCTGGTACCGCGCGAGCAGTTCGCGCAGGTGCGCCGCGTCGTCCCGGTGCTCGGCCGTGGTGATCGAGGGCATCACGCGGGAGACGGACTGCAGTACATCGATTGCCGGGTAGTGGTTCTGCGCCGCCAGCTCGCGCGAGAGCACGATGTGCCCGTCCAGCGTGCCTCGCACCGTGTCCGTGACCGGCTCGCTCAGGTCGTCCGACTCCACCAGCACGGTGTAGAAGGCGGTGATCGTGCCCGCCTCGCCCGTGCCGGCGCGCTCCAGCAGTCGCGCCATCTGCGCGAACACGGAAGGGGTGTACCCCTTCATCGCCGGCGGCTCGCCCAGCGCCAGCCCGATCTCGCGCTGCGCCATCGCGAAGCGCGTCACGGAGTCCATCATGAGCGTGACGTTGAGGCCCTCGGAGCGGAACTCCTCCGCCATCGTCGTCGCCACCCAAGCGGCGCTGAGCCGCAGCGGCGCCGGCTCGTCCGAGGTCGAGACGACCACGACGCTCCGCGCCAGCCCCTCCGGCCCCAGGTTGTGGTCGATGAACTCGCGCACCTCGCGGCCGCGTTCGCCGATCAGGGCGATCACGTTCACATCCGTGGAGGCGTTTCGCGCGATCATGGAGAGCACGGTGCTCTTGCCCACACCCGATCCGGCGAAGATGCCGATGCGCTGGCCCAGGCCGCAGGTGAGCAGGCCGTCGATAGCGCGGACACCCGTGGACAGCGGCTCGGAGATCGTGCGGCGCTGCAGGACGTGCGGGGAGCCGCCGGCGCGCGGCTGGCGATGCGCCGCACGCACCGGGCCCAGACCATCGATCGGACGGCCCAGGCCGTCCAGCACCCGCCCGAGCACCTCGCGCCCCACGGGGACCGTGAGCAGGCCACCCTGCGCCACCACGCGCGCGCCCGCCTGCACGCCGCGCAGGTCGCCCAGTGGCATGACCAGCGCGCGCCCGGCCCGGAAGCCGACGACTTCCGCGTCGATCGGCGGCGTCCCATCCGGTTCAATGCGGCACATCTCGCCCAGGCGGCCGGGGATGCCCTCCACCTCCGCGAGCAGCCCGGTGACCTCGCGCACGCGGCCCTCAATGCGCATGGTGGAGGTGGCCTCCACCAGCGCGCGGTAGCGCCCCAGGTCCGGGGCCTGCGCCGGCGAGAGGACAGCCTCAGGCGGCACGGGTATCACCATGCGTTCCCGTCCCGCTGGAGGAACCCGGCAACTCCGGCAGCGACTCGCGGAGGATGCGCGCGATCTCATCCATCTGGACGTCCAGGCGCGCGTCCACGTGGCCGAAGTCCGTCTCCACCACGCACCCGCCGACGCCGATCGCGCCGTCCGCGCTCACCTCGAACGGCGGCGCGCCGCGGTAATCCTCCGTGAGGTGGGCGAAGAGGCCGTCCACGGCGTCCGGGTGGACGCGGATACGGACGATGTTCTGGGACCCCGCGCGGTCCAGCGCGCGGCGCACGGTCTCGTTCACCACGCCGGGGTCCGTCGCGATGCGCTCGCCGATGACCGCGCGGAACGCGGCGATCACCATCTCCACCATCTCGCGTTCGGACCGCGCCAGGAGTTCGTCGCGAACCGCTTTACCCTGCCCGGCGACGTGCTGCACGAGGGCAAGCGCCTCCGCCAGTTCTGCGCGGCCCTCCGCGCGCCCCTCCGCCATGCCGCGCTCGTAACCCTCGTTGCGGGCGCGCGCCTCCACGGCCCCCGCCTGGCGCATCGCCGCACGGACCAGGTCATCGGCGCGGTGCTGTGCCTCCTCCACGATCGAGGCGGCCTCCGCGGTCTCCTCAGCGGAGCCGCCGACCAGCCCGGAGAGCGGGTCGTCCGGCTCGTGGATCCGCCCGTCCACGCCCAGCGTGACCGCAGCGCCCACGCGCGTAGCGCGGACCAGGCCGCGCTGATCGCGCAGGGGTGCACCGAAGGGGACGGCGGCGTCAGACAAGGAGGTCGTCCTCTCCGCCACGCATGACGAAGATCTCCTCCGCCTCCTCCAGCCGCCGGATGACAGCGACGATGCGGCCCTGTGCCTCCTCCACCTGTGCGAGGCGGACGGGGCCAAGTGCGGCCATGTCGTCCAGCAGCATCTTGGACGCGCGTTCCGACATGTTGCCGGTGATGCGCTGACGCACCTCCTCGGTCGCGCCCTTGAGGGCGAGGCCCAGGTCCTTCGAGTCCACCTCGCGGAGGACGCGCTGGATCGAGCGGTCGTCCAGCAGGGTGATGTTCTCGAACACGAACATCCGCTTGCGGACCTCGTTCGCGGTCTCCGGGTCGGTGCGCTCCAGGCCGTCCAGGATCACCTTCTCAGTGGCCAGGTCGACCTTCCGCAGCAGTTCCACGACCGCGTCGATACCGCCGGCCACCGTGAGTTCCGCACGAGGGGCGAAGTTCGAGCCGAGTCGAGAGCGGATCACCGTCTCCACGTCCTCGATCACGTCCGGTGACGTGCGCTCCATCATCGCCACGCGGACGGACAGCTCCGGCTGGATGTCTTCGGGCAGGTTGGACAGCACCTCTGCGGCGCGTTCTGAGGGGAGGTACGCAAGGATGAGCGCCACCACCTGAGGGTGCTCATTGCGAAGGAAGTTCACCAGGTCTTTTGTGTCCACCTGCTGCAGAAACTGGAACGGCTTCGCGCCGGCGTGCTTGCCCAGGCGCGAGGTGATCTCGTTAGCCTTGTCCTTGCCGATCGCCTTCTCAAGCATGTCCTGCGCGTACTCGAGGCCACCGAAAGAGACGAAGTCCCGGCCGACCGCCTTCTCGTAGAAGTGCGCCAGGATGTCTTCCCGCTCCTGCGAGGTGAGCTGGCCAATCCCGACGATCTCCCACGTCAGCCGGCCGATATCGTCGTCCGGCAGCTGGCGCAGCACCTCGGCGGCCAGTTCCGGGCCAAGCGCGATCAGTAACGCCGCCGCGCGGCGGCGGCCGCGGGCAGACGCGAAGGGGTTCTTCTTGCCGTCGGTTGGGGACGTGGCCACCTCAGTCGCCATGGCGCGCTAGTCCTCCCGCATCCAGGCCTGCACGACCTCAGCGATCCCTTCGGGGTTCTGATGGGCCATGCGTTCGATCGAGCGTTCGAGTTCGCTGTGGCGCACCTCCATGGGTGCGGGCAGCGCGCGCAGCACCGTGCCGGCGTCGCCGATCTCGGCGGAGATGCCGCCGGCGCCCGCGCCGGCCAGCGCCGGCCCTCCCGCGTAGCCGATGTCGAACGGCCGCACGGCGCGCTTGCTGATGGACTTCAGGAGCAGCTTCACGAAGATGAAGCCGAACAGCAGGACGATGATCGGCAGCGCCATCCGCACATAGCCCATGAGCTGCTCGCTGGCCGCGTCCGCCTCAAACGCCGCGCGGGCTGCGTCCACGGTGCTGCGGTCGAAGGCGACCCGGGTGACCACCACGGCGTCGCCCCGCTCCTCGTCCACGCCCGCCGCCGCAGCCACGCTCGCCGCGAGCGAGGTCGCGAGTTCTTCGGTCACGCTCTCGTCCAGCAGCAGCGAGACCGAGAGCCGCTCCACGCTGCCCGGCGTTCCCACCTGGCGCGTGACGGTACGGTCGAGTTCAAAGTTGGAGGTGACCTCAGACCGCTGGTAGGCGGTGCCGCCGCCATTGGCGCCGGTCGCGGGTTCGGTAGCCGGGAGGTTCGCGTTCGCGCCGGGGACGTTGGACAGGGCACCGGGGATCTGGCCTGCACCCTCGGTGGTGTCGGTGGTGTAGGTCTCCGTGACGCTGCTCGTGGAGCGCGGCGTGCCGCTCTCCGGCGATGTGAACGTCTCGCGCTCGGTCTCGATGCGGTCGAAGTTCATCGAGGCGCTCACGGAGACGGCGGACTTCGCCGGGCCCAGCGCGCGGTCCAGCATGGACTGCACGTTCGCTTCGATCCGCTTCTCGTACTGCTGCTGGAGGGCGATCTGCGTGCTGCTGAGGCCGATCCCGCTGTCGGAGTCCAGCTGTGCCCCGTCGTAGATGATCGTGCCGTGGTCATCCAGGATCGTGATCGATTTCTTCTCGAGGCCCTGCACGGCGCCGGATACGAGGTGGGCGATGCCGTCCACCTCGTTCTGCGCGAGCGAGCGTCCGGAACGCAGCGACAACACGACGGAGGCGGTCGCCGGCTGCTGGTCGTCGATGAACAGCGAGCGCTCCGGCATCACGATGTGGACGCGGACGCGCTGGACGGCGGGGAAGGTGCCGATCGTGCGCTCCAGTTCGCCCTGGAGGCCGCGCTGGTAGTTCAGCCGTTGCACGAAGTCGGTCGCGGTGAACGCGTTGCCCTCGAACAACTCGAAGCCGACCTGGCCGCCCTCCGGCAGACCCTTCGAGGCGAAGTCGACGCGGAGTTCGTCCACCTGGGACTGTGGCACGCGGACGGTGGCACCGGACCGGTCGATCTCGTACGGGACACCACGCGCGCGGAGTTCCTCGACGATCAGGCCGCTGTCCGTGCTGTCCAGGTCTGTGTAGAGCGTGACGTAGTCGACGCGCCCGGCCCAGGACATCATCAGTAGCGCGGCCGCGACCATGCCCACGGCGGACGCCGTGAGGAGCCCCTTCCGCACCGGCGTCAGGCTGCCCCACAACTCCAGGAGACGAGGAAAGATCTGACCCACGCGCACACCCCTCGGCAAGTTGATCGCTCAACGAGCCTACGGACGGGGGATGCCGCCCCGTATGGGGGAATCCCCGGGTCACGGACGGGGGTGCGCCCTACCTCCGCACAGAGCATCGCGTACCTCGATGGAGCCGAGGTGTCGCGAGGTTCTCGGCGCCCTTAGGCGTCGCCTTGCTCTGCGATGCGGCTGGCGAGTTCGTCTGCGTCTACCTGGTAGGTGCCGTCCTGCACGGCGGCGCGGAGCGCTTCCACACGCGCGGCACGCTCGTCCGGCGACTCGATCGCCGCGAGCTGGCGCGCCTGGGTGCTCAGGTCAATACGGTCGTGTTGCCCACCGCGAGTGACGGGAGCAGCGGGCTGCTCGCCCGTCCACGGACGGGACGGGGTCGCCTGGACCGGACGCAGCGGCGCCGGGCCCGTGGGGTCAATGTTCACGCAGGAAGCTCCTCATAACGCACAGTCTACGCCCGGCATCCGCCGCGCATAGCGCCTTACATCAGCCTCCCGACCACGACCAACCGCTCTCGGTAGCCGTCGTCCGGGAAACAGGTGATGAGCGTCAGCGTCGCTTCCTGCGTGTGGCCCATCACGTCCGTCGCATCCGCTGCGACGACACGAATCTCTGTAATGAAGTATCGGAAGACCCGGTCGCCTCGGTAGACCTCCACCACGTCTCCAGCGGCAACTCCCGGGAGCGCCTCGAACACCCCGTGGACGCCCCGCTGCGCCACGTGGCCACCGATCACCACATTGCCGGGGTCGCCCGGGCGGGCGGTGCCGGTGTACTGGCCAGCTTCCAGCCGCGGCACGTCGTATTCCAGCCTGCCGCCGCGGTAGACCAGGCCCACCGGCCGCACCTCGGCGTCGATGCCGACGGCTGGGACCACGACGCGGGTGGCGTGCTGGTTGGAGAAGAGTGCCGCCGGATCCTTGTGGAAGGCGACCGGCTCAGTGCTGACCGCCTCGGACGTGGCGACCGCGGAGGGTCGGGTGGACGGGTCAATGGCCATCCGGACCGCCGCCACCTGCTCCGCCGTGCGGGCGGCCTCCGACTGCGGGCCGATGCCAGCCGGGCCGGCAAAGAGGAAGCCGCCCGCCACGGCGACCATGCCTAGCGTGAAACCGGCCAGCGCGTGCGCGCTGGAGGATCGCCGGGGCTTGCTACGGACAGATGCGGGCACGGGTGCGCCAATCTTGCCGGGCCGGCCGCTCAGGAGGCCGACCCGCTGCCGGCGGCACGATAGGCGGTCGCCATACGGCGGCCCTGCTGCACGCGCGGCAGTTCCTCGCGCAGCACGTCCAGCTTCTCCGCCAGGATCGTCTCGTTCTCACGGTCGTGCTCCAGGATGCCCCGGATCACGGTGTCCAGCGCCAGCGCGTCCTGGCGGGTGTGGTCCACGGCGCCCGGAAAGGTGACCACGTTCTCCGGCTCGTCGCCCGGCTCCTCCACGAGCCGCAGCAGCCGCCCGAGGATCGACTCGCGCTCCGCCATCAGGTCGAGCATGCGCTCGATGTCGTCGCGTTCGAGCGAGGCACGCTGGGCACGGGCGAGGTCGAAGATCTCGCGGAGCAGCTCGAACTGCAGCGCTGCGCGCGTCTTAGGCACGGTAGCCCTCCCGAACCCCGCCAGAGGCGGCCTGTGTAGCGAGTTGTTCAAGCGCGACGGTCCACGCCTGCCGGAGCGGGATCACGAGTGCGTGCACCTCCGCCACCGGTGCCTTGTCCTTGCGAAGGCTGGCGTCAAGCAGCCGGCGGTACATGTACTCGTACAGGGGCGACATCTGGCGGGCCAGGTCGCCCGCCTCGCCGCCCGCGCGGACATCCAGGCTGGAGATAAGCTCCAGGACGATGTCCTGTGCCCGCATCAGCGCGTGGTGGGCCGGCTCAATGTCGTGAGCGGTCAGACCGTTCTCCGCGCGCTGCAGATTGCGCAGCAGTGCGTCGTACAGCATCCCGATCAGTTCGGCCGGGGACGCGGTCTCCGTCTGCATCTTCCGATAGGTCTGGTGAGCGGCCTGCATCGCCTCTCCTGTGTCTTCCGGCGGAGGGTTCATTCAGTGTTCCCTCTGTGATCACCATCGACACCGGGGGGCAGGTTCTCTGTCGGGGAAACCCTGATCCGGGGCCTGCTGCGGGGCCCTTAGGACTGGTTGAGTCCGCCCAGTTGCGTTTGCATCTGGGAGAGCGACTGCGACTGCTGCTGGACCCGCGCGATCGCCAGTTCCATCTGCGTGAAGCGGCGCACCAGTTCCTGTTCGCGCTTGCTGACGCGGTCCTCCAGACGCTCGATCTGGCGGTCGATCTCGCTGATCTGCTTCGACATCTCCGAGGACCGGCTGGCCAGCGACCCGTTCGTTCCCGTCATCGCGGTCAGGTACTCGCTGAAAGACTTCGCGAACCCTTCGCGTGAGGCGCCGATGATGATCTCGTTGGTCCCCGCCTGGAGCGGGTTCGTCGCGGTGATGGTGACGCCGGGGATGAGCGTGGTGTTCGTGCCACCCGCAGTCACCGAGGCCGACACCGAAGACGACGCGGTGCCGTCATTGGGAGTGAAGGTCACCGACAGCACACCCACGCCGTCCGAGGTAATCGCGTACCGCCCGGCCTTCTTCGCCTCCGTTGGGACACCGCTGATCGAGTCGACCGACCCGGTGCCCCCGGGCGTCAGGGCCGCGGTCCCCGTGAACGTGGTGAAGAGCGCGGTGACCGCCTCCGGGTCGCGCCGCGCCGCCTCGGACAGCTTCGCGGAGTCGAGTACCAGGCGCTTGGCGTCGCCGACCCCCGTGCCCACGGCGCCGAAGCTCAGACCCACGTCTGCCGGCGTCCGAAGCCCTCCCGAGAGGCCGCTGACCGACCTTGCCAACACACCCCGCAGCGCCTGCTCAATGCCTCGCACCGTACTGTCGCCGAAGAGGACCCCGCTGTTCCCGCCTTCGCGGTAGACGGTGTACGCGTCGATGGTGTCGAGGACCTTGTTGAAGTCGGCGACGAACGCCTCCACGGCGGTGACCACGTTGTTCGGCTGCAGGTTCACCTGCACCTTCACGGCCTCGGTCGTCAGGCCGGTCAGCGTGAGGGTGACGCCGTCCACCGCGTCCGTCACGGTGTTGGAGGTCGCGTAGCGAGTGGGGCCACCGTCGATCGAATAGGCGGCGTTGGCCCCCATCGTCTGTGAGGCGGCCAGCAACCCGGAGGCAGCCAGGAAGTTGCCGTCGACATCCTCGAACGTGACGGCCAGCGGCCCCGTGGAGTCGCTCGTCACCTTCAGCCGGTCCGTGAACCCGTCATAGGTGACCGTGACGCCGGCGTCGGAGGTGTTGATCTTTGACATGATGTTTGACAGCGACTCGCTGGTGCCGTCGTAACTGATCTCCACGCCGTTCACCTTGAAGGTGCCGGTGTTCTGTGACAGCGGCGTGGCAAAGCGCGCATCGACGAGGTCGGCTGAGCGCGACACCCCGGCCAGGCCGCGCTGGCTAGTCCTCGTAACGCCCGGGGGCGACTCCAGCAGGCTGGTCATGGCCAGGAAGTTGCTGGTGTCCGCTCCGGAACCCAGCTGGATCGCCGAGCCGCCCGTCAGTTCAAGCGCGTTGAGGCGGCCCGCGGCGTCGTTCACCAGCGTCGCCGTCACCCCGATGCCGGCGGTGTTGATGTCGCCGATCACATCATTGAGCGACACCACGTCCGTGCCGGCGGTCTGCGTGCCGATCGTCCCGCCACCGCCATCGATCAGTTTCATCGACTCCAGGAAATTGCCGGTGACATCCGCGAGCGTGATCGTCTGGCCGGTGCCCGTGGTCTTGTGCGTGAGCGTGAACAGACCGGTGCCCTCGTCAAACGACGCGGTCACCCCGGCCGCGGAGGCGTTGATGTAGCCGATCACGTCCGCGATCTTGTCGGTCTCGGCGCTGAAGTTGATCGTCGTATCGTTGATCGTGAAGGAGCCGCCGGCGGTCGTGATGTCACCGCCGGACGCGTCCAGCGGCACGTTCGGATCGAACGCGCCGCCCACGGACGAGGTGCTCGCGACCGACTCGGCCGTCGCGGCCGCGATCGTGAAGACGGTGCCGTTGATGGTAAACGTGCCCGTCGTCAGCGCCGTGCCAAAGCCGGCATCTGTCAGCGGAGCCCCCGCATCCACCGCTTCGCCCACGGCGGTCGTGCTCTCCAGGCGGGTTTGCGAGGCAAGCGCAGTGACGTGGAACGTGAACGAGCCGGCCGCCGCGCCGGTGGTGGCCGTGGCCGCGACCTTGTTCGCATCCTCCGTCTTCGCCACGACGGACGCTGAGCGCTGGCGGAAGGTATCCGGCGTTGTCAGTGACGTCGCGCGCGAGGCGAGCGACGTGAGCGCGGAGGAGACGCGGGTCAGCGCGTCCGCCTTCGAACGCACCTTCAGTTGCTTCGTCTCCATGAGGGCGATCGGGCGGCGCTGCACCGCGACCAGCTGATCGATGATCGAGTTCGTGTCGATCCCGGAGGCGAGCCCGCCGAAGGTGATGCGGTTGTTGACCACGAACCCTCCCTACGACCGCCCCTGGAACAGCAACCCGGACGGCAGGCCGGTCTGTTCGGCCAGGACCCGGAGTTCCTCCGGCGTCAGTACGGCGACCGTCTCGCCTCGGTCGCGGTCGATGATCCGCACCAGCGGCATCCCGTCAGCGTCCTGCTCGAACCGCGCGGCGAGGTGCGCCCGGCGTCCTTCGTCCAGCGCCACGGCCAGTTCTTCCGCTCCGCGCGCGGGCGGCTGCTCTTCTTCGTGCTCCCGGCGGCCTCGCTGGTGACGCTGCTCCGCCGAGGTGGCGGGGACACCGCTGGCAGCGGCCGCGGGCTGACCTGGACCAACACGCATCTCTGGCATGGGATGGATCTCCCGTCACCGGATCATCGGCCGAAACGGTCAGGCCGGAACCCGGGGAACCCCCGAGATATGCCGAGGGGCGGTCCTGACGGACCGCCCCTCGCGCCGGGACCGGGGTCGCTCTCCCGGCCCGGAGGCTAGTTCTGCAGCAGGCGGAGCACCGCCTGGGGAGCGGAGTTGGCCTGGGCCAGCACCGCCACGCCGGCCTGCTGCATGATCTGGCGGGAGACCAGTTCGCTAGAAACCTGGGCAATGTCCGCGTCACGGATGCGGGACTCGGAGGCCGTCAGGTTCTCCACCGCGACGGCGATGCTGTTGATCGCCGTGCCCATCTGGTTCTGCGCGGCGCCGAGCTTCGCGCGGAACGTGGACACCTGGGCGATCGCCGTGTCCACAGAGGCCAGCAGCGTATCCGCCTCCGCCGAGGTCGAGACCGCGTTGTTATTGACGATCAGCGTGTCCAGCTTGTTCGCGTCGCCAAGCGCGCTGGCGCGCATGTCCGCGAAGTTCAGAGAGATGTCGTCGCCGACCTCGGCGCCGACGCGGAAGACTGCGTTGCTGGCGGCCGTGGTGATCACCGTCGTGGTATCGAAGGCGGCGGCGATGGTCGCCCCGGTCACGTTGCCGGCGTTGGCGTCGTGCGACAGGTTCACGGTGACGCCGAGCTCGTCGAAGGTGACCGCCTGCGTGCCGTTCGCGCCCATGTCCTGGACGGTGAACGTCTCGGAGCGGGTGAAGCCGCTGGTCGTGGTGGACAACGTCAGCACGGCACCGGCTGCGGAGGCGGTATAGGTGTTGGAGCCCTCCGCGTTGCCGACATCGATGCTGGAGACGGACACCGTCGCGCCGTTCGCGACCGCCGTGACCGTGTCCGCGGTGGACGCGCCGGCGTCCAGCGTGACCGCCATCGCACCGGTCAGCAGCTGCTGGCCGTTGAACCTCGTGCGGCTCGCGATGTTGTCGAGCTCCGAACGCAGAGCCACCATCTCCTCGCCGATAGCCTGGCGGTCGGTGGAGGACAGCGTGGTGTTGCCGGCCTGGACGGACAGCTCACGCACGCGCTGGAGGATGGAGTGGACCTCGCTGAGTGCGCCCTCAGCGGTCTGCAGCATCGAGATGCCGTCCTGCGCGTTGCGCTGGCCCTGGCGGAGGCCGCCGATCTGGGCGCGCATCTTCTCGGAAATCGCCAGCCCGGCGGCGTCATCCGCGGCGCGGTTCACACGCAGGCCGCTGGAGAGCTGCTCGAACAGGCCACCGAGTTTGCGGTTGGTCGAGGCGAGGTTTCGCTGCGCGTTGATCGCGGCGACGTTCGTGTTGATCTGGAGCGACATGTTGGCCTCCTGTGCCGGTGTACAGCGCGGCGTCCATGCCGCGCCGTGCGGAGCGCACAACCTCGCGCCCCGTCACACAGCGATCTTCGGGGCTGCGGAGGGAGCAGCGATCAGGGAGAGCCCGGGGGGAGGCGGGTCAGTTCCCCGCGGTCGTGTCCGTCTGGATGACTATGACCACCTGGGTGTAGTCCTCATCGTCCGGTGAGAGGTCGATCTGGACGGAGCCGGCGAGACTGTCCGCCGCGTTCCTGAAGTCAATCCGCGTCGCGAAGCCAACGGGCGCGTCGGCCACGATCTCCCAGCCTGCGGCCTCCAGCCCGGCGCGCACCCGCTCCACAACGGCGGTGGTGGGGTCCGTGGACACCAGGCTGGCCTGCCAGAACGAACCGGCCGGCTCCTTCGTCCACGAGTAACCCAGGGGCGTCAGCCCATCAAACGCACTGCGAGCGGGGAACGAGGACGGAAGGGCGATCCCGGCCGGAGGGGTGAACGGCAGGGCGTCCACCACGGACGCCGGGGCGATCTGCAGCAGGTACGTGATCGAGGCGAACGAGCCCGCGGCAAGCCCCGCCAGGGCCGCCTCCAGGTCGTCGCGCGTGGCCACGGCGGTGCCGCCGGCAGAGGTGATTCGATCACCCTCCCGCAGCCCGGCTGCGCTGGCCAGGCCGGCCCGGGTGGACTGCACCGCCAGGTCGGAGCCGATCTCGGCGTCCAGGAGCGGGATGATCGACCCGCGCGGGACCGTCAGGGTTGTGGCGGTCCCGTCGCGATCCACGATCAGCTCGAAGGTGGAGAGCGCCGGGACCGACTGCACCACCGCCGTGCCTTCCAGGTCGCCGCTGCGGGTCGACTGGAAGGAGACGAGCGTGAAGGCGGCACTTGCCTGCCCACCGGTGACCTGCCACGGCGTCTGGTCCAGTTGCGTGGCGAGCGTGTCCGCCGCCTCGGCGACGGTCCCGCCTGGGAGGTCGTACAGCAGCCAGATGAGGTTGGAGCCGTCCGTCCGACGGATCAGGTAGGAGCCCAGCAGTTCGCCCTGCGGGTGCACGGGCAGCGTGAGCCGATCCGCCTCGGGCGTGTCCGTGGTCGCGGACGGGTTCAGGAGGTCGGAGAAGCCCGGCGGCAGGGCGCGGTCAAAGACAAGGACCTCCGCCCGAGGCTCCTCCCCGAGTCGGAGCCAGCGGTCTGCGAGCAGCGCGCCGGCACCCTCGGGCGCTTCATCACTGCTGCAGGCACCCAGCAGCACCGCACAGCATGCAAGGAGGACGGCGGGGAGCAGGCGGACTCGACGAAGCATCTACGCCCTCCCGGCGCCGTGGGAGGCGCTCATCCTACCAGCGAGGTTCAACCGGCTGCTGAAACGCAACGTCCCGCGCGAGTTCGCGCGGGACGTATGTGATGTCGAGTGGGGTGGGTGAGGGGATTTGAACCCCCGATCTTCAGGGCCACAACCTGACGCCCTAACCGCTAGGCCACACCCACCACCGCGAAGCCAATCGTAACATTGCCCTTGCTCAAGGGGCCAACACGCCCAGCGCCGCTCGCCCGGGATCCAGCACGAGCGCCTGCGACGGCAGATACCGCGGGGCGGCATCGCCGAGGATCGCCGCCAGGTAGTCCTTCGTCTCCTGCGGTAGGGACGCTTCCCACTGCTCGCCGTGCGTCTCCACCGCGGACCGGATGCGGCCCATGCCGGCGTTGTAGGACGCCACCGCCTTCCGGACGTCGCCGCCCCACGATGCCAGGTTGTCGCGCATCGTCTGCGCCCCGGCCACCAGGCTCGCCACGGGGTCACGTCGGTCCACGTTCGGGTAGTACTGCGGCATCAACTGGGCGATGCCCTCGGCCCCGGCGGATGAGACACGTGCGCCGTACACGACCTCCGGGATGAAGCCGGACTCCTGGGCGATCTGCCGCTCGAAGAGCGCGCCGTAGCCCGGCCCGATGATCTGTTCGGCTGTGGTGCGGCTCAGAGCGCGCCAGCCGTAGGGATCCTCGGTGTCTCCGGTCGACTGGCGTGCGAGTTCGGCGTCCAGCCAGCCGGGCATCGCCGTGAAGCCGTCCACGGAAAGCGCGCCCTCGTCCGTCGAGCCCATCATCGCGCGGGCCAGCGCGCCGCCACCGCGGAGCGCGGCGACCTCCGCACGGACCTGGTCGACCTGCGCAAGCGGGACATCGAGGTGACGGTCGAGCGCGGTGGAGAAGCCACCGTTCGGGACGCGCGGCCGTGCGGCGGCCGGGGTGGCCGCGGCAGCAGCAGCCGCGCGGATGCCATCAATGGTCACGGGGTCAGGCTATTGGTGCGCCGGGCGGGCGCCGTATCGGGACTTACCCGAGATTCCGGCCGCTACAGCGTCTCGCCCAGGCCGTAGTACTTGCCGCCGAAGAAGACGAGCGGCGATGCGTCAGGACGCTCCACCCGCATCTCCTGGATCCGGCCGACCACGATGGTGTGGTCGCCGCCGTCGTACTGCTGCTCGATGCGGCAGTCCATCCAGGCCATCACCCCGTCCAGGATCGGCGAGCCGGTCGGCCCCTCATGGAAGGGCTGGCCGCCCATCGGGCCTTCCTTCTCACCGGGCGAGGCGAAGAACTGCGACAGCGCCTTCTGGTCGTGCGCCAGCACGTTCACCGCAAACGCCTCGGCCTCCTCGAAGATGGCGTGCATGGAAGCGCGGTGGTCAACGCAGATCAGCAGGAGGGGCGGGTCCAGCGACAGGGAGGTGAAGGAGTTGGCGGTCATCCCGCGGGTCTTGCCGCCATGTGCGACCGTGACCACGGTCACCCCCGTGGCGAACCGGCCCATCGTCTCGCGGAAGGTGCGCGTCTCGATCGCTGGCTCGGCCATAACCCCTCCTGCGGTGGGTGAGCGGCGGCATCGTAGCACGCGCCGAGGGGCTGTCCGGGAGGCATATACTTCCCCCGCATCACGGGGGTGAGCCATGCCTCAGGTCACTGCAAACGGCATCCGTATCAACTACGAGTTCACCGGCGAGGGCGCCCACACCATCGCCTGGACGCACGGCATCGGCGGTTCGCTCAACTACTGGGCGGACGACCTGCCGAAGTTCCCCGGCTTCCGCCACCTCACCTACGATGTCCGAGGCATGGGCGAGTCGGAGCGCACGGACGGCCCGGTCTC
Source organism: Chloroflexi bacterium HGW-Chloroflexi-9 (assembly GCA_002840675.1). Classification (GTDB taxonomy): domain Bacteria; phylum Chloroflexota; class Dehalococcoidia; order UBA2979; family UBA2979; genus W-Chloroflexi-9. The sequence continues at coordinate 22,733 of PHBR01000022.1, forward strand.
GCTGGAACTCTGGGCGAAGGATCTGGCGGGGCTCCTCGATGCACTCGACATCCCCCAGGCGCTGATCGCCGGCTCCTCGATGGGGGGCGCGATCTCCATGCGCTTCGGGATCGACTTCCCGGAGAAGACCACCGCCCTCATGCTGCTCTCCACCTCCAGCCGGGTCGGCGCCGCCGCCACGGCCGGGTGGATGAAGCGTGCGGACGAGACGGAGCAGACCAACCCGTACCTGGCCGCCGCCCAGCGTGCCGTGGCCGCGTACAACATGGACGAGGAACTGAAGGCCGTCGCCGTGCCGACGCTCATCCTCGTCGGCGATGCGGACGCCACCACACCTGCGGGCGGTTCCGTGATCATGTCGCGCCTGATCCCGCACTCCGAACTGGAGATCTACGCCGGCGTGGGGCACGCGCCGTTCCACGAAGAACCGAAGTCCGTGGAACGCGCGAAGCGCTGGCTCGCGCAGTTCCGCCCCGACTAGCCGCCCGCGTCCTCAGACAAGACTGAAGAGGCCCGGCGGATCCGCCGGGCCTCTTCAGCCTTGTCATGCACCAGGAACAGCGTTCACGGGGCCTTAGCGCCGCCTGTGTGACAATCGAGCCTATGACGACCCAGGAACTCCCCCGCGACCGCGACGAACGCGAGGAGCGCGAGGCGATCGAGGACGAGCGCGTCGCCGCCGTCACCGACCTACTGGAGGCCGGTGACCCGGAGGGCGCCGCCGAGACCCTCGCCGACCTGCGCCCCGCTGAAGTCGCCTACGTCCTGGAGCACCTCGATGACGACGAGGTGGCGGAGGTCGTCGCCCAGCTCGACACGGATGTCCTGACGGACGTCATCGAGTTCGCCGAGCCGCACACCCGTTCCGAAATCGTGCAGTCACTGGACGCAGAAGCCCTCACCGAGGCGCTCACCGAGATGCCGGATGACATCGCAGCCGACGTGGTCCAGGACCTCGACCCGGAAGCGGCCGCGATCGCGATGGAAGGGCTGACGGAGGAACGCCGCCAGGAGATCGAACAGCTCCTCACCTACCCGGAGGACACCGCCGGCGGCCGCATGACCGGCCAGGTGATCACGGTCGCACCTGACCTGACTGTATCGGACACGGTGCGCAGCCTCCGCGAGACGGCTGCGGACACCGGACGGCCGTTCTACCTCTATGTCACCGATCCGCACCGTCACCTGCTCGGCGTGTTGAACCTGCGAGCGCTGATCACGGCGCGCGCCAACACCCTGGTGACCGAGGTGATGCGTTCCGACGTGATCACAGTCGATGCCTACACTGACCAGGAGGAAGCGGCCCGCCTCCTCGCGCGCCACAACCTGTTGGCGCTCCCGGTGGTCGACGCCGACGGCCGCCTGCTGGGCACGGTCACCAGCGACGACCTCATCGATGTCCTCGAGGAAGAGGCGTCCGAGGACATGTACCGCATGGTGGGCGTGCACGAGGAGGAGGACCTCAGCGGCGTCTGGGGTTCCGTCCGCCACCGTCTCCCGTGGCTGATGGTGAACCTGGTCACGGCGCTCTCCGCCGCGTGGGTCGTCTCGCGGTTCGAGGGCACAGTGGAGCAGGTCGCGATCCTCGCGGCGTTCCTCCCTGTGATCGGCGGCCAGGGCGGCAACGCCGGCATCCAGACACTCACCGTCATCGTGCGGTCGATGGCGCTGGGACGCATCGGCCTGCGCGACACCTCTCACCTGATCTGGCGGGAGGCGCGAGTGGGGATCCTGCTCGGGTCGTTCACGGGGCTCGCGGTCGGCCTCGTCGCCTATGCATGGCAGCACAACCCCTGGCTGGGCGGGGTGATCATGCTCGCGCTGCTCGTGAACATCACCGTCGGCGTGGTCGCCGGCGTGCTCATCCCGATGGCCCTTGAGAAGTTCGACCAGGACCCGGCGCTCTCCGGCGGCGTGTGGCTCACCACCGCCACCGACCTCTCCGGCTTCTTCGCCTTCCTGGGGACGGCAACCGTCCTCGTCGACCGGCTCTCCTAACGACGCTGCGCGTGCGCGCCGAGGAACGCCACGGCCGCCACGGCGCGAAACGCCTCGGCGAAGTCCACCCAGCGGCGCGTGATGCTGGCCGGCTTCAGCGCGGGCCAGCGCGCCCCGGCCGCGTCCAGGATCTCGCCGACCGTCCGCGTGCCATCGATTGCGCCCATGAAGTGCCGCGCGAGCGCATCTGCCTGCACGACCACGTCGCGCTCCGGACCAAAGGTGCACCGAAACTCGTTACCGGCGTTGCCCAGCACCTGTTTCACCTGCTCCGAGAACCCCCACGAGCACCACGCGGGCACGGCCGAGCGATCGTCCGCCGCGAGGCGTTCACGCGCCGGCGCGTCGTCCCGCTCCACGAAGCACTCGTGCTTCGTCATGCCGCCGTGCATCAATTCTGCCACCGCGTCCGGCACGCCCGCCTCCACCGGCACTTCCACGCGGGCGAGGTAAGTCGCAGGGTCGTACGCCCGCGGGACCGACCACTCCAGGACGCGCATGCCGGCATCACCGGTCCAGTCGTGCAGCTCCGGGACGGTGTAGGAGCGGTCCTGCGTGTGCAGGAGCAGGTCGTACGCGCCGGCGTCGCTCTGGGTGATCTCGCCCCTGAAGCCCTCGTGCTCCATCAGGCCGCGGCGCGTGCGGCTCTCCGCAGGGAGCGAGGCCAGCGTCTGGCGCAGGATCGCGAGGCGGCGCTCCGGCCCCAGGTGCACCGGCGCCAGGCGACGCATCAGCGACTGCATCAGGTAGACGGGCTCCCGCCCGTAGGTGGCGTACACCATCATTGCCACCCCGCCGTCCGCCTTAAGCATGGACCGCAGCGCCCGCAGCCCGGCCTCCGGCGAGGCGAGGTGGTGCAGGACGCCCGAGCAAACGATGAAGTCGAACTCGCCGAGGCCGAGCGAGGGAGCATCCTCGATCGCCGCCTGGACGAACGTGACGCCCTCGATCCCGCGCACCTCGGCGCGCCGCCGCGCGATCGCGAGCGATGCCGCCGAGAAATCCAGCGAGACGATGCGTGCGCCGGTGCCGCGCAACTGCTCACCCAGGAACATCGTGTTGTCGCCGGTGCCGCATCCGGCGTCCAGCACCGAGAAGGTGGCATCGAAGCGTCGCCGGCCCGCCCACAGGAGCGAGTTCACGCGGATCAACTCGCACACCATCGGCTGACGGAGTTGGTCCAGCTCCCGCTCCGGGTCCCGGTGCGGGTACGGAAGCACCTCGTACTGCTGCTGGACACGTTCGAGCACGGCCATGACGGCACCTCCAGAGCGGACACGCTGAGCCAGTCTCCGCCGCCCTGCGTGTCCTCGGCATCGGGGAAGTCCCCGACACCGCCTCGGAAACGGGCCGGGCCCCCGCCATGCGGCGGGGGCCCGGGAACCGACATCGAGGGGACGAGGATCAGCCGAGCAGACGGAGGACCGACTGCGGGGCCGCGTTCGCCTGCGACAGGACGGCGACGCCGGCCTGCTGCATAATCTGACGCGTCACCATCTCCGAGGACACCTTCGCGATGTCCGCGTCCCGGATCCGGGACTCGGATGCGCTCATGTTCTCGACCGACACGCCCAGCGAGTTGATCGCCGTCTCCAGCTGGTTCTGACGAGCACCGAGCTTCGCC
>PHBR01000023.1 GCA_002840675.1 Chloroflexi bacterium HGW-Chloroflexi-9
GCCAGATGGCCGCGCAGGCGCGCGGCGGCCGCATCATCAACATCGCCTCGGTCGATGGCCTCCACCCCTCGATGGTCGGCCTCGCCGCGTACGACGCCTCGAAGGGCGGCGTGGTGATGTTCACGAAGAACTTCGCGCTGGAGATGGCCGCGCACGGCGTCCTGGTGAACGCGATCGCGCCCGGCGGCGTGGACACGGATGGCGTCCGCAAGATGCAGGGCCTGCCCCCGGCGAAGCCCGAGGATGCGCCGCTCCCCCTGCCGACCGTTCCCCTGGGCCGCATGGCCCGCCCCGACGAGATCGCGACCGTCGTCGTCTTCCTCGCCTCGCCCGCCGCGAACTACATGACCGGCGAGGTCGTCGTCGTCGATGGCGGCATGCTCATCAGCTAGGTCGCTCGGTCGCTCGCCGCGACGGGCGGGGGCTGCCGCCGTCGTGCCCGGCGCTTCCGATCGCGCGAGCGGCTGGGTGTCGGAGGCGCCATCGTGCAGCGATGCGCCCTTCCGAGAGCGGGGGCGACAGGTGTGATGGGGTGCAACCCCCATCACTGGATATCCCCCTCCCCGCGCAGGGGAGGGGGCAGGGGGAGGGGCCGCCCCCCGCTCACACCTCGGCGTGACTCGCCGTCCGACGCGCTCCGCGCCTGGCTCCTGCACGCGCCCCGCGCCTATTCCAGGATGTACGCGGAGCCCTTCGGCCACACATCGTCCGGCAGCTCCGACACCTTCCCGACGAAGACCGGCGCGCGCTGCTCGAGGAACGACACCACGCCCTCCTTCGAGTCCGGCGACCCGCGCAGCGCGCGGCCCATGCCCGACTCCGCCAGCCACGCCTCGTGCGGGTGGAGCGTGCTCAGCCCCTTCCACACCGCCTGTCGAGTGAACGCCACCGTCAGCGGCGCCGACTGCCCCACGATCTCGTCCGCGATCTCTCTCGCGCGGTCCATCAGCGCGTCCGGCTCCACCACCTCGGACACCAGGCCGCCCTTCAGCGCCTCCTCCGCCCCGAAGACGCGCCCCGAATAGAGCCAGGACAGCGCCTGCTCCACCCCCACGATTCGAGGCAGGAACCAGGACGCCGCCGACTCCGGCGCGATGCCGCGCTTCACGTACACGAAGCCGAAGCGCCCCTGGGTGGAGCAGATGCGGATGTCCATCGCCAGTAGCGAGGAGGCCCCGAAGCCCACCGCCGCGCCGTTCACGGCCGCGATCACCGGCTTCGGGAAGTCGAACAGGCGCATGGTGATGCTGGAGGTGCGCTCGTTGGAGGCCGGCGGCGCGCTCCCGTCCGCCGGCGCCGAGGATGGCCCCGCGGACATGTCCGACCCCGCGCAGAAGGCGCGTCCCGCGCCGGTGAAGATCACCGCCCGCACCGCGTCGTCCGCGGCGGCCAGGTCCAGGGCGGCGTTGGTCTCCTCGGTCAGGCGCCGCGTCTGCGCGTTCATCTTCTCCGGCCGGTAGAAGGTGATCGTCGCCACCCCCCGCTCGACGTCGTAGACGATCTCCTCGAAGTCCATCGCGCTCCCTCTCGTCGCCTCGGGCCGCCCTCGGTCGTCCCGCGTGTCCGAGGCGTCACGTTAGCGGAATGGGGGGCGGGGCGGGGGGAGGGGGAGGGCGGTTAGCCGAACACCCAGGATTCGGCTTGAATCAGGCCCAGGAAGGGCAATACGGGGATACCCAACGCATTACACACCGAGGGGATTTTCGGACGGGATTGTGTACCGCCTACTTCTCCAGTTACGACGGTCGCCCCTTGCAGTCGGGCAACCGCAATCACGAATGGATCGGCGCGATTCCGTCCTCCCATGGCCATGACGAGGCGACTGTGCTCGGCAAGCACCCGCTGTACTTCCCCCGCGACTGTCGAATCTGTCGGAACGACGAGCCGCAATTGTCGTTCAACAGCCCACGCCTTCAGTGAGTCGTCGTGGACCTTCAGTTCTTCGAGAACTTCCTCGGATATCAGGAACCGTCCGGCCTCGATGAGCGCGTCCACACTGGACCACAGTCGGGGGAAGTTGGCCGACGGGTAATACCGGATCCACCCGTCCATCAGCGCGCTGGTGTCAACGGAATAGCAGCGCTCCGTCATCGCACCACCGCCTCGAACGCCCGAAGCTGGCTATACCTAATCGTCAGGTACTCAGCGACATCCAGTGCGCTGATGCGATTCGCGCGATAGGCATCCAGCACACTGGAGGCGTAGGCATGACCGATGTCTCGGGCCTTCACGACGTAGTAGGAGGGTCCTCCCTCGGCTTCCTTCCGACGCTGCCGTTCAGCCTCGCGGGCTTCCTGGTACCCGAGGGTCAACTCAGCGCGCCGCGTGTTGTACGTCTCCCACGTTGCGCGATTCAGCGTGATCAGACGCAGCAGCACCGCCTCGGAGGAGGCGCCGAAGCGGCGACTCAGGGTAGCCAGGTCCTCGAGAGGCCAATCGTGGTCGTAGGATCTGCCAGTCACCAGCGGATGGCGTAGTAGGGCGCTAGCAGGCAGTAGCGCGCTCGCCGCGATGGAATTGCACATCTGCTCGAGATTCGCTTCGGTGCGCCTATTCGCCGGGCCGGGCTCGGAAAGGTCGCAAATCCCGCCGACATTGAGCGACAGGTGGGCGATTTCATGGAGCAGAGTGAAGAGGCGTGGGCGCGGCCAGTCCGAGCCGTTCAGCGCTACCACAGGGTACGGCCACTCACTGACCGAGAAGCCCCGCATCTCTTCGAGTGGTATCCCGGCCGTTTGAATCACGAGGATCCCCTGCGCCTCAGCGGCAGCGAGCCAGAGATTCAGCGCCTCCCGAGCGTCCGCAGCCCGTGACTGGTCAGCCTCGCTGACGCCAAGGAAGGTACGCACCTGTTCGCCCGCCGACTCGGGGTCGTCGTTCACCGCGATCTTGGGGAGCGGTTTGGGCTGGGGCACCGACGCCGGACTGACCTCAAGCAGTTCCAACATGACCTCGCGTTGGGTCAAGGCGCGCCGGAACTCCGTGTGAAGTCTCGGTGACCATCGAGCCCCGGCGGCGTCGAGCGTGCGGAAGTCCCGGAGAGCGTCGAAACCGAGCGCACTTGGCCGCTCGGGAAGAAGGAGCACCGCCAGAGGGCGACCATATGCGTGTGACGCTCGGCGAAGTTGGGCAACCGTCGGATCGAGGTCACCGGATTCCCATCGCTTGAGAATCGGCTCAGACACACCGATCTTCCGCGCAGCGTCATCAACGCTCAGTCCTGCGCTCATCCGTGCCCATTCGAGCACCTCAGCGGCAACCGGGATTCGAGTGTGTGCCATTTCGCGCATCATAAGCGAGAGCCCCCGAGGGGGTGTCAGCCCCCGCCCCGAGTTTCACACCTTCATTACACTTGGATCGCGAATCGTGAACGCAGGGGCGGCATCCTGATTGCGGGATGGGTCGCGCCCGACGCGACGGCTCGCAATTAAACATGTAGTGGTGGGAGCGGTTGCGAGCCGTAGCAGGGAGTCCTTCGGGGCTCTCCGGGCCGGCCCTACCCAGTACCTCTCCCCCGTCGAGCAAGAACCACTGATGCCCCCAACCATCCTGGTCGCCGACGACGAACCCAACATCATCAAGTTGCTCCGTCTCTACCTCCGCGAAGAGGGGTACGAGGTCACTTCCGCGCGCGATGGCCGCGAGGCGGTGGAGCGCTTCCGCGCCGACAAGCCGGACCTGGTCATCCTGGACCTGATGATGCCGTTCCTCGGCGGGTTCGAGGTCTGCCAGGAGATCCGCAAGGACTCGGACGTCCCGATCATCATGCTTACCGCGCGTTCGGACGATGTCGACAAGATCGTCGGCCTGGAGATGGGCGCGGACGACTACGTCACGAAGCCGTTCAACCCGCGCGAACTGATCGCGCGCGTGAAGGCGAACCTCCGCCGTCGCGAGTGGGACCGCCAGTCCGGCGAGACCGAGGAGCCACAGCCGGTCACCCACGGCGATGTCACCCTGGACCCTGCGAGCCGCGACGTGCTGGTCGCCGGCGAGCGCGTCCGCCTCCGCCAGCGCGAGTTCGACCTCCTGGAGGCGTTCATGCGCCACCCGAACGTGGCGCTGGACCGCGAACGGCTGCTCTCGCTCGTGTGGGGCGAGGACTTCTACGGCGACGCCCGCACGATCGACGTGCACGTGGCGTGGCTGCGCGAGAAGTTGAAGAAGGCCCAGCCGAAGATCGAGACGGTGTGGGGCGTCGGTTACAAGTTCGTCCCGAACACCCCGAATCCCTCGGACGCCCCACATCCCTCGGATACCGGGGCGCGCCCCTCCTGATGTCGCTCCCGCCCGATGAGGGCCGTAGATGAGAATCGCCCGCCGTCCGTCCGCTGACCTCGGGGCCCGCTGATGCTGGGGAGTTTCCGCGCGCGCCTGCTCTCCGGCTTCGCGATCGTGATCGCGCTGACGCTGTTCCTGTCCGCGTCCGCGTTCATCCTGCTGCTCCGCGAGCAGCAGGCGGACGCGGCCGAGGCGCGCATCGGCATGCTGGTGGGGCCGATCACGGAGCAGGTGCGCACGCGCGAATCGCAGGGCTGGCCGCAGGAACTGATCCGCGTCGAACTCCTCGCGGTGGCGGAGCTGTACGACCTGCGCGTGCTGCTGCTGGACCGGGCCGCGCGCGTGGTGCTGGACACCGACCCGCAGCAGCCGGCGCTGGGCCAGGTGCTGGCGACCGCGTTTACGGAACCCGTCGCCAACCCCGGGATGATGGAGACGTTCCGCACGCAGCGCGTCAGCGTCGCGGCGGCGGACCTCTACCTGTTCATGGCCTCCGATGCCCCGTCCGCGCGCGACGACCTCAGCGGCGTGCGCGTGGTGGTGGCCGTGCCGGCCGGCGACGTCCGAGGCGCGTGGGCGGAGCTGCTGCCGCGCCTGGGCATGGCCGGTCTCGGCGCCGGCATCGTAGCGGTGGTCTTCGCGACGCTGTTCGCCGCGCGCATCACCACGCCGATCGCGCAGGTCACGCGCGCCTCGCAGGCGATGGCGCAGGGCGACCTGGACCAGCGCATCGAAGTGGACGGCACGGACGAGGTGGGGCGGCTGGCCTCCGCGTTCAACCTCATGTCGGCGCGCATCAGCCGCAGCGACCAGTCAATGCGCGACCTGCTCGCGAACGTCTCGCATGAACTCAAGACGCCGCTCACCTCCATCCAGGGCTTCTCGCAGGCGATCGTGGACGGCATCGGCGGCGACCCGAAGGACGCAGCCGAACTGATCCACGAGGAGGCCGAGCGCATCCGCGTGCTCGTCGATGACCTCCTCTATCTCTCGGAGATCGAGTCCGGCACGGTCCGCCTGGACTTCGAGGCGGTGGACGTGGACGCGGTGCTGGAGGGCACGCTGCGGCGCTTCCGCTTCCTCGCCGAGGAGCGCGAGGTCGCGCTGGACTCGCTGCTGGCGGGCGGCACCATCCGCGCCGACGGCCGGCGGCTGGAGCAGGTGTTCGCGAACCTCCTCGACAACGCGATCCGCTTCGCACCGACCGGCACGCCCGTGCGTGTGACCGCGAAGCAGGTCGCGGATGGCGTGCTGGTGGAGGTGCACAACGGCGGCGAGCCGATCCCGCCGGACGCGCTGGCGCGCGTGTTCGACCGCTTCTACCAGGTGGACCGCGCCCGCTCCTCCGGCCCCCATCGCGGCCTGGGCCTGTCGATCGTGCAGGAACTGGCGCAGGCGCACGGTGGCTCGGTGTCCGTGGATTCCACCGCCGAGCGCGGCACCACCTTCTCCGTTTTCCTCCCGGGCACGCCGCCGCCGGCGGGCTCGGCTTCCACCGCCTCCGCGGCGGCGACCTCGGCGGCAACGATGACGCATACCCCCACGCATGCTCCTGATGCGGGGGGAAGGATGGAGCGACCAGGATGACTGAGCAGAACGGACGCGCACGGCTGCCGCTGTTGCTGGCGGTCGCGGGTACCCTCGGGGTGGCCGCGGGCGCGCTGGGCTTCGGCCTCTGGAACGAGGCGAACGCGGACGACAGCGGTGGCAGCGGGGCGCAGGAGTACCGCGTCGACCGCGAGCGTGCCCACGAGCACCTCGACCGCGCGCTGGATGTCTGGGAGGAGTGGCGGCAGCAGCACGGCGACGGCATGCCGGCGCTGCCCGGCTTCGGTCCCGGGATGATGCCGGAGGGCATGCCGTTCGACCTCGAGGCGCTCGAGGGCTTCGGCGCGATGATGCGCGGCGGACCGCTGCTGGGCGTGAGCGTGGACGACGCGCTGGTCGTGACCGCGGTGGTAGAGGGCTCCGCGGCGCAGGACGCCGGCGTGCAGGTGGGCGACCGCATCGTGAAGGTCGCCGGCGAGCCGGTCGCCGACCTCGACGCGGTGCGTGTAGCGATCGCGGCGGTCGAGCCCGGTGCGACGTACGACCTGACCGTGGAGCGCGATGGCCGCGAGCAGACGCTCCAGGCGGTCCGCCCGGCCACCCCGGCGCTCGATCTCGAATCGCTCATGCCGTGGCTGCAGGAGCATCTCGACCAGATGCCGCACTCCGGCCCGATGACCCCGGGCACCCCTCGCCAGAACGGCGCCGGCCCGAGCGGTGGTGCGAGCTCCTACTGATCGAGCCCGTTTCGTTCCGCGATCCGTCAGTGGTTTCTGACGGATTCTGACGGTCTTTCTGGTGCGGGAATAATGCACCACGATCTTATCAATAACATATGTGTTGACAGACCATGATTCGCGAACATAGCCTCCGGCTGGTTTCCACCACAGAAGGGCCACCTCGGTCACCGTCGAAGGGGTTCTGGCGGGAACCAGAAGGAGACGTGTCATGCAGGAGGGAAACTACTGGACTGCCCGTAGGGTCAGCCGGCGGACTGCCCTGAGGGGCGCTGGGCTGGGACTACTCGGGCTCACCGGGGCCGCGCTGATTGGTTGCGGCGACGACGGGGTGCCGCAGGCAACCAGTACGCCGGGCGCCGGTGCCACCGCAGCACCCGTACTCGGAGGCGCTACCCCGGTCCCCGCGGATCAGGTGCGCCTGCAGGCCGGCCAGACGTACTCCGGGATCTTCCCGACCCCCGCGGAGATGAACCCGCTGGTCAACGGAAAGTACGGCGGCACGCTCGTCTTCCGCAACCTGGACACGCCGCACATGGACTTCAACCGGATCCTGTCGTGCACCGTCGGCACCCCGATGGACCTCACCAAGAACAAGCTCTTCCGTCTCGTGGTCGGTGCGCAGGCGGATCCCAGCGCGATCGAGATTGAACCGGACCTGGTCGAGTCGTACGAGATCTCGGCCGACCTCATGCAGTACACATTGCACCTGCGCAAGGGTGTGAAGTTCCACAATGTGGCACCGACGTTCGGACGCGAATTTGACTCCGAGGACGTCAAGCTCTCGATCGAGCGCTACCAGGGGCCCGGCGTCCAGAAGGATGTCTTCTCTGAAGTCAGCAGGATCGACACGCCGGATGCCCACACCGTGGTGATCACGCTCGGTCAGCCGATGGGCGAGTTCCCGCACATGGTCGCGTCATGGTCGTACATGGACGCCCGCGAGATGGTCGCCGACCTGGACTTCCTGGGCCAGCATGCGGTCGGCACGGGGCCGTTCATCCACGAGAGCTGGACTCCGAAGGAAGGCCATGAGTTCGTTCGGAACCCCGAATACTTCGAGGAGGGTCTGCCGTTCCTGGACCGTGTCAGCTCCCGGGTGATGGAGGACACCAGTACGATCCAGTCCGCATTCATCACACAGAACGTCCACGACTATGCGGCCGCCAACGTGGATGTCGAGAAGCAGATCCTGCAGCAGGCGCGGGACTCAGCCGTAAGCCTCAATCACCTGCGCGTGCAGGGTGTCAATACCGAAGGGTTCCACTTCCAGATGAAGAACCCGGTCTGGCAGGACGAGCGCGTCCGCCGCGCATTCTCGATGGCCATCGACCGTAAGGAGTGGGCGATCGCCCAGTTCGGCGAAGCGGACGCTGCACAGTCCGGCGACGGCTACTCGTCCGGACCGATGCCGTGGAGTGTGCTGCACAGTGAGGTACCGCCGCTTTCCACACAGGGCCCGTACTACCAGTACGACCCGGCGGAGAGCGCCAAAATGATGGAGGCGGCGGGATACAGTCAGTCCAACCCGCTCTCCACGGAAGCGACGGTTTGGTACCAGCGTGTCGCGTGGGGTGAAATCATGGTCCCCATGCTCAACCAGATCCCGCAGATCAATGCCACGTTCCGCCAGGTCGACAACCCCACGGCGGTCACGATGTTGAACACGCGGAACTGGACGGACATCTTGAACGTCACGTGGGGGCCGCCCGCCTACTCCGTGGACCAGGTGCTCTATCCCTGGTACCACTCGAAGGGCGGACTGAACCACAACAATGTCAACGACCCCACCATGGACCAGCTGGTCTCCGCGCAGCGCGCGGAGGCCGATCCGGCCCGGAAGTTGGAGTTGTGGAGCCAGGCGGAGGCGCGCATCTTTGACCAGGTGTGGGACGTGTTCACGCCGGGGAACTTCGTACGGCGTGGGCTGTGGCACAACTATGTCATGGGCTACCGCCCGCACGGCCTGGGTGCCCTGACATGCTACGCAACCGCTCAACTGCGGTCCGTGTGGCTGGATAACATCTAGGGCTGGCCCCCCGGGCGGGGCGCGGGAGATGACGCCACCCGCCCGGCATCGGCGAATACAGTGAGGCCCGACGGTCACCCGTCGGGCCTCACTCGTGCCTTGCTCCGCGATCGGTCAGGCGCTGTGGTGGAGCAGCCAGAACTCGTACGCATCCTGCAGCGCGAGCCATGACGCTTCGATCACGTCGGTCGAGGCGCCCACCGTGCGCCAGCGGCGGAGGCCATCCGTGCTCTCCACCAGCACGCGCACGGCTGCATCCGAGCCGGCGTAGGAGTTGATGATGCGCACCTTGTAGTCCACCAGGTGCACAGACTCCACGCCCGGGTACACCTGCAATAACGCCTTCCGTACCGCCGCGTCCAGCGCCGACACCGGCCCGTTGCCCTCGGCGGCCACCTGCTCCAGGCGCTCGCCGATGCGCATCTTCACCATCGCCTCGGCCATCATCTCGTTGCGGTCGGCCGAGGCCATCCCGCCGCCACCGACGTGGCGGCGGCGCGTCACGATGAGGAAGTCCTCCAGCGCGAACGGCGCGACGTACCCCTCCAGCGTGCGCCGCACGAGGAGTTCAAAGGACGCCTCCGCGGACTCGAATGCTGAGCCCTTCGACTCGCGCTCCTTCACGCGGGCGAGCGCGCGCTGTGCCTGCTCGTCGGTGAGGTCGAGCGACACGCCCTGCTCGCGCAGTTTCTCGATGATGTTGCGGCGGCCGGAGAGCTCCGACACCAGGACGCGCTCGGTGTTGCCGACCGCGAGCGGGTCGACGTGCGTGTAGGAGCCGGGCGACTTCGTGATCGCGGCGACGTGCAGCCCGGCCTTGTGCGCGAAGGCGCCCGTGCCGACGTACGGCTGCTGCGGGTCGACGGGGAGGTTCGCCAGTTCCTGCGCGAACAGCGCCGTCTCCGTGAGCCGTCGCAACTGCTCGTCCGTGACGACGTCCAGTCCCATCTTCAACTTGAGGTCCGCGATCACCGAGACGATGTTGGCGTTGCCGGTGCGCTCGCCCCAGCCGTTGAGGCATGCCTGCACCTGCGTGACGCCCGCGCGCACCGCGATCAGCGTGTTTGCGACGGCCGCGTCGACGTCGTTGTGGGTGTGGATGCCGACGCGACAGGAGACGGCCCCGAGGGCGGCCTCGACGGCGCGCTCGATTTCCCACGGCAGCGAGCCGCCGTTGGTGTCGCACAGCGCGACGGTGCTGACGCCCGCTCGCTCCGCCGCCCGCAGGGAGGCGAGCGCGTAGTCCGGGTCCTCTCGAAACCCATCGAAGAAGTGCTCGGCGTCGAACACCACCTCGCGGCCCTGGCCGACGAGGTACGCGACCGAGTCGCGGATCATCGCGAGGTTCTCTTCCTCGGTGGTCTGGAGCACCTCGCGCGCCTGCTTCGAGGAAGACTTGCCGACGAGGGTGATGACGGGCGTCTCCGCGTCCAGCACGGAGCGGATCGCCGGGTCGGTGGCGGCGTCGCCGCCGGCGCGCCGCGTCGAGCCGAACGCGACGAGGCGGGCGTGCTTCAGCGTCAGCGACTTCGCGCGTTGAAAGAACTCGGCGTCCTTCGGGTTGGATCCCGGGTAGCCGCCTTCGATGTAGTGCACGCCGAGGTCGTCCAGTTTCTGGACGATCAGCAGTTTGTCCTCCAGCGAGAGACTCAGGCCTTCCATGCCCAGGCCGTCGCGGAGGGTGGTGTCATACAGCATGATCTTGGAGGCAGGTGGCGTCATCTCGCGTCGTGTCGCTCTCTGGCAGGCCGCGTCTCACGCGGCGGCATCCGGTTCGCCTCGGCGTCGTCGGGCGCGGTCGGTCATGCTGTCAGGGAGACCGAGGGGCGCGCCGGCGCAGCGTCGAGAGGTGTGTCTCGATCGCTATCGGTGGAGAATGATCGCCGCCGCCGGCCACAGGGGCCGGGCAGCGTGCACCGTCTTTCGGGTCGCGGGCGCGTTTGTCATAACGGTCTGAGTGTAGAGTCGCCCTCGGTGGGCGCGCAACGAGGCGAGGCGACGTGATCGAAGACCACGACGGGAGCCCGGTGGAGGGTGCGCTGGAACGCCCCGGCGCGCGCGTGCTGGTGCTGGAGCCGGGCGGCCGCGTCCTGCTGTTCCGCTCCACCACCGCCGCCGGCATGTGGCTCTGGTTTCCGCCCGGCGGCGGGGTGGAGGAGGGCGAGACCTACCAGGACGCGGCACGGCGCGAACTCTGGGAGGAGACCGGCCGGCAGGACGCCATTGGCCCGTGCGTCTGGACGCGCGACTCCACCTTCTACTGGACGAGCGTGGGCGGCATGGTGCGCGGGCTGGAGCGGTACTACCTCGCCCGCGTGGACGCCCCGTTCGACCCGCGCCCGCAGCAGATCGGCGCCGACGAGGCGTACATGCGGCAGGACGGCTGGTTCCACTGGTGGAGCGCGCAGGAGATCGCCGACAACGCCGGCTTCGAGGTCTTCGTCCCGCGTCGCCTGCACGAACTCCTACCGCCGCTGATCGCCGGCGACGTGCCGGCGACCCCGTTCGAGGTGGGGCCGTGAGCGCCGCTGACCTCGACGGTTCCTCGGAGGAGCGGGCGATCCCACGTCCCGGAGCGCGGGTGATTGTGCTGGACGCCGTCGGCCACGTGCTGCTGATTCACCAGCGGTTCAACGACCGCGCGCTCTGGTTCTGCCCCGGCGGCGGCCTGCAGCCCGGTGAGACCCACCAGGACGCCGCGCGTCGCGAACTCCGCGAGGAGGCGGGCATCGAGGCGGAACTCGGCCCGTGGGTGTGCCTCCGTCGCGCCCGCTGGGAGACGCGCGGCACCTGGTACGACACCACGGAGCGTTTCTACCTCGTGCGCCTCGCGGAGGAGACGCCGCCGATCGCCTTCACCCCGGGCGAAGACGAACTGACGACGCTGATCGAGGCGCGCTGGTGGGACCTTGCCGACCTGCGCGAGCAGGGCGTCCCGGTCTCGCCGCTCTCGCTACTCGTGCTCCTCGGCCCGCTCGTCCGCGGCGTCGTGCCGGACGAGCCGTGGGAGGTGGGGCTGTAAGGGCGCCCGCCTCCGCTTCCGGCTAGGCGCCGAGGCGGGACAGGACGCGCTCGGCCATCTCGCGGGTGGAGAGGTGCGGCGCGCCCGGCGCGACGAGATCCGCCGTGCGGTCGCCGGCCTCGATCACGTCGGTGACCGCCTGTTCCACCGCACGCGCCTCTTCCTCCAGGCCGCAGGAGTGCCGGAGCAGCATCGCGGTCGTGAGGATCATGGCGAGCGGGTTCGCGAGGCCCTTGCCGGCGATGTCCGGCGCGGAGCCATGGATCGGCTCGTACATGCCCAGGCCGGTGCCGTCCTCGCGCAGCGTCCCGATCGAGGCGGACGGGAGCATACCCATCGAGCCGGTCAGCATGGACGCCTCGTCCGTGATGATGTCGCCGAACATGTTGTCCGCGATGATCACGTCGAAGTCGCGCGGGCGGCGGATCAGGTACATCGTCATCGCGTCGGCGAGCACATGCTCCAGCGCGACATCCGGGTACTCCTTCGAGACCTCCGTCACCACCTCGCGCCAGAGGCGGGACGAGGCCATGACGTTCGCCTTGTCCAGGCTCGTCAACTTCTTGCGGCGCTCACGCGCCATGCGGAAACCGAGGTGCGCGACGCGCGCGATCTCATCTTCGTTGTAGTAGTTGGTGTCCACCGCCTCGCGGCGGCCGTTCACGACGCGGCGCTCCTGTGGCTTGCCGAAGTAGAGGCCGCTCGTCAGTTCGCGGATCACGACCAGGTCGACGCCCTCGATCACCTCGGGCTTTAGCGTGGAGGCGTTGATCAGCGCCGGGATCGCGACGACGGGGCGGAGGTTGGCCCACAGCTGCAGGCCGGAGCGCAGCGCCAGCAGCCCCTGCTCCGGGCGGACGTCCGCGTTCGGGTTGTCCCACTTCGGCCCGCCCACGGCGCCGAAGAGCACCGCGTCGGATGCCTTTGCCTTCTCCAGCACCTCGGGCAGGATGGCCACGCCGTGCGCGTCGATCGAGGCGCCGCCGACCAGGTCCTGCTCGAACTTGAAGACGTGCTCAAAGCGCTGGCCGATGGCCTCCAGTACCCGCACGCCCTCGGCGGTGACCTCCGGCCCGATGCCGTCACCCGGGAGCACGAAGATGTTGAAGGTGGCCATGGAGGACTCCGATCCGCCGGACGCAACGAGAGGCCGAGTGTACCCCGGCCTCTCGTTGGGTTCAGGGCCTGAGCCCGGCCTACTCCACCGCGAGGATCACGCTGTACGCGGCGCTGCTGCTCGGGTCGATGGAGATGATGCTGACGGACACCAGGTAGCGGCCCGGTGCGAGGTTGCCCGGGAGCGCGATCGAGAGCCCGTCGGTCACGGCCAGCGGCTCGCCCTCGCCCTCCGGGTGCCACGCGGCGAAGTCGTCCGCCGAAGCAACCGGCTCGGCCGGCGCACTCCAGAGGCGGACCGAGGTGACCTCGATCGGCGCCATCGCCAGGCCACCGGTGATCTCCAGCGTCGCGCCGGGTGCGACCGTCACGGGCGCGGGAGGCGTGATGTAGCCGATCGCGTCGGCGCAGACGGCCGGCAGGCCGCTGCCGGTCGGCGGTGACCAGCAGTAGGAGCCGAGGCCGAACGTGTGCTCGGTGCCTTCGACCTCGAAGGTGCCGGCGGGGGGTTCGTCCGGCGTGGCCGCGGAGATGCCGCCGCCGGCCGCGGGGTTCGGCGTTGGGCTCGTCTCCGACGAGACAATGATGGTCGGGTCTACGACGGTGCCGGTCGGTGTCGGCGGGGCCGGCTCGTCGCTGGAGCAGGCTCCGAGGAGCAGTGCGAGGCCGGCCGCGGTGGCGATCGCGATCCGGGTGAGTCGGGTGGAATGGGTCTGGCGCATGGGGGGTCCCTCCGGGTGTTCGTCCTCCTGCTCAGACGATCATCGAGGGGTTCTGGTTCCCGGGCGCGCCCCTCGAGCACCGGCCGCCGCCGCGCGCGCCGCGATCTGGCGCATCCCCGCGATGCGTTCCTCCGGCCCGCGTCCCAGTGCGCCATGCACCACGCGGTAGATCGGCGCCACGGCGATGTAGAAGCGCACGCGCTGTCGGACGCCCTCGTCCAGGACGCCGGCATAGCGCCGCCACACCCGCTCCAGGAACGGCCACGGGAAGTCGTTGAGAATGCCCGCGAAGTCGATGGCCGGATCGGCGATGAGCGCGTCCGCGAAATCGATCACGCCGGTCAGGGCGCCCTCGTTGTCCATGAGCAGGTGATGGCCGGAGAGGTCGCCGTGCACCAACACGCGCGGGGCGGCCGAGGATGCGCCGGCGGCGACGAACTCGTCGGCGACGCCGCGCAGCCACTCGCGCGAACGCGGACGTAGTTGTGGCAGCACCTCTTCGAGGAGCGGGGCGTACTCGTCGCGCCAGAGGTCACGCTCGCGCGCGCCGTGGCGGGTCGCCTCCCGCACCGGGATCGCGTGGAGGGTCGAGAGGAAGCGCGCGATGTCTCCGGCCAGGCGCTCGCGCTCCGCGCGGCCGTGCACCGGGTGCTCCGCCAGCGGCTCGCCCGGGACCAGCCGGTGTGCCGTGCCGATCGAGGCGCCGGCGGCGTCGCGCAGCAGCGTCGCCTCGCGTGGCACGATCACGGCCAGCGGTGCGCGCTCGATCAACTCGAGCAGGCGCACCTCCCGCTCGAGGTCACCGAGGGCCCACGGGGAGCGCGGCTTGGGGAGCCGGACGGCCCAGTCGCCGGAGCGCGACGGCACGCGGTAGGCCGCGGCCCCGTACCCCTCGCCCAGCCACGAGGCGCGTTCCGGTCGCGCTGACGCATCCAGCGAGCGGACGGCTTCGATCACAGGTGCGGGCAGAGAGACGGTGGGGGAGCGCATGTCTCTCCCAACGGTACAGGGAACCGTCAGAGCGCGGCAGCGCCGGCCCGAACGCCAGCCGAGGGTCACGGCCGGAATCAGAAGGGCCGCGCTCACGCGCGGCCCTTCCAGCGTCTGCGAGGCCCCGAGGACTACCCGATCTTGAGGGTGCTCTCCGCGGCCTTCTTCGTGTCCGGCTTCAGCATCGACTTCCGGCGCTCCTCGAACTTCGCGATGTCAGCGTCGTGCTGCATCGTGATGCCGATGTCGTCGAGGCCGTTGAGCGTGCGGTGCTTGATGAACGGGTCGATCTCGAACGTGCGCGTCCAAGCACCGTCGGCGGTGCCGATGGTCTGGGCCTCCACGTCGATCACGATCTCAGCCGTCGGCAACTCCTCGTGGCGCGCCATGAGGTAGTCGATGTCCGGCTGCGGCAGGACGATCGTGAGCAGGCCGACCTTCGAGCAGTTGTTGCGGAAGATGTCCGCGAACGACGGCGCGATGACCGCCTGGATGCCCATGTCCTCCAGCCCCCAGACCGCGTGCTCGCGGCTGGAGCCGGAGCCGAAGTTCTGCTGGGCCAGCATGATCGGCGCGCCCTGGTAGGCGGGGACGTTCAGGACGAAGTCCGGGTCCTTCCGCCACGCCTCGAAGGCGAACGGGCCGAAGCCGGACCGTTCGATCCGCTTCAGGAACTGCTTGGGCATGATCTGGTCGGTGTCCACGTCCGCCTTGTTCAGGGGGATGGCACGACCGCGGACGGTGCGGATCTGTCGCATGGCTACTTCCACTCCCGGATGTCGACGAAGTGGCCCTCGATCGCCGCGGCTGCGGCCATCTGCGGGCTGACCAGGTGGGTGCGGCCGCCCGCGCCCTGCCGGCCTTCGAAGTTGCGGTTGGAGGTCGAGGCGCAGCGCTCGCCCGGCAGCAGGATGTCCGGGTTCATGCCCAGGCACATCGAGCAACCCGGCTCGCGCCACTCGAAGCCGGCGTCCAGGAAGATCTTGTCCAGCCCCTCCGCCTCCGCCTCGAACTTCACGAGGCCGGAGCCCGGCACCACCATCGCGCGGACGCCGTCCGCCACGTGGCGGCCCTTCACGGTCGCCGCGGCGACACGCAGGTCCTCGATACGGCCGTTGGTGCAGGAGCCGATGAAGACGCGGTCGACCTTCAGTTCCTTGATCTTCTGACCGGGCTCCAGGTCCATGTACTTCAGTGACCGCTCCGCCGTTTCACGGGCGGACGGGGTGAGGGCCTCCTCCGGGCTGGGCACCACGCCCGAGACCGGCACGCTCTGAGCGGGGGTGGTGCCCCACGTCACGTGCGGCTCGATCTCCTCGCCCTTGAGCGTGACCACCGTGTCGAACACGGCGCCCTCGTCCGTGGCGAGCGCCTTCCACTCCTCCACCGCGCGGTCCCAGTCCTCGCCCGTGGGGGCGAAGTCGCGGCCCTTGAGGTACTCGAACGTCACCTCGTCCGGCGCGACCAGGCCGGCGCGCGCGCCGCCCTCGATCGTCATGTTGCAGATGGTCATCCGTCCCTCCATGGAGAGGGAGCGGATGACATCGCCGCGGTATTCGATCACGTGACCGACGCCGCCGTCCACGCCGATCTTGCGGATGATCGCCAGCACCACGTCCTTGGCCGTGACGCCCGGCATCAGCGAGCCGGTGACCTCCACGGACATCGTCTTCGGTTTCGTCTGCGTCAGCGTCTGCGTCGCTAGCACGTGCTCGACCTCGGACGTGCCGATGCCGAACGCG
The DNA here is from genome assembly GCA_002840675.1 of Chloroflexi bacterium HGW-Chloroflexi-9. Lineage (GTDB taxonomy): Bacteria > Chloroflexota > Dehalococcoidia > UBA2979 > UBA2979 > W-Chloroflexi-9. Next base: position 16,188 of record PHBR01000023.1, read on the forward strand.
AGCGAGCCGAAGGCGCCGTGCGTGGAGGTGTGCGAGTCGCCGCAGACGATCGTCATGCCCGGCTGCGTGAGGCCGTGCTCCGGGCTGATGATGTGCACGATGCCCTGGCGGATGTCGAAGATGTCCCAGAGCGGGATGCCGAAGTCCTTCGCGTTCTGCTGCAGCGTGGCGATCTGCTGTGCGGACAGCGGGTCCGGGTTCTGCTGGTCGCGGTTGCTCGTCGGCACGTTGTGGTCGACGGTGGCAAGCGTCAGGTCAGGACGGCGCACCTTGCGGTTCGACATCCGCAGGCTTTCGAAGGCCTGCGGGCTCGTGACCTCGTGCACCAGGTGCAGGTCGATGTACAGCAGGTCGGGCTCGCCCTCGGCGGTCCGGACGACATGCTGGTCCCAGATCTTCTCGATAATCGTCTTGGCCACGGCTCACTCTTCCCCTGTGATTGGCTGCGAACGCTACCGCGAGGCGGCGGCGATCGCGCGGTTCAGCGCATGCAAGTACGCGCGTGCGCTGGCTACCAGAATATCCGTATCGGCGGCGCGGCCCTGGTAGGTCCCGCCGTCCGTCTGCACGCGGATGGTGACCTCGCCCTGGGCGTCGATCCCCTCCGTCACAGACTTCACGCTGAACTCGGTCAGCTCGTTCTTCATCCCGGTCACCCGGTTGATCGCCTGGTAGATCGCGTCCACCGGCCCCGTGCCGATGGCGGCGTCCTGGTGGAGCTTCCCGTTCGCGTCGACCAGCCGCACGCTGGCGGTCGGCGCGCCGTGGTCGCTGCTGGAGACCTGCACGAGGTCCAGCGTCCACGCATCCGTCACCTGGATCTGCGTCTGCTCGCTGATGATCGCCATCAGGTCGCGGTCGTCCACCTCGTCCTTGGCGTCCGCCACGTCCTTGAACGCGGCGAAGATGCGCGCGAACTCCTCGTCCGTGGGGTGCACGGCCAGGTCCGCGAGGCGGGCGCGCACCGCGTGCGAGCCGGAGACCTTGGTCAGGACGATGGAGTCGCCGGCGGGAATGCCGATCGTCTCCGGGTCCATGATCTCGTATGTCTCGCGCATCTTCAGGATGCCGTCCTGGTGGATGCCGGAGGAGTGGCGGAACGCGTTCTTGCCGACCACTGCCTTGTGCGGCTGCAGAGCCATGCCGGACAGCCGCTCCACCAGCTTGCTGGCGGTGTAGAACTCGCGCGTGACCACATCCGTGTGGACGTTCATGAAGTCCGCGCGCGTCTTGATCGCCAGCACGACCTCCTCGAGCGCGGCGTTGCCCGCGCGCTCGCCGATGCCGTTGATGGTGCCCTCTACCTGCCGTGCGCCGCCCAGGATGCCCGCCAGCGAGTTCGCCGTGGCCATGCCCAGGTCGTTCTGGCAGTGGACGGAGATGCGGATCGCCTCCGACTCCGGCACGTTCTTCCGGATCGAGCGGATCAGGTCCTCGAACTCGCTCGGGATCGCGTAGCCCACGGTGTCCGGGATGTTGATCGTGGTCGCGCCCTCCGCGATGGCGGCGCGGACGATGTCGTAGAGGAAGGTGCGGTCGGAGCGCGTGGCGTCCATCGGCGAGAACTCAACATCGGAGACGTACTTCTTCGCGTGGGCCACCGCGGAGCGGGCCATCTCCAGCACGTCTTCCTTGTGCTTGTGGAGTTGCTGGCCCATGTGGATCTCGCTGGAGGAGATGAACACGTGGATGCGCGGCGACTCCGCGCCTCGCACCGCCTCGTAGGCGGTGTCGATGTCGGAGTGGACGGCGCGGGCGAGGCCGGCGATGACCGGGCCCTTCACCTCGCGCGCGATCGCGGCGATCGCCTCGCGGTCGCCGGGGGAGGTGGCCGGGAAGCCGGCCTCGATGATGTCCACGTTGAGGCGGGCCAGCTGGCGGGCGATCTCCACCTTCTCGTCCATGGTGAAGGAGATGCCGGCGCTCTGCTCGCCGTCTCGCAGCGTGGTGTCGAAGATGTAGATCTTGTCGGTGTCGGTCATGGTGCTTCGTATCCCTGGGTGCGCGGTCCTGCTCGTCGGCGGAGGTCAGCCCTCCCTTCCGCCCGAGGTCAGGCGGAGGAGGGCTGCGTAAGGCCGAGGCCCAGCCCACGGAGGCCCAGCAGGCCGACGACCAGCGCGACCGGCGAGGCGGAGACGGCGAGAGGCCGGCTCGGGCCGGCCTCTCGCTGGGTGGTCGCCGGCGCGGACACGCCCGGCCGCGAGACGTACGGGCGTACGTCAGCGGTCTCGGGGTGCGACGCGGCGGCGTCCGAGGTCATCGGTAGGTGCTACTTCCCCTGCTTCAGCCAGGCCATCATGCCGCGGACCTCTTCGCCCACGGTCTCGATGGGGTGCTCCGCGTTGATGCGGCGCAGCGCCTTGAAGTGCGGCTGGCCGGCCTGGTTCTCCAGGATCCACTCGCGGGCGAACTGCCCGGACTGGATCTCGTCCAGGATCTTCTTCATCTCCGCCTTCTGGGCGGGCGGTGAGACGCGCGGGCCGCGCGTGTAGTCGCCGTACTCGGCGGTGTCGCTGATCGAGTCGCGCATCTTCGCCATGCCGCCCTCGTACATGAGGTCGACGATCAACTTCACCTCGTGGAAGGTCTCGAAGTAGGCGGACTCGGGCTGGTAGCCGGCCTCGATCAGCGTCTCGAAGGCGTTCTTGATCATCTGGGTCAGGCCGCCGCAGAGGATCGCCTGCTCGCCGAACAGGTCGGTCTCGGTCTCCTCGCGGAAGGTCGTCTCCAGGATGCCGGAGCGGGTGGAGCCGATGCCCTTGCCGTAGGCCAGCGCCGTCGCCAGCGCGCCCTCGGTCGCGTCCTGGTGGACGGCGACGAGCGCCGGCACCGCGCCGCCCTCCGTGTACACGCGCCGCACGAGGTGGCCGGGGCCCTTCGGCGCGATCATGGAGACGTCCACGCCTTCCGGCGCCACGATTCGGTTGAAGTGGATGTTGAACCCATGGGCGAACATCAGCGTCTTGCCGGGGGTCAGGTGCGGGGCGATGTGGTCGTCGTAGACCTGCTTCTGGACCTGGTCGGGGACCAGGATCATGATCACGTCCGCGGTCTGCGCCACCTCGTCCACGGTGCCGACCTTCAGGCCGGCCTCCTGGACCTTCGCCCAGGACTTCGAACCCGGGTAGAGGCCGACCACGACGTCGACGCCGGAGTCGTGGAGGTTCTGCGCGTGGGCGTGCCCCTGCGACCCGAAGCCGATGATGCCGACCGTCCTGCCCTTCAGGACGCCCAGGTCTGCATCGGCCTCGTAGTAGATCTTCGCCACTCGGATGTCTCCCCTCGGTCGCGGCGCTTGCCCGCGTCCGCGCTCGCGGCCGGTCGGTCCGTCCCGCGTCTTACTTGCTGCTGAAGGGCAGTTCGCCTTCCGGCAACCGCCCGATCTCCTGGTGGAAGCGCCGTTCTTCCTCGGTCTCGTGCTGGTGGGTCGCGGTTGTCCGCGGACCGCGCGCGAGGGCGATCCGGCCGGTGCGCACCATCTCGCGGATGCCGTATGGCCGCAAGTTCTCGATCAGCGCGTTCAGCGTGTCCGCCGCTGCCGTCAACTGGATGATGACGGTGGTCGTGGAGACGTCCACCACGGAGCCCCGGAAGATATCGACGACATCGAGGATCTCGCGCCGCTGATCCGGCCGGCAGGCGACCTTGATCAGCGCCAGTTCGCGGACGACAGACTCGTCTTCGTTCAGCGTCTCGACCGTGACCACGTCGATCAGCTTGTCCAGCTGCTTCTGCACCTGGTCGGCGATGCTCGGCGGGCCCTCCACGACGATGGTCATGCGGGAGATGCCCGGCTCCTCCGTGGTGCCCACGGCGAGACTTTCGATGTTGAAGCCGCGCCGCCGGAACAGGGAGGAGACCCGGTTCAGGACGCCCGGACGGTCTTCGACCAGCGCGGAGACGGTGTGCCTGTTCGTGCTCATGTACGTGCCCTCTGTCCCCGTGCCTACCGCGTGACCCGCTGCGGGCCCTCGATCGTCTCCTTGAGCGCGGCGCCCGAGGGGACCATCGGCCAGACGTTTTCCTCCGTCGTCACCTGGAAGTCCAGGATGACCGGCCCGGGGTCGGCCGCGGCCTCGCGGATCGCATCCTCTACCTGGGACTGGTCGGAGACGCGGATGCCGCGGATGCCGTAGGCCTCCGCGATCTTCACGAAGTCCGGTTGAGACATGGCCACGGAGACGTAGTTGTCGTTGTGGAACAGTTCCTGCCACTGGCGGACCATGCCCAGGAACCCATTGTTCATGATCGCCATCTTCACCGGCAGACGTTCGTCTACCATGGTGGCGATCTCCTGGAAGGTCATCTGGAACCCGCCGTCGCCGCAGATCGTCCAGACCTGTCGGTCACGGCACGCGGCCTGCGCGCCCATGGCCGCGGGGACCTCGAACCCCATCGTCCCGAGGCCGCCCGAGGTGATGAACTGGCGCGGCCGGCTGATGTCCATGAACTGGGCGGCCCACATCTGGTGCTGGCCCACGCCGGTGGTGAAGATCGCCTCGTGGCCCGCGAACTCCGCGATCTTGCTGACCGCGAACTGCGTCGTCAGCTCGTTGCCGGGCGGCACCATCATCGAGTGACGGTGCTCGCTGCGCAGCGTGTCGATCCAGCGGATCCACTCGACGTGCGAGCGCTTCTCGATCGCGTCCGTCAGCTGCGGCAGCACGTGCTTCACGTCGCCCACCACGGGGCACAGCGTGAACAGGTTCTTGCCGTGCTCGGCGGGGTCGATGTCGACGTGGACGATCTTGGCCGTCGGGTTCATGTCCGCGAAGCGGCCCATCGCGCGGTCGTCCATGCGCATGCCCAGGGCGATGATCACGTCCGCCGCGCTGGCGGTGTGGTTCGCCCAGTAGGAGCCGTGCATGCCCATCATGCCGTAGGACAGCGCGTGGTCCTGCGGGATGCCGCCCAGCCCCAGCAGCGTGTTCAGGATCGGGATCCCGCCGCGCTCCGCGAAGCGCCGCAGTTCCTCCGCGGCGTCGGCCTGGATGATGCCGTGCCCGGCGAAGATCACCGGGCGCTCGGCCGCGTTGATGATCGCCGCCGCCTCGCGCACCGACTCCGCGTCCGCCTTGCCGGGGATGCGGTAGCCGCGCACGGAGACGTGCTCCGGCCACTCGAACTCGGCCTGCTCGATGAAGACGTCCTTCGGGATGTCCACGTGGACGGCGCCCTTGCGACCGGTCGTCGCGAGGTAGGCCGCCTCAGCGATCGTCCGCGCGATGTCCTGCGCCTGCATCACCAGGTAGTTGTGCTTCACCGTCGGCATCGTGATGCCGGTGATGTCCGCCTCCTGAAAGCCGTCCCGGCCGATCAGGGCGCGGATGACGTTCCCGGTGATGAACAGCGTGGGCACGCTGTCCATCTGCGCGTTCGTAATCGCGGTGACCAGGTTCGTCGCGCCGGGGCCGGAGGTCGCCAGCGCCACGCCCAGGCGGCCGGAGGCGCGGGCGTATCCGTCCGCCGCATGGCCGGCGGCCTGCTCGTGCCGGACCAGGACGTGGTGGATCTCCGGGTGCGCCGGGAACCGGTCGTAGAGCGGGAGCACCGCGCCGCCGGGGTAGCCAAAGATGGTGTCGACGCCCAGGCGCTTCAGCGACTCCAGGAGGATGTCAGCGCCGCTCATCATGACCATGGGTGGGGTTCCGTCTCTACTTGGGTGTCCGGACGCGCTTCGGCGTCGCGGTCTCTCGCTGGGGACACGCGAAGCCACCCGACACGCGGGCGGCAGGCGACGCATGCGACAACGCGCAGGCGCCGCCTAGATAAGTACGAGTACGAGGAGGCCCAGGCCGCGCAGGGGCGCAGCGGGCGACAGGGGGGCGATGCGGGACGTCTGGATCGCCATAAGAAGTTCAGTGTGCGGTGCAGCGGCGCAGCCGTCAACCTCGGGGCGGCCCTGATTCACTCCCGCACCTGGGTGAGCGGGTACGCCCCGCTCCAGGCGTACCAGTAGACGACCTGCGAGGGGACGGAGGAGAGCACGCGGCTGTTCCGGGTGTTCAGCAACCGCTCTTCGTCCACGAACCACCGCAGCCCGTCCGAGTCGACCGCCTCCCGGTCGTCCGCCGGCCCATCGAGGTGTTCGATGGTGACGCCGCCCGGCTCGTAGACCGAGACCCCGCGGCCCGGACCGGGCGACAGGAATAGCAGCCGGCGTCCGCCCACGTCCTCATGCAGGATGCCCGCCGCCTCCAGCCGCTCCAGCGGGTAGGCGCGCGCCACCCCGTCCACCACCACGCCCAGCACGCGCGTCTTCGCCGGCAGCCGGTCGTCCAGCCGCGCCACCGGGTAGAGGGGGGCCTTCGACTGGAGGTCGGCGGCGATCGCCGCGCCTTCCGAGTAGTCCCGGACGAAGCCGGTATCCAGGCTCAGCACGCGGGTGTTGCGGTACCGGTCGCTCCACTCCCCCCAGGTGGTGCGGGTGGAGGTGCGGAGCAGCAGCCCCGTGCCGGTGGAGGGCCCCGCGACCGCCCGGCCCGTAACCGCGTCCCACAGGCTGGAGGTTTCCTCGTCGAAGAACAGCCGCCGGCCGTCCCAGACCAGCCCGGAGGAGGCGAACGTGTACCGCTGGCCGTTCGCGGCGCTCCCGCTGAAGACCGCCGCGCCGCCGCACGCGATGCAGTGCCAGACCTGGATCGCGGTGCCCTCAAGGTCGTCGACGACGACGCCGTGCCACGCCACGATCCGCTCCGGGTAGGCGCGCGCGACGCCATCGATCACCACGCCGTAAACGATGTCGCTGCGGGAAAGGTAGCGCTCCTCTACGCGGTGCACAGTGTCCGGCGCCACCAGCGGCGGGACCTGGCCTACGCCCTGGAGGCCCCACACCAGTTCCTCCGGCCCGGGGCCGGTGGGCGAGGCGCGGTCGCGGATCAATCGTGCGAACAGCGGGTCGATGAGGCCGAGCAACTCACCCTTCCATGTGGCGTACTCGTCCGGGAGAGGCGGTGGGTTCGCCGTCATCCACGCGTACCACTCCGCCGCCGTCGCGTGGCGCTCGCCGGAGAGCGTCTCCAGCGCCTCGCGGACCCACCGCTCCCAGCCCACCTCCAGCCAGAGCATGTCCACGAGTGGGGCGATGAAGCGCCGGTCGCCGGAGGCGACGACACGCTGGAGGACGGTGACGAACTCCTCGCCCGGCGGGAGGCACTGTTGGGCCAGCGCGGGGTCGTCGTACCAGCACACCAGGTCGTGGAGGGCCGCCCCGATCTCGCCGGCAGTCAGCGGCTCAGCGGGGGCGGCTGTGGTCTCCACTGGGGCGATCGGCTGGAACACCGGTTCGGCGGTGGGGGTGGCCGGCGCGCCGGCCAGGACGCCCTGCGTTCCGACCGCGACGATATCGTCGCCGAGCGCGATGCGGCCATCCTGGATCAATCGCTGCAGGAATCCGGTAAACGTTACGTAGAAGACGGCGCTGCCGCGATAGACCCCGAATCCGTCCATGAAGGGGAACCGATAGGCGAAGGCGCGCCTGGAAGGCAGCGCCGAGACCGTCACCTTCGATCCTTCGGCGCCTTCTATGTCGACGTACGGCTCATCTCCGGGCTCGCCATAGTTACGGTAGACGATCCTGAGCGATTCCGAACGGATTACGTCGCCGGGGAAGGTGCTGAAGTGGATGCGCTTGCCATCCAGGTCGACGAACCGGACGCCGAGCAACCCCGGCGTCTCCTCGGCGAGGAGGCCGAAAGTCCTGGTCCTGTCGAACGCGTCCTGAGCGCTCTGGTTCGGCAGGAAGCTCCTCCGCACGTAGTCGTTCCCGAGGATGCCGGAGAATCGATCCGCGTTGAGCGCGTGGTAGGCGTCCGCCGACGCTGACAGGGCCTCGACCGAGGACTCTACCGATCGCTTGACGCGCTCATCGAAGAACCTGGTCTCTATGACGGAGAATAAACCGGAATAGGCCAGCGCGGCAAAGCCGGCGGCCAGGAGCGTCGAGGCGAGTAGACTAACGGTGGCTTTCTGTCCTACGGTCATCGCCATCCTAACTTCATACCTATTCAGTTCATTATCGGCCCCGACGGCCTCTAAATTGAGCGCAAACGAGCTTGGGCTTACATCCGTATAATAATATACTTCATCGACGCAACGCGACTAGGTCGAGCGTTCCAGAGTATATTGAGCCTGTCACTGGAAGACAGGAAACACAGGAGCGGCGGGTAAAGTCGGCTCCGGTCGTTGCGCGTCCGGGATATTACTCCTTATAATCGCCGCGCGGGCGCCCGGGCGTTCTCCGCGCGGAGGTTCTCGATGAAGCGCATGCTAATGGCGGCCGGAATGGCCGCCATCGCCGTCTGTTCAGCGACGGCCGATCTCTTCTCCCCCGACAGGCCGCTCAACATCCTCGAGACCGAGTACTTCTCGATCATATTCGCCGCGGAGTCCGGGCCGGCGGCGGAGTACCTCGCTTCGTTCGCCGACGATGCCTACCGCGAGATCGCATCATTGCTGAGGACCGTCCCGGGCCGACGCCTACCCGTAGTGCTGACGCCCGATTCGGAACTGGCCAACGGATACTACACGTGGACGCCATATCCCCGTATCGTCCTGTACCAGGCGCCGACGGACGCCGACTCGTCGCTGGGATCGTTCCGGGACGATCTTCGCTCCCTGTTCTACCACGAACTGACGCACGCGGTCTCGCTTTCGATCCGATCGGAACTAGAGGACGCCGTCGTCGGGATCTTCGGCTCGCCGCTCGGCGTCTCGCCGTACCTAGCGCCGCTATCCTTCGTCGAGGGCGTGACCGTGTCCTTCGAGAGTCTCGACGGCCATGGAAGGGCCGTCGATCCGTTGGCCGGCGCCGTACTGCGCCAGGATATCGTAGAAGGCAGATGGAAGACCTTCGCCCAGGCCTCCGGCGCATACGATCTCTACCCGGACCGAAGCCTCTACTATCTCTACGGCGGCTATTTCTCGCGTTACCTGCAGGAACGCTACGGCATGGCGGCCTATGCCGAATTATGGCGCCGCTTCGGCGCCGGCTCGGCGTTCCGCGGCCTGGACGACGGGCTCCTGGGTCGAGGGCGATTCTACCGGATCTACGAGACGGGACTATCGGAGGCATGGGACGATTTCAAGGAATCAATGACGCTGCGAGCGCCCGTATACACGGCGACAGAGCCCCTTCGCGAGTTATCCCGCGTCACGGCGCTCTCCGCGCGCGGCTCGAGTCTGTATTACGCCGACCGCGCCGACGGGAAGGTATACGCCTACGACCCGGCATCGGGGCAGGAGCGGGCGCTGTTCCGCGCGGGCCTTGAGGTTTCGCGCATCGACGCTT
>PHBR01000024.1 GCA_002840675.1 Chloroflexi bacterium HGW-Chloroflexi-9
CCGGCGGCGCTGGACCGGGCTGCGCGCCTGGGCGACGGCTGGCTCGGCGACCCGAGCCTCACGGACATTGAGGCGCACGAGCAGGCCGCCGCCTACCTCGCGAAGCGCCGGGCGCTTGGGCGGGAGCGCGGCGTGGTGGCGATCCGGCGCGACATCTTCGTCGGCGCGGACGCGGAGGAGGCGCGCGCCGTCGCCGGGCCGATCGTGGCGAAGGGCTACCGCGGCTTCGACCGCAGCGCTGTCGTCTTCGGCGACGTGGACGAGGTGGCGGCGGAGTTCCGGCGGCTGGCGACGATGGGCTTCACGGATGTGATCATCCGGCACCTGGTGCCGGACCACGCTCAGGTACTGGCGAGCACGGCGCGCCTGGCGCGGGTGCGCGAAGCGGTGGCGGATGCGTAGGCACGGGCAGGCGAGGAGCGAGCGATGACGTACGAGGCGATCACCTTTGAGCGGATCGGGCCGGTGGCGCTGGTCACGCTCAACCGGCCCGAGATGCTGAACGCGCTCAACAAGACGTTGCAGGACGACTCGCGCGCCGCCTGCGCGGAGGTGGAGGCGGATGACAGCATCCGCGTGATGGTCGTGACGGGCGCCGGGCGCGCCTTCTGCGCCGGCGCGGACCTCGGCAGCGGTGCCGACACGAGCCGGTCCGAGGACAATGACACGCCGCCCGCGACCGCGCCGCAGGCGCAGCGACTGGACGAGTACGGCTGGATCGGCCGCCAGGCGATGGCGTTCTACCGGATGACCAAGCCGACGATCGCCGCCGTGAACGGTGCCGCGGTGGGCGCGGGGATGAGCCTGTCGCTGGCGTGTGACCTGCGTATCGGCACGCCGAACACACGGATGCGCACCACCTTCATCGAGCGCAACCTCTCGCCGGACTCTGGCATGTCCTGGCTGCTGCCGCGCATCGTCGGCTACTCGAAGGCCGTCGACCTGATGTTCACGAGCCGCGACATTCGCGGCGAGGAGGCGCTGACGCTCGGCCTGGTCGACCGCTTCGTCCCGGCCGACCGGCTGATCGAGGAGAGCCTGGCGCTCGCGAACGACATCGCGAAGTGGCCGCCGCTCGCCATGCGCGCGGCGAAGCGCACGATTCAGCGCAACATGCTCGTGGACCTCGAGGAGGCGCTCCGCAACGAGACCTTCGGCCATGTCTTCTCGCGCCGCGCGCCAAAGGACGCGGCGGAGTCCCGCGCCTCCTTCTTCGAGCAGCGTCCCCCGAGGTTCACCGGGGAGTAGCCCCGGCCGAGGCGCTCCGAACTGACGAGGTGCCTCGCCGCCGCGGGATCGCGCCCGCGAGGCGTGCTACGGCGCGCTCTGCACGCGGTACTGGAGTTCGTACAGCCGCGCATAGATCCCATCGAGGGCCATGAGTTCCTCGTGCGACCCGTCCTCCACCACCTCGCCCTGGTGCAGGACGATGATGCGGTCGACGGCGCGGATGGTGTTCAGGCGGTGCGCAATGATGATCGCCGTGCGGCCCGCCATCACCTCGTTCAGCCCGCGCTGGATGATTGCCTCCGTCTCCGGGTCGATGCTCGCGGTCGCCTCGTCCATCACCAGCACGATCTCCGGGTTGAAGGCGGCCACGCGCGCCAGCGCCAGCAGCTGCTTCTGCCCGGTCGAGAGGTTCGCGCCGCGCTCTGCCAGCATCGTCCCGTAGCCCTCGGGCAGTCGTTCGATGAACGTCGACGCGCCCACGGCGCGGGCGGCCACACGGATCTGCTCCGCGCTGATCGAGCGGTCCCGCAGGCGGATGTTCTCCTCGATCGTGTCGGTGAACACCCACGGGTCCTGGAGCATGGTCCCCACATGTCGGCGTAGCCAGCGCTGCTGCAGGTCCCGGATCGGCACGCCGTCTACCAGGATCGCGCCGCGCTGCACGTCGTAGAACCTCGAGAGCAGCGCCATCATCGTGGACTTGCCCGCACCGGTGGCGCCGACGATCGCCACCTTCTCGCCCGGCGCGATGCTGAACGAGACGTCCTTCAGCACCCAGTTCGGCTCGCCGTAGGCGAACCAGACGTGGTCGAAGCGGATCTCGCCGCGCACCGCCTCCAGCGTGCCCGCGCCCGGGATATCGGTGACCTCCTCGGGCTCGTCGATCACACCGAAGATGCGCTCGGCCGAGGCCATCGCGCCCTGGAGCATCGTGTAGCGCTCGGACAGCTGCTGCACCGGCCAGAAGAAGCGCTGCATGAACGCGAGGAAGGCGATGAGCGTGCCGAGGGTGATCGAGTCCTCCAGCACGCCCCGGCCGCCGAACCAGATGATGACGCCGGTGGTGATGGCGTTGAACAGCACGACCGTGGGCTCGAACGCGGCGTACCAGAAGAGGACGCGCATGTTCGCCCCCAGCGCGCCCTTGTTGCGTTCCGTGAAGTAACTGAGGTTCTGCCGCTGGCGGTTGAACAACTGGATGATCGTGACGCCGGTGATCAGTTCGTTCAGGTAGGCGTTGATGCGTGCCATCCAGACGCGCTGGTCGCGGAACGCTTCCCGCTGCGCCTTTGCGAACCGCTGCACGAGGTAGATGAGCGGCACGACGAACAGCATCAGCAGCAGCGCGAGTTTCCAGTCGAGCGCGAACATGGCGATCACGATCGCGATCACCATCAGCGTATTCGTGAGGATCTGGATCACACCCTGCGAAACCACCATCTCGATCTGCTGGACATCCCCGGTGAGCCGGATGACGACGCGGCCGACCGGGTTGCGGTCGAAGAACGCAACGGCGAGGCGCTGGATGTGGGTGAACAACTCCATCCGAAGGTCCACCATCATTCGCTGTCCCACCCACGCCATCAGGTACATCTGCGCGTAGCGGAGGACGAACGTCACCCCGAGCACCGCCATGAAGATCAGTGCCAGCACCGGCAGGTCGTCCGTCCGACCCTGGCCAATGTGGTCGTCGATGGCGGTGCGCACGAGGAGTACGGGCACTAGCTCCAGGATCGCGACGGCGAACATCATCAGCAGCGACGCGATGACCTGCAGGCCGTACGGGCGCAGGTAGCCGATCAGCCGCCCGGCGACACGGCGGTCGTAGACTTTCCCGTAGGCGGACTCCTCCTCGTAGAAGCTCACAGGCCGCCCTCCGCTTCCGCGGCGAGGCCCCGGGCGACCCGTTCCGCCTCCACCTCCGCCTGGCGGCGCTCCAGCGCGAGTTGCTCGCGGTAGATGCGGGCGTACACACCATCGAGGGCGATCAGTTCCTGGTGCGTGCCGCGCTCGACGATCCGTCCGCCCTCTAGCACCACGAGGAGGCCGGCGGAGCGCAGCGTGGAGGTGCGGTGGGCGATCAGGATCGTGGTGCGCCCGGCCATGTACGCCCGCAGGCGGCGCAGGATCTCCTCCTCCGTGTGTGTGTCCACGTGCGACAGGGCGTCGTCCAGCACCAGGACGGGCGGGTCCTTCAGCAGCGCCCGCGCCAGGGCGGCGCGCTGCTTCTGGCCGCCGGACAGCGTGACGCCGCGCTCGCCGATCATCGTCGCGAGGCCCTCGGTGAGTTGCTTCAGGTCGTTCGAGAGCTGGGAGACCTCCAGCGCGTGTTCGTACTCGGCGTCCGTGGCATCCAGGCGGCCGTAGGAGATGTTGTCACGGAGCGACTCGGAGAACAGGAACGACTCCTGCGGGACGAAGCCGATCTGGTTGCGGAGGTCCGCCGTCCGAAGCGCGCGCACGTCGACGCCGTCGAGCAGCACCGCGCCCGCCGAGGGGTCGAGCAGCCGCACGAGCAGGTTCGCGAGCGTGGTCTTGCCCTGCCCGGTCGCGCCGACCAGGGCGACGGTAGCGCCGGCGGGGATGTGCAGGTTCACGTCCTCCAGGATCGTGGCGTCGCCGAAGCGCACCGCCACGTCGCGGAACTCGATCTCGCCACGGACGCGCTCCAGCGGCGCGGCGTTCACGCCGTCCATCACGGTGGGGACGGTGCGCAGGATCTCGTTGATGCGGCGGCTGGCGACGATGCCGAGTTGGAGTGACGCCACCATCCAGCCGACCGCCAGCAGTTGCTCCGCGAGGATCGCGAGGATGAACGTGAACTGCACGAACTCGCCGAGGGTGATGCGGCCGTCGACCACATCGTGCCCGCCGAACCACAGCACGAGCAGCAGCCCGCCGCCGGTGAGGAGGCCCATCGCCGGGAAGAGCCCGGACTGGTAGATCGCCAGGCGCATGGAGCGCTGCCGCATCTCCTCGTTCCCGGCGGCGAAGTTCTCGATCTCGGCTTCTTCCTGCGCATACGCCTTGATCGCGCGGATCCCGGAGACGTTCTCCTGCGACTTGTCGGTGAGGACGGCCAGTTGCTCCTGCACCTCCAGGAAGCGGAACTCCAGGTTCGTCTCGAAGTACGCCATCACCCCGCCGATCACCGGCAGGTAGGCGAACGCGATCAAGGTCAGCCGGATGTCGATGATCAGCATGAACACGAACCCGGCGAGGATCACCGCCACCGACCGGCTGACGTTCACGATGCTGGGGCCGATGAGGTCACGCACCGACTGCAGGTCGTTGGTAAGCCGGGACATCAGGTCGCCGGTGCGGGCGCGCAGGTAGAAACCCTGGTCCAGGTGCAGCAGATGGGAGGTCAGGTCCTCCCGCAACTGGTACTCGATCCTGCGCGAGGTGCCGGAGACCGCGAAGCGGGAGTAGTAGCGCAACGCCCCCTCGAGCGCGCCGATCACGAGGATGGCGGCGCCGTAGCGGAGCAGCAGCGGCGTGTCCGCCTCGCCGGCCGTGAGCGCGTCGACGGCGCGCTGGAGCAGCCACGGTGGCATCATGGCGCCCACAGTTGCGACAAGCAGGGCAAGCGCGCCGAGGATGTACGACCAGCGGTAGACGACGATGTAGTGGACGATGCGGTTGCCCGCACGCCCGTCGACGGCTGATCCCGGGGCCTCGTCCGCCCTCGTCACCTGTCGTCCCTCCGAGCCCCGGGGTGGTGACCCGCAGGCGTAGCGCGCCATCATCTTCGTGATGGAAACGGTGCGCAACCGCAGAGGTTGCTTTGCCGCGCGCGCGGCGGCAGGGGAAGATGTGCCCATGACTGACGCTGCCTCGCCCGTCCCCGCCTCACCGCCACACCCACGCGACGCCGTGTGGCTCGCTGCCGCGCGCGGCGTGCAGGGTGTCTACGTGAACCCGAGTCGCTGGTGGCAGAACGCCTCCTTCGCGCTCCCGGCGCTGATCGCGGTCGCATCACTGATCGGCGGACAGCTCTTTGGTTCCGCGGAGGCGACCGGCTTCGGCCTCTTCGCTGTCGTCGTGACGCTGATCATGATCCCGGTCGTGCTGCTGACCTGGCGCGGCACGGCTACCGCCATCGTCCTGACCGATGCTGGCGCGACCGCCCTCCACGAGGGCCGCGTCCTGCACGACCTCGCGTGGTCCGAACTGCGCCGCATCGAGCGGGTCGAGTACCTCGGCAACACACGCTTCAAGCTCGTCCACGGAGACGAGGACCGGTTCATGGTCGTCGAGAGCGAGATCGAGCGGGGCGCCGCGCTTGTCGACCAGGCGTTCGCGCTGTCCGGCATCCCGCGCCAGTCCGAGGCAGCGACGGGATGACCGAGGGGCCATCCGACGCGGAGGTCGAGGCGCGTGTCGTCGCCGTCCTCGACACGCTGGGCGGGCCGTACGAACTGATGCCCTGTGACCCCGCACTCGCCGACACCGCCGCGTTCTGCGAGGCGTATGGGGTGCCGCTGGACCGCTCCGCGAACTGCATCGTCGTCGCGTCGAAGAACGAACCGAAGCAGTACGCCGCCTGCCTGGTGCTCGCGACGAACCGTCTGGACGTGAACGGCATCGTGCGTCGCCTGATGGGCGTGCGGAAGGTCTCGTTCGCCGCTGCGGAGGAAACCGCCGCGCTCACCGGCATGATGATCGGCGGCGTCACGCCGCTCGGACTGCCGGAGGGCGTCCCGCTCTACCTCGACGCGGCGATGATGCCGCTGGAGGACGTGATCGTGGGTGGCGGCAGCCGTTCGCTGAAGGTGCGCCTCGCGCCGGCGCTTCTCGCGCGGCTGCCGGGTGCACAGGTTGTCGAAGGCCTGGGCATCTAGCCGCCGCGTCCTGTTCCAGAGGTGCCAGAAACCGAACCACCCGGCCGCTCAAGCGGCCGGGTGGCTCAGTGCGGAGCGCCGTGGGCGGGATTAGCGGCGCGGACCCTCAAAGATGCTGGTGAACGTCACGCCGTCCTCGGTGGCCACGCGGTGGTGGACGTTGGAGGGGACGATCACCCGGGTGCCCGGCGTCATCGGCCGGCCCCCGTCGTGGTCGAGGAACAGCGTGCCTCGACCGGTGTTGCAGACGTAGATCTCCGGCCACGGGTGGGCGTGGCCGCGCGTGCTCTGGCCGCCGTGCAGGACCGTCTCGGAGACGGTCATGCCGCCGAGCAGCGTGTCCTTCAGGACGTAGCGGTCGTCGTCTGCGACCACGTTCCAGGCAGGTTCGTGGACGGGGGAGAGCGTCAGGATCGAAGGCATGGCGAGGATCTCCTCTGCGATGTCGGTCATCAGGTGCGAATGCGGGTGGTGTCCCTCGGGAGCGACGCGATCCAGGGTGGACGGTTCGTCCGCCGGCCGGAACGCCCGGCTCCCCTTCTCAGCGACGCGGTAGATGAGGTCACGGCCGCGGGCCAGGTGCAGCTGCGCATCCAGCGCCGGCAGGCTGGCCCAGAAGAACGTGATCGGCGCCATCAGCGGCCACATGCCGAGTTGCTTGAAGGTCTCGATGCGCGAGATGCCGGCGGGCCGAGCCGGCCGGATCTTCGCCTCGAACGCGACGATGCCAACGAGCGGCGGGAGGCAGAGCGTCAGGAGCAGACCACAGAAGTTGAGCCAGATCGTCGGCTCGATCACTCCGGCCTGGCCGATGGTCAGCCACGCCTCCGGGTTGACGATGTTCTCCGGGTGCAGGCCGATGCCCGGGATGTTGAACGCCTTGTGCGACCACCACTCCGGCATGGAGGCACCGAAGGAGCCCGTCATCTTCGCCGGCAGCAGCACGCCCAGCGTGACCAGGTACCACTGCGCTACCCAGAAGGTGTGCACCTTCGTGAGGGCACTCGCCAGCGTGAGCCGGCGGAAGAAACTGGCGGGGCCGCCGTTGGCCACGGCGCGCCACGCGTACGGGATGTCGCTGGCACCCCACGCGTGGCGCTTCGCCTGCGTGTAGTGGGCGCGGAAGGTCTTCGCGGAGGTTTCGCTGAGCACGCAGTCGTTGCCCAGCGGGATCCAGATCGGCTTCACGCGGACGCGGTTGCCCAGCGAGAACGTGCACTTCATGTAGATGTGCCAGTCCTCCGGGATGACCTCTTCGTCCCAGTAGTCCACCTCGTGCAGCATTCGCCACGAGAGCGTGTAGCAGGAGGTCGGGAACTTCACGGAGAAGGGCAGGATCAGGTTGGAGGCGCGGTTCACGCCCGACAGGCCTTCCGGGATGCGGAGCGGCGCGGGAACCTCCCAGATGTTGTTGGTGTTGAAGATGGCCGGCTGCCAGAACGTCCGGTAGCGGTCCTCTGCGGTGAGGAACTGGTAGTTCGTCGCCGCGAAGTGGTTGGGGTGGAAGATCGCGTCCGCATCACAAGACGTAACGGAGTAGCGGTCGAGGTCGTCGCCGGCGGTCTCGATCAGGCGCAGGTACGCCTGGCGCGCCGCCCATGCCTCGTTCGAGCCCTTGCCGGGCGCCTCACCGGGGATGCCGGCGGGGTGGAAGGTCGCGAAGAGGTCACCGAACGCGCCCGCGAACTTGGAGGTGAGCCGGCGCGCCTTCTCGTGGACGTCCGCCTCGCGGTCCTCCATCGCCAGCACGATCACCAGCTGCTCGGGGTGCTTCTGCGCGGCCAGAGCGGCGAGCGTGCGCTCCAGGCCCTGCTCCGGCTCCTTGTAGTTCGGGATGATCACCATGTGCCGGGGCCAGTCCCACGGCGTGTCCCGCTCTTCAGCGCGGTACCGGGCAGCCCAGTCCACCTTCACCCACTGGTTGAGCCGGCGGATCGCGATCCACGCGGCGATGGTCACCGAGTAGGAGCGGATGACCCAGTAGACGAAGAAAACGGTGAGGCTGCCCGCCAGCAGCGTGGCGGTCCAGGAGTGCCACGGCGCCCAGAAGATGGAGGAGGCGATGAAGGCGGAGATCAGGAAGGGGATGGCACGCAGCAGCCGCTCCACCATCCAGGATGGCGAGTCGACCGACGGTGTGATGACGATGGAACCGAGCGTGCGAGGCTCAGTGGTGGGCTCTGGTGAGCGAACTGCGATAGCCAGTGGAGGCCTCCGAGTGCCCCCCTCTAACGCCTACGGGGTGAGCTGACGGGCTGCGGGTGAGAGGTCCCCGTACCGGCCATCGGCCCAAGTTGGGCCCCCTGCCGGTTTCGCCCCGATGATGGTTCCCCCGCTCCCCTTCCAGAGACTCGGCGTTGTGCTTAATCGATCACAAACATGATCGTTGTCACGGGCGTCGCTGGCAAGCGGCCCCGATCGGGCGCCCCCTTCAGGCTTCCTCAACGCCGCCGATGATCCCTGCGGGACGTCCTGACCGGTTCCTGCCCCGGGCTCTCGCTCAGCGACGCCGCGAGGGCCCCGTGTTCCGCTCGTACAGTTCCGCCACCCCGAACCCGATGAGCGCCAGCCCTCCGGCGATCCCGCCGATCCGCACGGCGGAGCCGAAATCCAGGCTCACGAGGTAGACCAGTCCGCCGAAGAAGAGGGCCAGGATGCCCGCCGCACGGAGCGTTCGCATGCCCTGATCGTAGCCGCGGGGCTACCGCCAGCGGGCGGCCTCGTGGGGGGCGGGGTCATCGGTGGGCCGCCGGAGCCGCCATCATCGCGCGCAGCAGGGTGGCCGGGCTTGCCGCGAGCCAGCGTGCGCCGTCCCGCACCAGCACGGGCCGCCAGCCCGCGAGCGCGACGGCGCTCGTGACTTCCTCCAGCGTTGCGCCCTCCGGCAACTCCACCGCCGCCGGGCCCAGCGCGTGGCCGATCCGGAGTCGTGCGATGCGCTCCGCGGTCTCATACCGCGCGAGCGAGGAGGCCGGCGATGGGGAGATGCGGTCGAGGTCGGTGCGGTCGAGGAGGTAGCGGCGCGTCCCGTGCTCCACCAGGAATAACTCCGCCTCGCCGGAGCGGAGGGCGCGTGCGATGGTCTCGATGGCGGCTGCCGGGTCGGCGCGACGGGGCTCGACGAGGGCGCCCGCCTTCATGGCCGTGCGCTGGCTCATGACGATGTCCATCCCAGGCTCTTCCTCCGGCCCCCGGCCGGTGTTCCTCGTGCGCCGGCTACAGGAGCGGGCGCGTGCCCGTCTGCCGTGAGTAGACCGGCCGCTGGCCGAAGTCCTCCACCGCCTCGCCGATGCGGGTCGCGGCCGTGCGGAGCGTCTCCGGGTCGTGCCGCGAGAAGGTGAGGCGGAAGCCGCCGTCCTGCTCGCGGCCCACCGCAAAGGCATCACCAGGCACGAACGAGACGCCGCGGCGCTGCGCCACCAGCGCAAAGTCGCGCGCGGAGCCAGGCAGCGTCAGCCGGCACCAGAGCGACATCCCGCCGCGCGGCATGTCGAAGCGGACGGCGGGGCCGCACGCCTGGCGAAGCGCCTGGGTCAGCACCTCGCAGTTGCGCTGATAGAAGGCGCGCGCGGTCTCCAGGTGGCGATCCACCAGGCCCGTCGCGAACGCCTCCGACGCGATGTGCTGCAGGAATGCGGAGGTGTTCACGTCCGTGTGCTGTTTCAGCCGGGCGACACGCTCGATCACCGGCAGCGGCGCGATCACCCAGCCCACGCGGATGCCCCCCGCCAGCGTCTTGGAGAGGCTGGAGAGGTGGATGACGTGCTCCGCGCCCTCCTCCGCGATTAGCGGCCGGAACGGCCGGCCATCGAACGCCAGGTCGGAGTAGATCGCGTCCTCCACCAGCGGCACGCGGTAGCGGCGCGTCAGTTGCAGCAGATCCGCGCGCCGCGCCTCGGACAGCACCGCGCCGGAGGGGTTCTGGTGCGCCGGCACCACCAGCACGAGCCGCGGCGTGGTGCGGGCGAGCACCGTCTCCAGGACGTCCGTGCGGATGCCGTCACGGTCGACCGGGACGGGTGCCAGGCGCGCACCGGCCGCGCGCAGCGCGTCCAGGGCGCCCGGGTAGGTCGGCGACTCCACCACCACCGTGTCGCCGGGCGAGACGAGCGTGCGGACCAGCAGTTCGATCGCCTGCATCGCGCCGGAGGTCACCAGCACGCCTCGGCCGTCCGTGCGGACGTCGCGTGCGCGGTAGCGGGCGAGGATCTGCTCGCGCAGCGCGGAAATGCCCTCCGCCTCGTGGTAGCGGAAGAGCCGCCCGCCCTCGCTCGTGAGCAGGTCGTCGACGATGGCGCGCACCGCCTCGACCGGGAAGATCGAGGCGGCGGGCTCGGCCGCCTCCAGTGAGATGCGGTCGGTGACGCCGATGCCGTCGAGGATCGAGTGCAGCCCCGGCCGGTCCTCGCCCGCGCCCAGCGTTTCGCTCCACGCCCACGCGAAGGAGTCCTCCGCGTCGCGGGGTGGCGCCAGGACGGTGGTGCCGCGTCCCACATGGCGCGTGACCAGCCCGGCCGCCGCCAGTTCCTCGTACGCCGTCACGACGGTGGCGCGGTTCACGCCCAGGGAATCGGAGAGCGACCGCTCCGATGGGAGACGGTCGCCCGGCCGCAGGGTGCCCGCGACGATCTGGTCGCGCACCTGAGCCACCACCTGGCGGTACAGCGGCGCGTCCGCGCGACGGTCGAGGTGTAGTTCAAGCCCGGTTGCGGCGACCATTGGACTAGTCCAATCACGAATGGGTGGTGCCATTCTTGCCAGGAGCGCGGGTGGCTTTGCCCGGTGTGCGGCGGATTCTCGCGCACAGCGTGCGTCTTGCAGAGGGCCAATGCAATACAGTGACCCGGCCAATGGACAGGGTGGACTGGGAGGAGAGCGGGCGAGGTACCGAGGTGATCGGGCGGGCGGTCAGGAGAAGGGTGCCATCCGCATCAGGCGCTCGTGCACGCCTTCCTCGGTCACCGTCTGGTCGCGCGTCCACTCCCGGTCGTGCAGCAGCCACGACTGGCGGCGGTCGGAGAGCAGCGCGTCCAGGAACTGGCGCACCTGCATGGAGAGCGCGGGGTTCAGGATCGGCGTGACGACCTCGGTCCGCTCGTCCAGGTTCCGCTTCATGATGTCCGCGCTGCCGATGAAGACCTCCGGCCGCCCCTCGTTCTCGAAGGCGTAGATGCGGGAGTGCTCCAGCAACCGGCCGATGATGCTCCGGACGTGGATGTTCTCGGAGAGGCCCGGTACGCCCGGCCGGAGCCGGATGATGCCGCGCACGATGAGGTCAACCTGCACCCCGGTCTGGGACGCCTCGTACAGCAGCGCCGTGAAGTCGGCGTCCTCGATCGCGTTCACCTTCATGATCACGCGCGCGCGCTCGCCCTTGCGGGCGGACGCCATCTCGCGTCGCACACGCCGTTCGAGTTCCGAGCGGAGGTTGGAGGGGGCGACGAGCAACGACTTCGTCTCGACGCCCTTCGAGAGCCCCGTGAGGTGGTTGAAGACGTTGAGCAGGTCGGCGCAGATCACGCGGTCGGTCGTGAGCAGGCCCAGATCCGTGTAGACGCGTGCCGTGCGCGAGTTGTAGTTCCCGGTGCCGATGTGTGCGTACAGCGCGACGCCCATCGCCTCTTCGCGGACGATGAGCGAGATCTTCCCGTGGATCTTCTGGTTCGGGTTGCCGTACGCCACATGGACGCCCGCGTCCTCCAGCCGGCGCGCCCACTCGATGTTGTTCGCCTCGTCGAAGCGGGCAGCGAGTTCCACCAGCACGGCTACCTGCTTGCCGCGCGCCGCCGCCTCGATCAGCGCGCCGAGGATTGGTGAGTCGGGGGACGTGCGGTAGGTCGTGTGCTTGATCGCCAGCACCTGCGGGTCCTGGGCGGCCTGCTGCAGGAGCCGTGCCACCGTCGCATCAAACGACTCGTAGGGGTGGTGCACTAGGATGTCGTTCGCCCTCAGCGTGGCGAAGAAGCCAGGCTCATCCTCGCCGTCGCGCAGGAATACTGACGGGACCGCGGGCGTGAACGGCGGGAACGATGCTCCCGGGACCGGGAGCGATGCGAGCTGTTGCAGGTCGGCGACGCCCAGGAGGTAGTCGCCCACGGCGACATCCTCCGGCGCGAGCCCGAGTTCCTCCAGCAGCATCTCCATCCGCGCGGGCGGCACGTCGCCGGTCAGTTCGATCGCGACCGCGTCCGCGAGCCGGCGCCGCGCGAGCGCGTCCTCCATGACCTCCAGGAGGTCGGCGACGTCTTCGCCGGGCGCCCCGACCTCCGCGCTGCGGAGCACGCGCAGCAGGCGGATGTCCTCCACCCGCACGCCGGGGAACAGCAGGTCGAGGTGCGAGGCGATCAGGTCTTCGATGGTGACGAACCGTCCGTCGTCCACCTCGATGAAGCGCTTGCGGTTGGCGGGCACCTTGATGCGCGCGAACAGGCGCCGTTCGGCGTCCGCGTGGACGGTGAGGATGACGGAGAGGCTGGCCCCGGAGATGAACGGGAACGGGTGCGAGGGGTCGACCACGAGCGGCGTCAGCACCGGGAAGATCGTCGTGAGGAAGTAGTCGCGCAGTCGTTCCTGCGCCTCCGGCTCCAGGTCGGCAAAGCGGACGATGGCGTAGCCCGCCGCCGCGAGGGCCGGCGCCAACTCGTCCCGCCAGCAGCGGTCCATGTCTCGCTGCATCTGCTGGCAGCGCTCGCGCACCGCGAGGGTCTGCTCCGCGATGGTCATCCCGTCCACGGTGCGCGCGGCGGGATCCTGCAACCGCATCCGCCGTAGCCAGCCCATTCGCTTCGAGACGAACTCATCAAGGTTGCTCGCGGTGATGGCCAGGAAGCGGATGCGCTCCAGAAGCGGGTTCCGGGGGTCGCGGGCCTCCCAGAGGACGCGCTCATTGAAGTCCAGCCAGGAGAGTTCGCGGTTCGCGTACAACGAGGGGTCAGAGAGCGAGCGCTCTGTGCCGGCCATCGCTGGATCCGTCGTCGCCGCCATGACTCCTCCGCGCCGCAGCCTGTCGCTGCGACGCATCATCCCGGGCCAATGTTATCGGAGTGCAAGATCGCGCGGGCGCCGCGCGTCCAGCGCCAGCAGGAGGTTGGGAGCTCCGGCGCGCCCGTGACCGGCGGTGGCGCTCCGTGCCCGCCGGGAGTGTGCCGGGATCAGATACCAGGAACCCCGGCCCTTCGGCCGGGGTTCCTGGTGACGTTCGGGTGCGCGACGCTACGTGGTCGCGGCGGTCCGGGTGGGCGGCTTGGCGAAGGAAATCAGCACGATTGCCAGCACCGCGCATGCCGCGATCGCCAGGAAGGCGCCGTCGTAGTTGCCGATCCGGTCGAAGTAGAACGACGCGAGCAATGGGGCGCTGGCCGAGATCCCGAGCGAGAACGGCAGGCCCGCGCTCCGGACCGCGCCCAGGTAGCGGCGCCCGAAGAACGTGGCCCAGACGACCTCCTGCAGGGGGATGAGCCCGCTCCAGCCGCAGCCCAGCAGGAAGAAGCCGAAGAAGGCCAGCGGCGAGATGCCGGACCGAACGCCGACGACGATCAGCACCATCGAGACGGCGCTGATCGCGAAGCCGATGACCGAGAGCCGTTGCGCATCGGCCTTGTCGATGAAGTAGCCCCACACCGGCTTGAGCAGCATGGACGGGACCGAGGCGACCGTGATCATCGCCGCGGCCACGGTGGTGCTGTACCCGGCGTCCGTCATGTACGGGATCGTCTGCACCAGCATCACGCCAATGGAGATCGCGCCGAGGCCGAACGCCAGGACCACCAGGTAGAAGGCCGGTGTCCGCAGCGCCTGGGCGCGGGTGACGGAGGAGGCGAAGTCTGCCGCGGCGCGGGCGCCGCCGCCCGCGGCGACCTGTGCCGCAGTCTTCCCGTCCGGGTGCAGCCCGTGATCCTCGGGAGCCCGCCGCATGACGAAAGACACCGGCATGATGATGATGAAGGCGAGCACGGCGAGGATCTGCCACGCCTCGCGCCAGCCAAAGAGCGCGACGAGTTCCGCGGTTCCCGGCGTGATCACGATGCCTGCGAACGAGACGCCCATGGCTGCGAAGCCGGCCGCGCGGCCGCGCTTCTCCACGAACCACTTGGCCAGCGTCACGTTCACGACCAGGTTGCCCACCATGGACGCGCCCACGGTCAGGATCAGGCCGTTGAGCAGGATCCACTGCCACTGCTCCTGGACGAAGGAACAGCCGAACAGCGCCGCCGAGAGGATGCAGATGCCTCCCCGCATCAGCCACTTGCCGCCGCGCCGGTCGACCACGCCTCCGATGTAGAGGCCGGTGAACGCCACCACGAACTGGCCGATGGTGCGGGCGAGCACGAACTCGGAACGGCTCCAGTCGAGCTCGGTGGTCATCGGCTTCAGGAACGCGCCGATGACATAGTTCTGCATGCCGGCGGAGATGAACTGGGCCGTGAATGCGGCTCCGATGAGCCAGTACCCATAGAAGATCGGACTGCGGCCGGAGACGGACGGCGATGCGTCCGCTTCAGTCGTCGGACTGGCCACGATGGCGCCCTTCAGGTAGTCCCTACCGCCAGTGGTGCGGTGGGCGCCCGCAGTCTATCCCCGAATTTCATCACAGTCACTCGGTAGCACGGTGCAACTGACCGGCATCTCGGAGTCTCCTCGGCGGGTGGTACCAGAGGAGCCGCGCGCGGCCGGGCGGCTCACCGGGCGCGCGCTCCAGGAGCAACGCGCCGCCCTTCTTCCACGCGTCCGGGACCCCCTCCGTCGAGCCGAGCAGGGCGGTGGCGAGGTCGCCGAGGTCGGGCTCGTGCCCCACGAGGACGATGAGCGCGTCGGGCGAGCCGCCCAGGTGGTCCACGGTGGCGAGCACGTCCTCGGCGTCTCCGCCGGGCTCCATCGCCGTGCACTCGTCCGGCACGGGCCAGCCGGCTTCCTCCGCCAGCACCTCCGCCGTGCGCCACGCACGTCGGTAGCCGCTGCTGAGGATCGCATCCGGCCGGGGGTTGAGCAGCGCCAGTCCGTGCGCCGCCGGGCGGAACCGCGCCTCGCCGTCCGCGGAGAGCGGTCGGTCGGCGTCGTCCGGCCAGCGCGAGGCATCGCGTTCTTCGGCGATGGCGTGGCGGACCAGAAGCAGGCGCACGGCGCTAGTCCGGGACGGCCCGCCCGAGCAGGGCGGCGATCTGTTCCAGGTGGTTCACGTCATGCTCCACCCAGTGCTCCACCCACCACTGGAGGGTGAACGTGCCGATCTCCGGTTGAGTGGCGACGCGATGCCATGCGGCGGGGGGCAGCCGCCGCACGATCGCGACCGACGCCTCGCGCTGGAGCCGGATGTCCTCGATCAGTTGGGCCAGGCCATCGCGGTCGCGCCAGCGGGCGTCCGCCCAGGCGCGCTCGTCGAAGGGCGTGAGTACCGGGTGCTCCTCCGCGAGCGTCCGCGCGAGGCGCACGCGCATCACCAGGAACTCGTCGTCGCGGATGTGTGCCAGCACCGTCCGTGCTGACCACTCGCCATCCGGCGCGGCGTTCAGGGCGCCTTCGTCCAGCGTGCCCACCAGCGCCGCGAGTCGGTCGGGGGTGCGCGCGAGCGTGTCGAGCAGCGTCGCGACGTCAGTGGAGGACTGGAGGATGTTGGTCATGGAGAACCGCCGATCATCAGGGATGGCACGCGATCATAGCCATGCCCGTGGCGTGCGGGTGTGGTACCTAATGTGAGCGGCATGGCGGGTACGCGGGCGAGCCGGGGTGACCCGGCGAAGGGCGGCACGGTGCGCGGTCTCGCTTCCTCGATCCCTCGCCACCGACGCGCAGCGGTGGGGCTAACCCTCGTGTCGCTCGCGCTCCTGCTCGCAGCGTGCAGCAGTGACGGTCCCGCCGCCGCTCCCTCCACCGGTGGCGCCAGCGCGGCACCGGTGGCGACGGAGGGCAGCACGCTCGCCATCGTGCGCCAGCGTGGCGTCCTGCGCGTTGGGGTGAACGACCAGTTGCCCGGGTTCGGGTACATCCGCCCGGACGGCGCGTTCGCTGGCTTCGACATTGATTTCGGGCGAGCGCTGGGTGCCGCCATCTTCGGCGACGCGACGAAGGTGCAGTTCGTCTCGGTCTCCGCTTCGTCGCGGTTTGGTGCGCTGTCCGCCGGTGAGATCGATGTCCTGATCCGCAACACCACCTGGAGCCTGAGCCGCGACTCCTCCCTCCGCCTGACGTTCGCCGTGCCCACCTTCTACGACGGACAGGGCGTGATGGTGCGCGCGTCCGACGGCATCAACTCGCTGGACGACCTGGACGGGGCGGTGGTGTGTGCGCTCACCGGCACGACGACGCAACTGAACCAGGAGGACCGGTTCGCGGGGACAGGCGTGCGCTACCAGCCCCTTGTCTTCGATCGCAACGAGACGCTGCAGGAGGCGTTTATCGCCGGGCGCTGTGATGCGTGGACCTCCGACAAGTCGCAGCTCGCCGCGCGCCGCGCAGCCTTCCCGGTCCGTGCCGGCGGGCCGCAGTCGCTGGTGATCCTGCCGGACACTCTGTCGAAGGAACCGCTGGCGCCGCTGGTGCGCGACGACGACCCGGCGTGGGCCGACCTGGTGAACTGGGTCGTGCTCGGCATGCTCGCGGCAGATGAACTGGGCGTAACCAGCACGAACGTGGAGCAGATGGCTGAGTCGCCGCCCTCGCAGGAGGTCGCACGGCTGCTGGGCGTGCCGGTACAGGGCACGGTGTTCAACCCCGGCCTGGGGGTGGCGACGGACTTCATGCGCGCCGTTATCCGCCAGGTCGGCAACTACGACGAGGTCTACCAGCGCAACGTGGCGCCGCTGGGGATCCCACGGGCGGGCACCCTGAACGCCTCGTGGCTGGACGGCGGGCTCATGTACGCCCCGCCGTACCGATAGCCAGCCGTGGCGACGATGCTCACCGATGCCCGGCGGCTCTCCCGTGACGTGCGCGTGCGCCGCGCCACGCTGGAGGCGCTTACGGTCGCACTGACCGTGGCGTTCGTCTTCTACCTGGTCCACCAGGCGCGGCAGGCGAGCAGCCTGGATCTGGGGTTCCTGAGCGATCGCGCCGGGTTCGGCGTGGGCGACCAGTTCCTGACGAACGTATCCGGCAACGACTCCCGCTGGGCCGTCTACTTCGCGGGGATCATGAACACGATCCGGATCACCGTCTTCGGCATGATCCTGGCGGTGATCATCGGCCTGGTGGTTGGAATCGCGCGGCTCTCCTCCAACTGGCTCGCGTCACGCCTGGCCCTCCTGTTCGTGGAGGCGATCCGCAACACGCCGTTGCTGCCGTTCGTGGTGTTCTGGTACACGGCGCTGGTCCTGCAACTGCCGCACATCCGCGACAGCCTCTCCCTCTTCGGCGTCGGCTACGCCTCCAACCGCGCGATCGCGCTGCCGTGGGCACGCCCGCTTGATGGCGCGGGGACGTGGGCCGTGGTCGCCCTGGGCGCGTTCGCGGTCGCCGCGGGCGTGTGGATGTTCCTGCACCGCTACGAGGCGTCGACCGGGCAGCCCTCTCGCCCGTGGCGCGTATCGCTCGCGCTCCTCGCCGTGCTGGCCGGAGGCTCCTACGTCGCGATGGGGATGCCGCTGCGCTGGGACACCCCGCAGGTGGAGCGCTTCTCGTACGCGGGCGGCCTGCAACTCTCGCCGGAGTTCGTCGGCCTGTTGCTCGCGCTCTCGTTCTTCAACGGCGCGTTCGTCGCGGAGATCGTCCGTGGCGCGATCCAGTCGGTACCGAAGGGGGAGCGCGAGGCGGCGGCGGCGCTTGGCCTCAGCGGATGGCAGCAGATGAGCCTGGTCGTGCTGCCGCAGGCGTTGCGGGCGATGTTGCCGCCGCTGGCGACGCAATGCCAGGCGCTGGCGAAGTACAGCGCGGTTGCGATCGCCATCGCCTTCCCGGACCTCATGACCGTGGGCGGCACGATCATCAACAACTCCGGCGAGGCGATCACGATGTTCATCGTGATGATGCTGACGTACCTGCTGCTCAACCTGCTGATCGCACTGTTGCTGAACGGCCCGCAGTGGCGGTTCCAGCGCGGCGGGAAGCGCCGCATATGAGCGCGATGGCACCGTCCGAGCGCGCACCGGGCGCCGGCCCGGCCCTGGCAGCCGCGCGCGACTGGGCGCACGACCGGCTGTTCGATACGCGCGGGAACACGATCCTGACGCTCTTCATCCTCGCGGTGCTGGGCGCGCTCGTGTACACGCTCGGGCGCTGGTTCGTCACCGCGGCGGACTGGGACGTGGTGCGCGCCAATCGCCGCCTGCTGCTCGTCGGCCGCTTCCCGCAGGGGGAGGAGTGGCGGATCTGGCCGATGGTCATCGCGGGCACCGCGCTGGTCGGGCTCTCGTGGGGTGCGTGGAGCCGCATCGGGCCCAGGTCCCTCACCGCGCTCGCCATCATTGGCGTGCTGATCCTCCCGCTCTTCACGGGCGGCACCGGCCGGCCACTGGCGGCGCTCGCACTGGCGCTCGGCGCGGTCGCCTATGTCGCCGCGCGGCGGGTGAGGGCGCACGCCGGGTGGCTGCGCTGGGCGCGGCGTGTGGCCATCGGCGGATGGTTGGTCACGCTGCCGATCGCCGTGCGGAATGCGGCGCCCGCGCTGGCCGGTGAGATGATCGGCCTGTTCATGTCGACCACGCTGGTCTCGGTGGTCGGGCTGACGGATATGCTCCAGGCGGCCCGCGCCACCACGGAGCAGCCGGACTTCTTCGGGCGTCAGAAGGAAGTCCTGCTGTTCGTCGGCATCGTGTTCTGGGTGTCCGCGTTCGCGCTGTCCCGGCTCAGCGAACGGGTGGAGTACGCGCTCAGCGGGACGAGGCGGAGACGATGACCTCGATCGAGACCGACCCGACCCCGGCTCCCGACATGCCAGCGGCCGAACGCACGCCGGTGGTGACCTGTCGGGACGTGAACAAGTGGTTCGGCCGCTTCCACGCGCTTCGGGGCATCTCCACCGAGATCTATGAGGGCGAGACGGTGGTGGTCTTCGGTCCGTCCGGGTCGAGCAAGTCGACCTTCCTGCGGACGCTGAACCGGCTGGAGCCGCACGACGCCGGCGAGATCATCGTGAATGGGATCACCCTCGACCACCAGGTGCAAAATCTGCACGCCGTGCGGGCGAACGTGGGGATGGTGTTCCAGCACTTCAACCTGTTCCCGCACCTGACCGTGCGCCGGAACATCACGCTCGCCCCGCAGGTGGTGCGTCACCAGAGCCGCAAGGAGGCCGACGAGCACGCCCTGCGCCTCCTGGAGCGGGTGGGCATCCCCGATCTGATCGATATGTACCCGGCCGACCTCTCCGGCGGGCAGCAGCAGCGCGTGGCGATCGCGCGGGCGCTGGCGATGGACCCGAAGGTGCTGCTCCTGGACGAGCCCACCTCCGCGCTGGACCCGGAGAGCATCCGTGAGGTGCTCTCGGTGATCTCGGAACTGTCCGCTTCCGGCATGACGATGATCATCGTCACACACGAGATGGGCTTTGCACGGGAGGTGGCGAGCCGCCTCCTCTTCTTCGCGCAGGGGCAGATCGTGGAGGAGGGGACGCCGGAGCAGATCTTCGATCACCCCAGGGAGGAGCGGACCCGCCAGTTCCTCTCCCAGATCCTGTAACGACCCAGCCCGGGCCGTCCGATATCCTCACCCCCAGGGCGCTCACGCCCGCCACCCCCGCCTCGACGAGGACGACCCGTGCCCCGACGCCTGCTGTCTGACCTGCCTCGGCTGAACCGCCGGGGCGTCCTGATCATCGTTGGCTTTACGGCCGCGAGCCTGCTGATCTCGCTGGCCTTCGACCAGGTCGTCGGGCGGTGGGTGGACCTGTCGCCGGAGAGCGTGCGTGACTGGATCCAGGACCTGGGCGCCATTGGGCCGGTTGTCTACGTCGCGCTGGTCGCGGCCGGCGTGGTCTTCTCTCCGATCCCCTCGATCCCACTCGGCATCGCCGCCGGGCTCGCGTTCGGGATCTGGTGGGGCACCGCGTACTCGGTGACGGGCTCGATGATCGGCGCGCTGGCCGCGTTCGGCCTCGCGAGGCGTTTCGGGCGGCCCTGGGTGGAGCGGTACGTCCCGTCCGACCAACTCGACAAGATCGACCGGGTCTCGGAGCGCTCGGGCGCGTGGGCGATCTTCTTCATGCGCCTGCTGCCCGCCTTCAACTTCGACTGGGTGTCGTACGGCGCCGGTCTCACCTCCATGGCCTGGACGAAGTTCGCGGTCGCCTCCTTCACGGGGATGCTGATCCCGGTGTTCGGCGTGGTGGCCGTGGGCGACGCCCTCCTGACCAACCTCAGCCGTGCGCTGATCATCGGCGCCGGGCTGCTCCTGCTCGCCGGCCTGCCGATCGTCTGGTTCCTCGTCTCCAACAGCCGCGACGAGGCGGAGGACGCCACCGCCGAGGCGGAGCCGGAGCCCGGCGAGGCGCGCCCCTGATTCTCTGGCTCGTGTCGTACGCTGCGCCTCGTGTCCCGTGCGAGGAGGCCGACGATGCAGCACCACGAGAGCACCTTCCCCGGCGTCGGCGGCCTGACGCTCTACTGGCAGCGCTGGTTGCCGGAGGGCACCCCGAAGGCCACCCTCCTCATTGCCCATGGCTACGCGGAGCACAGCAGCCGCTACGCCAACGTGGTGAACCACTTCGTCCCGCTGGGATACGCCATCTACGCGCTCGACCACCGTGGACACGGCCGGTCGGAAGGCGCGCGTGTGCATGTGAACGACGTTCAGGAGTACGTGGACGACCTGAAGGCGTTCTTCGACCTCGTGCGCGCCGAGCAGCCCGACCGCAAGATCTTCCTCGTCGGCCACAGCATGGGTGCGAGCATCAGCACGGCGTATGTGCTGCAGTACCAGCACGAACTCGATGGGCTGGTGCTGTCAGGCGGGGGCATCAATAGCCCGGACGCGAAGCCGCGGCCCGCGAACCTTGAACTCGCCGACACGCTCAGCCACGACCCGAAGGTGGCAGAGGACTACCGCAACGACCCGCTCGTTTACCTCGGCCCGCCGCCGGACCGCTCCGCGATGACCGCGCTCCGCGACCGGCTCCCGCGCGAGGTGCCGGCGATCCGCCTCCCGATCCTGGTGATGGCCGGCGAGGATTCACCGCTGGGCGACGGCCCGCGCAGCCGCGCGCTGTTCGAGGCGGTGAGTTCGCCCGATAAGACGCTGCGCCTCTACCCGGGGCTG
This sequence comes from Chloroflexi bacterium HGW-Chloroflexi-9, assembly GCA_002840675.1. Taxonomy (GTDB): domain Bacteria; phylum Chloroflexota; class Dehalococcoidia; order UBA2979; family UBA2979; genus W-Chloroflexi-9. The sequence goes on from PHBR01000024.1 coordinate 21,258, forward strand.
CTACACGAGATCTTCAACGAACCGGAGCACCCGCAGGTCCTGGGTGACCTGGAAGCGTGGCTGGCCGCGCACCTGTGACGGTGGATGTCGCCTACGCCGTGGTGGGCGCGGGCGTCGTGGGCCTCGCGGTCGCGGAGCGCCTCGCCGCCCACGGCCCGGTGATGCTCATCGAGCGGCGGGAGGCGTGTGCGAGAGAAACCTCCGCGCACAACACCGGCATCGTCCACGCCGGGATGTTCTATGAGACCGGCAGCCTGAAGCACCGCCTCTGCATCGAGGGCGCGCGCCTGCTCCACGAGTGGTGCGATGCGCGCGTTGTGCCGCTGCGGCGCACCGGCAAGCTGATCGTGGCGGTGGAGCCAGCCGACCTCGATGGCCTCGAGCGGGTGTGGGCGCGCGCCGAGGCGAACGGCGTGCCCGGCATGCGGCGGCTCGCGCCCACCGAGGCGCGCGCAATGGAGCCCGCGATCCGATTCGCGGAGGCGATCGCGTGTGATGCCTCCTCGGTGGTTGACCAGGCGGCGTACGGCCGCAGCCTGGAGTCCGCCGCGCGGACGGCGGGTGTGCTGATCGCCTACCACCACACCGTCACCGGCGCCGAGCCGGACGCCGAGGGCTTCACGCTGGCCCTGCGGGACGCGGGCGGGGCGGCCTCCACGCTCCGCTGCGCCATGCTGGTGAACGCCGCCGGTCACGGCGCACCGCAACTGGCGCAGGCGGCCGGGTACCCGCTCGATGGCGACGCGCGCACGCCCGCCGTCCGCCAGCGTGTGAACCGCGGCCGCTACTACAACTTCGCGACGCCGGACTTGGCGCGGGTGGTGTCTCGCCCGGTGTACCCGGTGCCGCCCGGTTCCGCGGACGTCCAGCGTCACCAGGCATCTGCGGGCGGACTGGGCCTGCACCTCAGCGTCGATATCGATGGCGTCGCGCACCTCGGGCCGGACACCACCTGGCTCCCGGACGACGCGCCGCTGGACTACCGCGCCGAGGACGACGCGCGGGAGGCGTTCCTGGCCGCCGGCCGGCGGCTGATCCCGGGCCTCCAGTCCGACGACCTGGTGCCCGGGCAGGTGGGGTACCGTCCGAAACTCGCGCCGGCGGACGGGACGCCGCCGGACTTCTCCATCTGGCGTGACCGGGCGTACGTCCACCTCGGCGGAATCGAGTCGCCGGGGCTCACCGCCAGCCTGGCGATCGCGCGGCACGTGGAGGCGCTGCTGTCCTGAGCTGGCCGAGGCGACTCGCTATCATCACCCCGCTTCGGGACGTCAGATCGGGAGGCCCAGGTGCCGCGCTACATCCTCGCGCTCGACCAGGGCACCACCTCCTCGCGCGCGATGCTGTTCGATGAGGCGGGCCGTGCCGTGGCGATCGAGCAGCGGGAGTTCGCGCAGTCGTTCCCGCACCTGGGCTGGGTGGAGCACGACCCGGAGGCGATCTGGTCGAGCCAGATCGAGGCGGCACGCGGCGTCCTCCGCGGGCACGGCGTTGCCCCCTCGGAGATCGTCGCGATCGGGATCACGAACCAGCGCGAGACGGCGCTCGTCTGGGATCGGGCGACGGGCGAGCCGATCTACCCGGCGGTGGTGTGGCAGTCCCGCCAGACCGTGCCGATCTGCGACGACCTGCGCGCGATGGGCCTCGAGGCGCTCGTCCGCGAACGCACCGGCCTCCGCATCGACGCGTACTTCTCCGCGACGAAGGTGCGCTTCATCCTGGACGCGGTGCCGGGCGCGCAGGCGCGCGCCGAGCGCGGCGAACTTGCCTTCGGCACCGTCGACTCCTGGCTGTTGCACCGGCTCACCAGCGGCCGCGTGCATGCGACCGACGAGACCAACGCCTCCCGCACGATGCTCTACGACATCCGCACGTATCGATGGGACGACACCCTGCTCGCCGCCCTGGAGATTCCCCGCGCGATGCTGCCGGAGGTACGCCCGTCCTCCGGCGATTTCGGTGAGGCCGACGCCACGTGGTTCGGTGCACCCATCCCGATCCGCGGCGTGGCCGGCGATCAGCAGGCCGCGCTCTTCGGGCAGGGCCGCATCGCGGACGGCGGCGCGAAGAACACCTACGGCACCGGCTGCTTCATGCTCACCCACACCGGCTCGACAGCGCGGCCGAGCGACTCCGGCCTCCTCACCACCGTCGCCGCGCGCACGGGCGGCGAGGCTCCGGCGTATGCGCTGGAGGGCAGCGTGTTCGTGGCCGGGGCCGCCGTGCAGTGGCTGCGCGACGGCCTGGGACTGGTGCGTTCGGCGGCGGAGACGGACGCCATCGCACGGTCGGTCCCCGACACCGGGGGCGTGTACGTGGTGCCGGCGTTCACCGGCCTGGGTGCGCCGTACTGGGACGAGGCAGCGCGAGGCACCATCGTGGGCCTCACGCGCGGCAGCGGCGCGGCGCACATCGTGCGCGCCACGCTGGAGGCGATCGCCTACCAGACGCGTGACCTCGTGGAGTGCTTCGCCGCCGACGCCGGGCGCGCACCGGTGGAGTTGCGGGTGGACGGCGGTGCCTGCCGCAATGACTTCCTGATGCAGTTCCAGGCGGACATCCTGGGCATCCCCGTCCGCCGACCGGCGGAGTTAGAGGTCACCGCGCTCGGCGCGGCGGGCCTCGCCGGCATCGCTTCCGGGGTGTGGGGGAGCGCGTCCGAGTTCGCGGCGGCGACCTCGGGCGACCTGTACACGTTCGAGCCGCGTCTTCCGGCCGAGCAACGCGGGGCGCTCCACGCCGGCTGGCTGCGGGCGGTCGAGCGCGCTCGCGGCTGGGCCGTCGACTAGTCGGACCCGCGCGGACAACGAACAGCGCCGCCCGAGGGGGCGGCGCTGTCGTGTGTCGGCCGTGGGCCAGACGGCGAGGGGCTAGGCCTCGCCCTCCTTCGGCTGCAACTTCGGCGCTGGGTTCGGGACACCGTCCAGCAACTGGTCCGGGACGGCCTTCGCCAGCTCGGCGACCGTCCAGAAGCGCGGCTGGTGGATGCTCTTCACCACCTGGCGCGGGTGGTAGCGGGACGCCTGCCACCCGGAAGTGCCGATGACGTGTCCGCTGATCGCGCCGCCGGCCTCGGAGCAGAGCCAGGTCACGGAGGGCGCGTTGTTCTCCGGGTCACGCGGCGACGGCCCGTCCGGGGTCGGCGCGGCCGCGGCGGAGACGGGACGGCCCTGGCGCAGGATGCCGGCGGCCGCACGGATCTGCGCCGCCGCAGCCGGGACCGACTGCGTCATGCGCGTGTTGCCGCCCGGGTACACCGCGTTCACGGCGATGCCGTGCGGCCCGAGTTCGCGCGAGAGGGCGCGGGCGAAGCCGACCATGCCCTCCTTCGCCGCCGAGTAGTTCGCCTGGCCCGTGGAGCCCAGGCCGGACCCGGAGGAGAACAGCAGGATGCGGCCGTACTGCTGCTTCAGCATTGGCGGCAGCACGTTGCGGACCGTGTTGAACGCGCCCTTCAGGTGCACGTTCAGGACCGCGTCCCACTCCTCCTCCGTCATGTTGAAGACCATGCGGTCGCGGAGGATGCCCGCCACGTGGCAGAGCGCGTCCACGCGGCCGAACTCCTTCATGGTGGTGTCCACGAGGTCCTTCATGTCCGCGAACTTGGACACGTCCCCGTAGTGGGCGATGGCGCGACCGCCCATTGCCTTGATCTCCTGCACCACCTGGTCGCTGGGGCCCTGGTCCTGGCCCGAGCCGTCCAGGTTGCCGCCGAAGTCCGCGACGACGATCGCCGCGCCTTCCTCCGCCATCTGTAGCGCGACACCCCGTCCGATGCCGCGCGCCGCGCCGGTCACGATCGCGACGCGCCCCTTCAGTCGATCACCCATCTCAGTCTCCTGTCGGTGTGCTGTCGGGCCGGGTTAGCGGCGCAGCGGGCTGGTGACGCCGTTCGCAAGGGTGCGCGGCATCTGCTCGTCCATCTCGTCCATGGTGAACCGGCGGCCGAACGACAGGATCTGCCGGTCGATCGACGGGTAGTTGTACAGGTACACCTCGCCACCGCGGACGCCGAACAGCTGGCCGTTCACGTTCTCGGCGCCGTCCGTGAGCAGGTAGACCGCCATCGGCGCGACGCTCTGCGGGTCGTCCGGGTGGCCGGTGCCCTCCCAGTTCCGCGTCGGGAACGGGGTCGCGATGCGCGCCATCTCGTCCGAGGACAGCACGCCGGCTGGCGGGCGGAGTTCGTCCGGCGGCGTAGTTGGAGGCGCCCACCGCGCCGAGGCCCGCGTCCGAGGTCATCATGACGATCCGCCCGGTGCGCTGCTGGCGCATGGCGATGGAGGCCAGCTTCGTGACCGTGAAGGCCGTCTTGGCGTTGCCGTTGACCACGGCGTCCCAGTCGTCCTCATCCATCTCCCAGATCGGGGTGTCACGGCGCACGCCGGCAGACGTCACGAGCCCGTCCAGGCGGCCGTAGCCGTCCAGCGCGGTGCGTACCGCCTCCTCGCCGCCGGCCATCGTGGAGAGGTCCACGGTCACGGCCTGCGCCTTGCCACCCTTCGAGGTGATCTCGTCCACGACCGCTTTTGCGATCGCGGGGTTGGACCCGGTGCCGTCCGGTTCGCAGCCGTTGTCGGCCACGACCACGGATGCGCCCTCGGACGCGGCGAGCAGCGCCGTGGCGCGCCCGATCCCGCGTCCGCCGCCGGTCACCAGGATGACCTTGCCGTCCAGTGCTCCCATGTAACCCCCTTCGCTTACGCGCCGCCGAAGGTGGGGCGGCGTCCCGAACGCCTCGGCCAGGCCGGCCGGGCGAGGTCCGCGCGGTGTCGCCAGTGGGGAGGCGGCCCGTCCGTGCGGCGGGCGCATCATAACGAATACGGATAGCCGTGCCAGCAGGCACGGCGCAGATCTGCGTGGTGCTGATGAAACCTAGAAGCGAGCGCGCTCGTACTGGACGGGCCAGGTGATCTCGGCGCGCAGAGCGTGGGCGGCGCGCAGCGGCCAGTTCGGGTCCCGCAGCATCTCGCGCGCCAGCAGCACCACGTCCGCGTCGCCGCCGGCGACGATCGCCTCCGCCTGCTGCGGCGCGGTGATGAGGCCCACCGCCCCCGTCGCGATGTGTGCCCGCTCCCGGATCGCACGGGCGAACGGCACCTGGTAGCCGGGGTAGGCCTGTAGCCGCTGGTGCGGCAGGTTCCCGCCCGAGGAGGCATCGATCAGGTCGATGCCCGCGTCCTTCAGCATTCCGGCCAGCGTGACCGACTGGTCGATCTCCCAGCCGCCGTCCACATACTCGCTAGCGGAGAGCCGCACGAACACCGGCAACTCCGCCGGGAACGCCTCCCGGACGGCCCGTGCGACCTCCACCACCACGCGCGTGCGTCGCTCGAACGTGCCGCCGTACTCGTCGTCACGGAGGTTGGACAGCGGCGAGAGGAACTCGTGCAGTAAGTAGCCGTGCGCCGCATGCACCTCCACGGCGCGGAACCCCGCGGATGCGGCCCGGCGCGCGGCGGCGGCGAAGTCATCGACGAGCTGGCGCACCTCCACCAGCGTCATCTCGTGTGGCACCGGGTAGCCCTCGTTGTACGGGATGGCGCTGGGCGCGACGACCGGGCTCCAGCCGTGGTTGTCCGGCCCCACCGGCTTGCCGCCCTGCCACGGGCGGTGGGTGGAGGCCTTCCGGCCTGCGTGCGCCAGTTGCATCGCCGGCACCGCGCCCTGCTGCGCGATGAAGGAGGTGATGCGCCGGTACGCTTCCGCGTGCGCATCGCTCCAGATGCCCAGGTCCCACGGCGAGATCCGGCCCTCCGGCGAGACTGCGGTGGCCTCCGCCATCACCATCCCCGCGCCGCCCACGGCGCGCGCGCCCAGGTGCACCAGGTGCCAGTCGGTGGGGAACCCATCGTCCGTGGCGGAGTACTGGCACATGGGCGAGACGATGATGCGGTTGCGCATCTCCACCTCGCGGAACCGGATCGGCTGGAACAGGACGCTCATCAGGCCTCCACTCGCTGCTGGCGGTCGGACGATCCTACGTGGACTTCACCGCGTCCTCGATCTGCTGGATGTGGTTGTGGTCGTGCCGAGGGCCGCCCATCGCCATCATCTCGCCGACTGCGACCTCGCCCGGGCGGAAGCCCATCGGGATCATCTTCTCCAGCACGGCGTCTTCGATGCGGTGGATTGCCTCCATGGCGGCGCGGTGGCCGTCCCGGATCTCGTCCAGCAGTTGCTCCACCGTCCGGTCGACACGTTCCTCCACCTGCCCCGCGTTGATCTCGTCCACGGTGCGTGGGGCCGCTGGCTGCGCGGCCTGCGGGTTCGCCGCCGCCTCCACGCGCGCCATGACGCGCGCCACGCCATTCGCGCGGGCGGCGAGGTGGCTGAGCGCGTCACGGACGCGCCACGTCCCTTCCAGCAGCGGCTTCTCGCTGCTGGCCAGGATCTGGTCGCGCAGCGTCGCGAGCCGCTCATCCACGGACTGGATCGCTTCGATGATCTCTTGCTTGGTGGTCACTTCGTGTTCCTTCTCTGTGCGCGTCCTCGGCCGGCAGATGACAGTCCGGGTGCGGATGGAGGGGCGCGGCGTTCGTGCGCTGCGGGTCCCCGCCTACCGGGCGAAGTCCAGGCTCCGAGGGTGCGCGATTGTACGCTCCCGGGCGGCACCTCGAGGCCCAGCGCGGGAGGGTGAGGGCGCGGTTAGTGCGGGGAGACGCGGTACGGGTCGTACCCGGGCACGCTCGCCGCCTCAAGCGGCGCCACGGGTGCCTCGAGCGGCAGGTGCGGTGAGACGGCGTACTCGGGCTCGGCCGCCGGCGCCTGTGGTGGCGGGGCGACGTTCGGGGTCTGGTCGAGCGCGAGCCCACCTCCCGGCGGCAGGTGCGGTGAGACGCCGTACTCGCTCCGGTCCGCCGCCGGGGCCGGAACCGGGACGGGCGCCTCCGGCTGTTCGTAGCGCGGCACCTTCTGCTGGAGTTCCGTGAGCATCGCCGCCTTGTTGCGGATGCCCTTCTCGTTGCCGCCGGACTGCTGGTAACCGGAGAAGTGGACGGACGCGGACTCGCCGCGGTTCACGCCCTTCACCCCCTGCTTGTCCACCAGGTTCACGCGTCCCGTCGCGGAGTTCGGGTTGAGCACGCCCTGGCCGGCCAGTTGGTTGAACGCGTCGAACGTGTGCGCCTCGCTCGGGCGGTAGTGGCCACTGTCGTCGTCGAGGTAGTTGACCTCGCCGTCCTGCGCGCCGATGTGCCCGGCGTGGGCGACGTCCGCGCCCGCGAGCATCGTCGAGTGGTGGATCGTCTGCTTCTGGCCCGTCGGGAGCATGTTCGACTGCCGCCCGCTGAGGTTGCCGACGACCTGCCCACCCGTGCCCATGGCGTACTCGATCGGCCGGAAACTCGCCGCGTCGCCGCTCGCGGTTGTCAGTTTCTTCGCCGGCCCCTCGCCGGTGGGGCTCAGGGTGTTCTGCGCGATCTCCTCGGGCGAGTTGTACTTGGTGACGACATTCGTGCCGGCCGCTGCCCGCTCGCGGTTCGCACGCTCGGCCGGGTCCATCTTGTCGGGGTCGGTGCCGTAGAAGGCGCGCCAGCCGAACTTCTTGTCCTCGTCCTTGAACTTTTCGGGCAACTTCAGCGGGGCAGGGCCGGCCGGGCCGGCGGCGGCCGACGGTCCCGGTGAGGGCTCGGCCGAGGCAGACGGAGCCGGGCCGCCGGGCATCGGCGTGTACGCCGTGTAGGAGGAGTCCGCGCCTGCCGGCGGGAGATGCG
>PHBR01000025.1 GCA_002840675.1 Chloroflexi bacterium HGW-Chloroflexi-9
TACGCAGACGCCCGCCGCCGCCTGCAGGCCGCCCTCGCGCGCGAGCAGGCCCGCGAGCACACCGCGCCCAGCATCGACGAGTTGCTGGTGCAGGTGATGGAGCTGGCGCCGCTGCCGGCCGTCGCCCACCGCATCCTCGAACTCGGCGACGAGCAGCGCTTCTCCGCGCACGGCCTCGCCTCGATCATCGCGAGCGACCAGGCGCTGACCACGCGCCTGCTGCGCCTGGCCAACTCCGCCTACTACGGCGCGCCCCGACGCATCGGCACCGTCCGCGACGCGGTGGTGCTGCTGGGCTTCCGGGCGGTGCAGCAGGTCGCCCTGGCCTCCTGCATGATGCAGAATCACCGCCCCGCACCCCACCTGGACTACGACCGCTACTGGCAGTTCTCCGTCACCACGGCGCTGCTCGCGGAGGTGCTCGCACGCACCGGGGGCGAGCATGTGGACCTGGCCTTCACGGCCGGCGTCATCCACAACGTGGGGCTCCTGGCGTTGGACCAGCACCGGCCCGACCTCCTGCGCGAGGCGCTGGCGCGGGCGAAGGCCGAGCAGACGTCCCTCCACGAGGCGGAGCGCGCCCTCCTGGGCTACACGGACGCCGACCTCGGTGGGGCGCTCGCGGAGCACTGGAACTTCCCCGCCCCGCTCGTCGCCGCCGTCCGCGACCACGGCCGCCTTCTGGACGACCCGCCGGCACCCGGCTCGCTGGCCGCCCACGTCATGCGGGCGCGCATCTTCGCCCGCTCCTACGGGCTCTCGGACGGCCTCGAGGGGCGCCCGGACGCCACCCCGCCCGCCGACGACTGGCAGCAGCCGCCGCTCTCCATCTCCCTGGAGCACGCCGGGGGCATGGACACGATCCTGGAGCGCGCGGAGGCGTTCCTGGAAGCGTCGCTGCGCTGACCCCCGGACCGCCTCGAACCTCTACTTATGTCCTCTAGATGGGAATTTCGAGGCTCGGATCCCGTTCGGGCGCCCTTCCCACTTGCACCTCGGAGCGCAATTCGGTAGAAGTGTTAGCACTCCCGACGAGAGAGTGCTAAACAGCGGAACCGGCCCGTGGCTGCAACGGTCATGGGCCTTGAGCAGAAGGATAGTGACGCATGCCCAAGCAGCTTCTGTTTGATGAAGAGGCGCGCCAGGCGCTGCGGAACGGTATCGACGCCCTGGCGGATGCCGTGAAGATGACCCTGGGGCCCCGGGGCCGCAACGTGGTCCTGGACAAGAAGTTCGGCGCGCCCACCATCACCAACGACGGTGTGACCATCGCGCGGGACATCGAGCTCAGCGACAAGTTCGAGAACATCGGCGCGCAGCTCGCCAAGGAGATCGCCTCCAAGACGAACGACATCGCCGGTGACGGCACCACCACCGCCACGGTGCTGGGCCAGGCGATCGTGCACGAAGGCATGAAGAACGTCGCTGCCGGCGCCGACCCGATGGCGCTGAAGCGCGGCATCGAGGCCGCCTCGCGCGCGATCCGGGAGGCGGTCACCAAGAACGCCACCAAGGTCACGACCCGCTCCCAGATGTCGCAGGTCGCCTCGATCTCCGCGGCGTCCGCCGACATCGGCGAGCTCATCGGTGAGGTGATGGAGGCCGCCGGCAAGGACGGCGTCATCACCATCGAGGAAGGCCGTGGCGTCGAGACCGAGGTCGAGTACGTCGAGGGCATGTCCTTCGACCGCGGCTTCATCTCCCCGTACTTCGTCACCAACCCGGAGCGGATGGAAGCGGTCATCGAAGACCCCTACATCTTCGTGACGGACCGCAAGCTCTCGTCCGTGAACGAGATCCTGCCGTGGCTGGAGAAGCAGCTGCAGGTCTCCAAGAACCTGCTGGTCATCGCGGAGGACGTGGACGGCGAGGCGCTCGCCACCCTGGCGGTGAACAAGCTCCGCGGCACCATCAACGTCATCGCCGTGAAGGCGCCGGGCTTCGGTGACCGCCGCAAGGAGAACCTGGGCGACATCGCCACGTTCACCGGCGCGCAGCTCATCTCCGGCGAACTGAACCGCACGCTGGAGTCCGTGACCCCGGCCGACTTCGGTCGTGCCCGCCGCGTCGTCGTGTCGAAGGAAGACTGCGCCATCATCGAGGGCAAGGGCGCCAAGAAGGACATCGAGGCCCGCGTCCGGATGATCCGCGCCCAGCTCGACCGCGCCACCTCTGACTGGGACCGCGAGAAGCTCCAGGAGCGCCTGGGCAAGCTCTCCGGCTCCGTCGCCATCATCAAGGTGGGCGCCGCGACCGAGGTGGAGCTGACCGAGAAGAAGCACCGTGTGGAGGACGCCCTGTCCGCCACCCGTGCGGCCGTGGAAGAGGGCATCGTCCCCGGCGGCGGCGTCGCGTTCCTGAACGCGCTGCCGGTGCTGGACAAGATCGTCCTGGAGAACGGCGACGAGATGACCGGCGTCCGCATCCTGCGCCGTGCGCTGGAGGAGCCCCTCCGCCGCATCGCCACCAACGCGGGCCAGGACGGCTCCGTGGTCGTCGGCAAGGTCATGAGCCTCAAGAAGGGCCAGGGCTACGACGCGGCGGCGGACAAGTACGGCGACATGATCCAGCTGGGCATCATTGACCCGGCGAAGGTCACCAAGGCCGCGCTGGAGAACGCCGTGTCGATCGCCGGCATGGTGCTGACGACGAACGTGCTGGTCACCGACGCCCCCGAGGGCCAGACCAGCCACCCGGGCGCCGGCCCCGGCAACGAGATGTACTAACCGGCACCAGCCGGCGTGTGACACCCCACGGCGGGGCCGGGCAACCGGCCCCGCCGTCCTTCCTCCCAGCCCTCCCCTGACGCCCTCGGAGCATGTGGATGCACGGCGACAACGGCCCCGTCCTGGACCTGGACTCCGCCGCCGAGGCGATCGAGGAGGCCGATGTCCTGGTGATCGGCTTCGACTTCACCGCGGACCGCCTGCTAATGGACCTGCGGCTGGACCCGGACGGCAACACCCCGCCCCTGATCGAGATGGTCGAGCCGCTGGGCAACGCGCACGAGCGCGCGCTCTGGCTCGCCGATCGCCGCCCGCTCGTGGCGGTGCCGGACCGGTTCATCTTCTTCACCTGGCCCCACACCGCCGAGTTCCTGGAAGAGTCCGCGCTGCTGGACGTGGCCGCGCGCCGCATGATGCGAGAGCAGTCCGTGGACCTGCGCGACGACATCGACGAGATCCTTGAGGACCTGCAGCGGCGGGAGCGGACGGACACGCGCAGCGCCGTGATCGGCGCGGAGGGCTTCGAGACGCTCTGGGCTCGCGTCCGCTAGCCGGACGGCACGCCCGGGGTCAGGTCACCGTCCACCACGGGTCAACGTCGCCATCGCGCTCGCCGCGGCCGATCCACCACGACACGAGGCCGGCGAGGAGCATCAGTGCCACCGCCGCCAGGAACACCTCCCGGAACGTGGTGACCTGCGCCTCCGCGACCAGCCGGTTGAACTCCGGCGACCCGAACTCCAGCGACCCGACGCGCGCGTAGAACCGCCCGAGGCCGGTGGAGGTCAGCAGTGCCGCGCCGACCAGCATCCCCGTCACCCGGCTCAACGTGAGCCACGCGGACGCCGTCGCGCGGTGCGCCTCGTCCACCCGCTGCAGCACCGCGGCGCCCAGCGGCGCGATCACGAGGCCAAAGCCGAAGCCGCCGACCAGCAACGGAGCAGTGCGGAGCACCTCGGAGAGTTCGCGGTCCCACAGGCGCAGGCCCATGAAGCCGGCGGCGGCCAGCAGCATCCCGGTGATCGCGGTGCCGCGCAGCCCCACCCGCGTGCCGAGCCACCCACCGAGGAACGCGCCCACCGGCACGGCCACCGTCAGGCGCATCAGCGTCAGGCCGCCCTCCAGCGGTGACTCCACCAGCACCAGGTTCGCGAACAGCGGCACGCTGATCAGCACGACGATCAGCCCGATGCCCACCATCAGGCTCGCGAGGTTCGCCGCCTGCACGCGACGGTCGCGGAACAGCGCCAGCGAGATCATCGGCTCGCGCGTCCGCCGCTCGTGCCAGACCCAGACCACAGCAACCACCGCCGCGGCGATGAGCATCGCCCCCGTCGCCGCCAGCGGACGGCGCTCGTTCGGGTCGTCGACCAGCGCGAACGTGAGCACCGCGAGCGCGACGCCGAGGATCACCGCGCCGAGCCAGTCGATACGGCCGCGCACGCGCTCGTTCCCGGCGAGTCGCCACGCGGCCAGGGCAATCGGCAGCGTCATCGGCAGGTTCACCCAGAACACCGTGCGCCAGCCCCACCACTCCGTAATCGCGCCGCCCCACAGCGGCCCCAGCAGCGCGCCCGCCTCGGACGCAGCGGCGATCGCACCGAGGCCCTGCACACGACGCCCGCGCGGCAGTTCCGTCACCACGATCGCCATCGCCACCGGCACCACGCCGCCGCCGCCCACCGCCTGGAGCGCACGAAACACCACCAGCGGCGTGAACGAGGGGGCGAGCGCGACCAGGGCGCTCCCCACCATGAAGATGCCGAGGCACGCCGCGAACACCCTCGCGTGGCCGTAGACATCGGCGACGCGGCCGACCAGCGGAAGCGCGACGAGGTAGCCGAGGAGATAGCCGTTGACGACCCAGGACGAGCGATAGAAGTCGTCCACCGTGAGGCCGATGTCGTTGATGATCGGCGGCAGCACCGTGACGATGGAGGTCTGGTCGTCCGCGGCCACGAACACCCCGGCCGCGACCACCCACAGCAACCACCGCGCCCGGCGAGGATCGCGGAGCGCGGGCGAAGGCTCGCCGCTCACCGGGGGGCGGAGATCTCGACGGGCTCGTCGAAGCGGCTCAACTCCAGCCGCCGGACGGTGTTCGCCGCCTCGCCCTCGATCACGGCGCCCTCGATCTCCACGCGGTAGACGAACGGCTCAGCGACGCCGATCCAGGCACGGGCGACCAGTTCCCGGCCGGGGGCGGCGCCGGCGGCGAAGAGGTCCAGGTTGCCGGAGTCCACCAGCGCCTCCACCAGGTACGTGTCCACGCCGCCGACCTGGACGCGGCGGGTCGCCTTCGCTTCGGTGACGGCGCGCATCAGCGCGGTCACGCCGATCTCCGGGTTGAAGAACGACGAGATCGAGATCTCCGCCTCCTGCCACCGTCCGGTGAGCGGATTCGTCATGTACGAAGCCTCGGGCAGGATGATCATCTCCAGCGACAGGTTGCTGCTGCCGAGCTTGGCCCGCACCTCCAGCTGCGCCCGGTCCGCGCCGGCGATGTCGCCTTCCGCCGCGACCAGTTCGAGGCCCATGAGGATGTCGGTCGTGCCGTTCTCCTGGGTGAGGACGAAGTGGAAGGCGTCCACCTCGTCCATCCGCGCCGCCGCGGACTCCAGCAGCGCGTCCGCATCTACGCCCTCCACGGTGCCGCCGTCGTCGCCACCACCGCAGGCGGCCACCACCAGCGCCGAGGCGCCGATCGCCAGGCCGAGCAGCCCGCGCGTCACGTTGTTCATCTGACCTCCACCACGGCCGGCCCGGCCTCGATCCGCCCAATCGCCCAGCAGCCCCCGCTCTCCGCGGCGATCGCCGCGCGGAGTGCCGCCGCATGCTCGGGCGGGACGGCCATCAGCAGCGGACCGGACGTCTGCGGGTCGTAGAGCACCTGCACCAGCGCGTCGCTCAGCCTGGGTGCGAGGCGGATCCGCTCGCCGAGTTGCTCGCGGTTGCGGCTCGAGCCGCCCGTGATCGCCCCCGCCTCCGCCCAGCGCAACGCGTCGAGGAGCAGCGGCACGCGCCCCGCCTCGATCACCACGGTCACCTGGCTCCGCTCCGCCACCTCCGCGGCGTGGCCCAGAAGCGCGTACCCGGTGATGTCCGTCATCGCGTGGACACCGTGCGCACGGGCCAGGTGGGAGGGGTGGCGGTTCAGCCGCAGCATGCTGGCGACGGCCGCCTCGTAGCCCGGCTCGTACCCCTCGCGCTGCTGCTTGGCGGCCGTCAGCAGGATCCCGGTGCCCAGCGGCTTGGTGAGCAGCAGGACATCGCCCGGCTGCGCGCCGCTCTTCTGCAGCACCGCATCCGGGTGAATCACGCCGGTCACGGACAGCCCGTACTTCGGCTCCTGGTCGAAGACCGTGTGGCCGCCCGCAATCACGCCGCCGGCCTCGCGCACCTTCTCCGCACCACCGCGGAAGACCTCGGAGAGCATCGCGGGGTCCAGGTCCTCCGGCCACGCAGCGATGTTCAGCGCCAGGCGCACCTCGCCACCCATCGCATACACGTCCGACATGGCGTTCGCCGCGGCGATCGCGCCGTAGGTGTACGGGTCGTCCACCACGGGCGGGAAGAAGTCCAGCGTCTGGATCAGGGCGAGATCGGGCGTGATCCGGTAGACGGCCGCGTCGTCCGCGCCGTTCAACCCCACCATGAGATCCGGATAGTCCGCCGGATCAAAGGCATCCTGGATCGGGCGCAAGACCTGCGCCAGGGTCCCCAGACCCATCTTGCCTGCTCAACCGGCGCAGGAAGCGAGGTCGGTGAGGCGGAAGATCTCTTCGCGCGTCATCGCTCTGTCCCTCCTCTCGCCGGGCGCTGGCTGGATGCCCGCCATCCTCGCACCCACCCTCACCACCCGTCGAGGAACCTCCGGTGGCCCGCTGCTACCATCGGCTCCATGCCCGCCAGACGCGCCACCAAGCCCGCCGCCGCACCACCGCCGTGGACGCCGGCCGAACTGGTCGAGATCCTGGACGAGGCGTACGGACGCGCTCCCCAGCAGGTCTCGAACGAGCCGGTCTTCGAACTCGTCCTGACGCTGCTCTCCCAGCACACCTCCGACCTGAACTCCGGCGTCGCCATGCACCGGCTGTGGGAGGCGTTCCCCGGCTGGGACGCCGTGCTCGCCGCCCCGGTCGAGGCGGTGGAGGACGCGATCCGGCCCGGTGGGCTCGCGCCCACGAAGTCGCGCCGCCTGCACGCGCTCCTGGCCGAGGTGCGCGAGCGTCGCCCGGACTGGGACCTGGAGTTTCTCCGCGACCTCCCGCTGGAGGAGGCGAAGGCCTGGCTCACCTCGCTCCCCGGAGTCGGCCCGAAGACGGCGGCGTGCGTGCTGCTCTTCGCCCTCGAACGCCCCGCCCTGCCCGTGGACACGCACGTGGAGCGCGTCTCGAAGCGGCTGGGGCTGGTGCCCCCGAAGATGCCGGCCGACAAAGCGCACGCGGTGCTGGAGGCGATGCTGACGCCCGACCAGGTCTACGCGTTCCACGTGGACCTGATCCAGCACGGCCGCCGCACCTGCCACGCCCGCGGCCCCAAGTGCGACATCTGCCCGCTCGAGTCGCGCTGCCCGAAGGTCGGCGTCGGCTAGCGGCTCCGCAGTCGTAACGTGCCGAAGAGCCCCGCGAAGCGCTCGATGACCCGGGACACGACGGCGGTATCGCCGCTCCCGCCCGCGATCACCTGGCCGGACGGGACCACCGTCCCCGGGGCAGGTGCGGACGCCAGCGGCACCCCGAACAGCCCCTCAGGCGGCGGGGCCGCTGCGGCGAACGGGCTCACACCGCCGAACGCGGCGCTCGGCGGTGCGGCCGCGCCGGCATACACGCTCGCGAGCTGTGAGGCCGGCGCCAGGGCGGCGAACCCGCCCATCCCGGCAGCCGGCGCGGCAAGCGGCGTGAACAGCACCGGCGGCAGCACGCCCCCGTCCCCGCCCCCGCCCCCGCCGAGAGCAACACTGAGCGCCGAACCGTCCGGATCACCCGGTGCGGCGCCGAAGAAGCCTCCAGTCGCCGCGAGTTCCGCCGTCACGCCCGCCGTCCACGGGCAGATGACCAGGTCGCCATACGCGGAGCCGCCGGGCGCGCACGGCCCGATTGGGTTCCCTTCCAGCGCGGCGACACATTCCGGGGTGCCCTCCAGCGGCCCACCCGCAGCGCACGGCGGCGTCCACTCCGGCCCCCACGGGCAGGCTGAGCCGGGGCACTGGAAGGAAAGGTCGGACGGCGGCAGAACCCCGACGGCGAGCACCGTCGCCACAGGCGTCGGAGTCACGGTCGCCCCCGGTGTCGCGGTCGGCGAGGGCGTTGCAGTAGCGATCACCGGCGGCGTCGGTGTCGGGCTGGGCGAAGGGGTCACGGTCGGCCCCGGCGTCGGGCTGGGCGAAGGGGCCACGGTCGGCGTCGGTGACCCCGTGGCGGGGCCGATCGGGCACACGGACGGGTCGTTCACATACGCACCGCCCGCGGCGCAGGGGCCGATCTCCAGCCCGGCACGCACCCGCACGCAGTAGTCCGTCCCGGCAAGCACACCGCCCACCTCGCACGGCCCGGGGATGCCGGGCGTGGCTGTCAGCGTGGGAGTTGGTGTGACCGTCGGGGTCGAGGTCGCGGTGGCTGTCGGCATCGAGGTGGGCGTGCCCGTGCCGCCGCCCGGGCCGGAGGGACAAACCGACGGGTCGTTGACGTACGCACCGCCGACGTCGCACGGCCCCACCGTGGTGCCGTCGTACACGCCTTCGCAGTAGGGGGTGCCGTAGAGCGAGCCACCCTCGGCGCACGGCCCGACCCAGCCCTCCGGCATCGGAGTCCCGCCGCCCGGTGGGGTGAAGTCGGGGCCCATCGGGCAGTCCGGGCCGGGGCAGAGCGGCGCGGGGGCGACCTGCAGCCCGGAGGTCACCCCCTCCGCACCGCCGATCGCAGCCGACTCGACCGGGCCTGCGCCACAGGCACTAAGCAGCAGCGCGAGACCGATCAGCGCCGCAACCGGGCCGCCGCGGCCGATCAGCTGCCGCACGAGAAACCCTCGACCAGACCGGCGAACGCCTGCTCAACCGTCGCGACCTCGACGCCCAGGACGGTGAGCGCGAACGAGCGCGCACCGCACGACCAGCCGCCGACGATGCCGACCGACCGGACGGCGCCCGCCTCCTGCGCCTGGAAGGTGCCGAACGCCCCGACCTGGCCGTCCACCGTCATGGCTCCCTGGTTCGTGGGCTGGAGGAGAAGATCCGCGGCCGCCGCGCGCAGCAGGTCGAAGGCGCCGACGACCGTCTCCTCAGGCGTCAGCGTGGCGGTGGCCCAGAGGAGTGACATAGAGACCGAGCCGTCCGAAGCGGCGACCTGGCCCGCTTCCTCCGTCGCTTCCGAGCCGGACGTTCCGACCGCCTGGAACTGGACGTCGGCGGGGACAGCGAGGGCGAAGCCGAACCCATCAATGCGCTCCGTCGCCGGGGGCGCTGCCGGCGCGGCAGCGTCTCCCGCAGCCGGCGCAGCCGCGCGTGCAGCATCCAGGTCCGCCTCAAGCGTCGCGATACGTGCTTCGAGGTCGCGGACGCGGTCGCTGTCATCGCCCGAGGTACATGCGGACATGACAAGACCGACAAGGATGGCGCCTGCGAGGAGCACGAAGGGTATGGGACGCCACGCGGAGCGCGAGAGGTGCAGGCGCATGAGGTACTCCGTCAGCACTACATCATCAGGGAAGCCGAGAAGAGGGGCGGGACGCACCGACGAACGTCACGGTACGGTGGTGGCGAACGTCCCGCCTCTGAGCACGGCCATCATCCGCGCGCGTCCGGGTTCGCGGGGCCCTCAAGCGTCAGTTGCATCTCCACGTCGCTCAGCCAGCGGCCGAACTTCCGGCCGGTGTCGTGCTCGCCGCCGGTGAGGACGAAGCCGAAGCGTTCGTGCAGCGCGATGCTCCCGGCGTTCTCCGACTCGATCCACGCGACGACCACGCGGATCCCGAGGGCGCGCGCCGCCTCCACGAGCGTGCCGAGCAGCGCGCGACCGACGCCCCGGCCCTGCACCTCCGGCGCCACGTACACCGTGTCCTCCCGCGTCCACCGGTAGCCGGGCTTCTCCCGGTAGCGGGACAGGTAAGCGAACCCGACCACCCGCCCATCGATCTCCGCGACGAAGACCGGGGCGCCCTCGTCGTGCTCGTCGAACCACCGGTGGCGCGCTTCGAGCGTCCACTCGTCCAGATCCCAGGTCGCGACGCCCTCCCGGATCTCGCGGTTGTAGATCGTGTTGATCGCCCCCAGGTCACGCATCTCCGCGGGGCGGATGCTGAGTGGATCGGACATCGTCGTCATGGGTGAGAGGATAGCCGCGCGGACAGGCGCCCAAGCGTGCCTCGGCGCGTGGATCGCCCCTATACTGACCGCTCTCGGAAGGAACGGGTGCCATGACGACGCAGACCCGCCAGGACGCTCCGCGCCTTGAGCCGCTGCGCCTGCGTCGTCGCCGCGCGACAGTTGCGCACTCAACCCCCGCCCAGTAGCGGAGCACTTCCCCTGATGACCCCTTCGGCAACTCCCTCCCCGGCCTTCGAGTGGATCGATGGCGGGGGCGTTACGACTCCCCTCGGGTTCGTCGCCGGTGGCGTGTACGCCGGCATCAAGACGTACGGCGAGGAGCCACGGCTCGACCTCGGCATCCTCGGCGGCGAAGGGCCGCTCACGGCGGCCGGCGTCTTCACCCGCAGCGCCGTGACCGGCCATTCCGTCACGATCGGACGGCAGTTGCTGGCGCAGACCAGCACCGTGCGAGGCGTGGTCGTGAACTCCGGCAACGCGAACACCGTCACCGGCACCCAGGGCGCCGCCGACTGCGAGCGCATGGCCACCCTCGCCGCGGCGCGCCTCGGCGCGGACGCGCCCGTCCTCGTCGGCTCCACCGGCGTGATCGGCCGCATGCTGCCGATGGAGAAGGTGGAGCGCGCGATCGCGGACGTGACGCTCACGCGAGACGGCGGCTACGCCTTCTCGCGGGCGATCATGACCACCGACACGCACGAGAAGCAGGTCGCAGCGCGCGTGGAGGCCGGAGGGCGCGTCTATCGCGTCGGCGGATGCGCCAAGGGCTCCGGGATGATCCACCCCAACATGGGCACCATGTACGCCTTCATCACCACGGACGCGCCCGTGGACGCCGCCTGGCTGGACGCGACGTGGCGAGGCATCGTCGACCGCACCTTCAACATGATCGATGTCGACATGGACACCTCCACCAGCGACATGGGCCTGGTCTTCGCCTCCGGCGCCGCCGGTGGCGACCCCGTGGCCGCGGGGCACCCCGCCGCCGGGCTGCTGGCGGAAGCGATCGAGGCGGTGGCACAGCACCTTGCGAAGACCGTCGCCCGCGACGGCGAGGGCGCGACCTGCCTCATCGAGGCGACAGCGACCGGCGCGGCGGACGAGCAGGACGCACGCATGGCCGCGCGCACGGTGGTGTCCTCGCCGCTGATGAAGACCGCCGTCACCGGGCGCGACCCGAACTGGGGCCGCGTGATGATGGCGGCGGGCCGCTCCGGCGCACGCGTGAACCAGGACCAGGCGAGCGTCTGGATCGGCGAGCACTGCGTGCTCGACCGCGGCCAGCCCACGACGGTCGACCTGAAACTGGTCTCCCAGGCGATGGCGCAGGAGCTCGTCTCGATCCGCGTCGACCTCGGCGTCGGCGAGGCGTCGGCGACCGCCTGGGGCTGCAACCTGACCAAAGAGTACGTAAGCATCAACGCGGACTACACCACATGACCAACTCCACGAAGCGCGCCACCGTCATCAAGATCGGCGGTTCCACCCTCGGCTCGGAAGACACCTCGCTCCAGGATGTCGCCGCCCTCCACCGCGCGGGCGAGCGCGTCGTCGTCGTCCACGGCGGCGGCGCGATGATCACCGACTGGCTCAAGAAGATGGCCATCGACTCCGTGTTCGTGGACGGCCTCCGCTCCACGAACGAGGCGGCGCTCGAGGTGGTCGTCGGGGTGCTGCGCGGCGTCGTGAACGCGCAACTCGTCGGCGAGATCGTCGCCCTCGGCGGACGCGCGATCGGCGTGTGCGGCGTGGACGGCGGCTGCGTCCGCGCGGAACGCTACGACGACCGGCTGGGCTACGTCGGCCGCGTGACCTCGGTGGACGGGCCGTTCATCGAGGGGCTGCTGGACGCCGGCTTCGTGCCGGTGATCGCGCCGATCGGCTTCGAAGCGCCAAACCAGCCGCTCAACATCAACGCCGATACCGTCGCCGGCGAGGTGGCGCGTGCGATCCATGCAGACTCGCTGACGTTTCTGACGGACGTCGATGGACTCCTCGACGCGTCGAAGACACTGATGCCAGAGGTAGACGCGGCGCGCGCTGCGGCCCTGCGGGCGGAGGGCACCCTCTCAGGGGGTATGATCCCGAAGATTGACGCCTGCTTCCGCGCGGCGGAGGTGGGTGTGCGGGCGCTGATCGCCAACGGCACCACGCCCGGCACACTGCGACGGATCGCTGCCGGCGAATCCGTCGGAACGCGGATTAAGGGGTAGGCATGGGATTCTTCGACGACCGCGGCAATCTGGGTCCTCCGCCGGAGCCCTTCCGGTTCAATGAGGGACGAGAGTTCCGGTCGCCGGTCCCGCTGCGCTGGCTCGCGCTGGCTGCCGGTGTAGTGCTGGCCTATGTGGCCCTGAACGTCCTCAAGTCGATCTACGTCAACGCCCTGTGGTTTGACTCGGTCGAGTTCGGTGACATCTACAGCACGGTGATCAAGGCGAAGGTGCTGCTGTTCGTCGCGGGCGCCCTGGTGGCTGCCGCGGTGATCGGCCTCAACGTCGTGATCGCCCGCCGGTTCGCGCCGGCCGGCTTTGAATCGACGCTGATCGAGGAAATCGATCCCGAAGCGATGCGGCGCGTGCTGCTGGTCGTCCTGATCGCGGCCACGCTGTTCCTGTCCGTCGTGTTCGGCACCATCGCGGCCGGCGGGTGGGAGACCCTCCTGCTCTGGATGAACGCCGTGGAGTTCGGGCGCGAGGACGCGCAGTTCCAGCGTGATGTCGCCTTCTACATGTTCGACCTGCCCGCGTACCAGTTCGTCCAGTCCTGGCTGCTGGGCCTGACCGTGGTGTCCGCGGTCGCGGCCGGCGGCATCTACGCGCTCTCCATGTCCTTCGTGCGCGGCGAGATCCACATCGAAGGCGCCATGCGGACGCATCTGTCCGTGCTGGGCGGCATCGCGTTCCTGTTGATCGCGGGCAGCACCTACCTGGGCATCTTCGACCTGGTGAACTCGCCGACCGGGATCATCTACGGCGCGAGTTATACGGACGTGAACGCTCGCCTGCCCGTCGCCTACATCCTGGTGGCACTCGCCGCCTTTACCGGCCTCTCCACGATCGCGAACGCGTTCCTGACGAATGCCGGCTTCCGCGTCCCGATCTTCGCCGCCGGCCTCTGGGTCGTGGCGGGCCTCCTCGGCGGCCTCATCTACCCGAACACCGTGCAGACGTTCCAGGTGGACCCGAACGAGCGCGTCCGCGAGCAGCAGTACATCGCACGCAATATCGAGGCGACACGGTTCGCGTTCGGCCTCGACGAGATCGTGGAGACGCAGTACCCGGCGAACCAGGTCGTCACGGATGAGGAGATCGCCGCCAACCCAAAGACGATCGCGAACGTCCGCCTGCTCGACCCGCGCCCGTTGCGCGACACGTTCAACCAGATCCAGGCGATCCGCACCTTCTACCGCTTCACGGACATCGACGTGGACCGGTACATGATCGGCGACGAGCCGCGGCAGGTGATGGTGGCCGCGCGCGAACTGGACGTGACGCTGGCACAGGACCGCAACTGGACGCGGGAGCGCCTCCAGTTGACGCACGGCTACGGCGCCGTCGCCACCCCGGTCAACGAGGTGCTGCCGGAGGGCCTGCCGCGGCTGATCACCTCCGACATCCCGCCACGGTCGGAAGTCCTGCCGGTCACCGCCGACGGCGCACGCATCTACTTCGGCGAGATCACAAACCACTACATCATCGGCAACTCGGTCGAAGCGGAGTTCGACTACCCGCTGGGCGAGGGCAACGCCGAGACCCGATACGCGGAGGACCGCGGCATCCGCCTGAACTCGATCGCCCGGCGCGCCGCACTGGCCTGGGAACTCGGGGACACGAACCTCCTGATCTCCGGGCAGATCGGCAGCGACGCACGCCTCCTGTGGCGCCGAAACATCGTCGAGCGCGTGCACGAGGTGGCGCCGTTCCTGATGGTGGACTCCGACCCGTACATGGTGATCCTGGACGGCGCGATCCACTGGTTCATGACGGGCTACACCGTCTCCGACCAATTCCCCTACTCCCAGCCACTGGGTGGCGTGAACTACGTCCGCGACAGCGTCAAGATCACGGTTGACGCCCGCACCGGTGACATGAAGTTCTACCTGATCGCCCCGGAGGACCCGGTGGCGGCGACGTGGGCCAAGATCTTCCCCTCGCTCTTCACCCCGGATGACCAGATGCCACCGGAAGTCCGCGCGCACCTGCGCTACCCGGAGGACCTCTTCACGCTCCAGTCGCAGATGTACCTGCGCTACCACATCACCAACCCGGACGTGTTCTTCATCGGTGAAGACGTGTGGAACATCCCGACCGAGCAGGTGAACCAGCGCTCGCAGCCGGTGGAGCCGTACTACGTCTCGCTCACGTTGCCGGGCGAGATCGTGGGCCAGCAGGAAGCAGAGGACATCGAGTTCGTTCTGATCATGCCGTTCACGCCGCGCCAGCGGCAGAACACGGTCGCCTGGCTGGCCGGGCGCTCCGACGGACAGCATTACGGCACGCTCCGTGCGTATCGGTTCCCCACGGACACCCTCGTCTACGGTCCTGCCCAGATCGAGGCGCGCATCGACCAGAACCCGGGCATCTCCCAGCAATTCAGCCTCTGGAACCAGTCGGGCTCCGAGGTGATCCGCGGGAACCTGCTCATGATCCCCGTGGGCTCGTCCTTCCTGTTCGTGGAGCCGATCTACCTCCAGGCGGAGAACTCACGCCTGCCCGAACTCGTGCGCGTCGTCGTCGCCAACGGCAACGCGCTCGCGATGGAGCGGACGCTCGAGGACGCGCTGGCGGTGGTGCTGGGCAAACGTGAGTCGTCGCTGCCGAACGTGACGACCGACCCCGGTCAGGGCGGCGGCGCCGGCACCCCCTCGGCGGAACCGACCCCCGTGCCGACGATTACCCCGACACCGACGCCAACCCGCGTCCTGCCGGAGGGCGAACTCAGCCAGTTGCTGGCCGACGCGTTCGAGGCCTCAGAGGCCACGCAGGAGGAACTCGACCGGCTTCGCGCGCTGCTGGAGGCAATCCAGCGCGAGTTGGAGCAGCAGAACCAGTAGCAGGGCCTCACAGCCCGCAGGACCGGTGAAGGAGCAGGACGTGGGCGATATCCCCGCACGCGAAGCACGGGTACACATGCAGATGTTCCGCCGTCTGCCGCTGACCCTGGTGCGTGGCGAGGGCACCCGCGTCTGGGATGACACCGGACGGTCCTACCTGGACTTCGTCGCCGGTATCGCCGTCGACACGCTCGGTCACGGCCACCCCGGGCTCGCAGACACGATCGCGCACCAGGCGCGGACGCTGATGCACGTCTCCAACCTGTTCTACTCAGAACCCCAGGTCGCGCTTGCCGAGATCCTCGTGGACCACTCGGCGCTGGACCAGGTCTTCTTCTGCAACTCGGGCGCCGAGGCGAACGAGGGGGCGATCAAACTCGCGCGGAAGTGGGGCATCCAGCACCGTAACGGCGCATACGAGATCATCTCCACCAACAACAGCTTCCACGGCCGCACGCTGGCGACCGTGGCTGCCACCGGCACCGCCCGCTACCGCGAGCCGTTCGGGCCGCAACTGCCCGGCTTCGTCTTCGTCGACTACGACGACCTCGATGCGATCAAGGCAGCGACCACCGACCGCACGTGCGCCGTCCTCCTGGAGCCGATCCAGGGCGAGGGCGGCGTAAACGTGCCCGCCGCGGACTACCTCCGAGGCGTGCGCAAGTGGTGCGACGAGCAGGGGATCCTCCTGATCCTGGACGAGGTGCAGACCGGCTGCGGCCGCACCGGCACCCTCTGGGCATACGAACAGGCTGGCATTGAGCCGGACATCATGACGCTGGCAAAGGGCCTGGGCGGAGGTGTCCCGATCGGCGCGGTGCTGTCCAAGGACCACTGCGCCGTCTTCGAGCCCGGCGACCACGGCTCCACCTTCGGCGGCAACCCGCTCGCGACCGCCGCCGGCGCATATGTGCTGCAGCAGGTGATCGAGGGTGGCGTGCTCCAGAACGCGGTCGCCCGTGGCGAACAGCTCGAGCGGCGCCTCGCCGCGATCGAGGACCGCAGCGAACTCGCGGCCGGGCAGCGTGGCGCCGGCCTGCTGCGCGCCCTGGTGCTGCACCGGGACGTGGCCGGCGAGGTGGTGACGCGGGCGCTTGCACACGGCCTGATCTTGAACCCCGTCCGCCCCAACACCGTGCGGTTCATGCCGCCCCTCACCGTCACCGCGGACGAGATCGACCAGGCAGCCGCCATCGTCGAACAGGTGCTCGCCGAGATCGCCAGCTCCTAACACCACCACCGCCGGAGAGGCCAGACATGCTGCCGGCCCCACTCAACCGGCTCGGTGTCCAGATCACCCTCGCCACCACGATCCTGATCGTGGCGGTGGGTGCGCTCGTGGTGTGGCAGGTAGACGGCATCATCCGCGCGAACGAGCGTGACCGCGTCGGCGAGCGCCTCCTGTTGGCGCGCGGGCAGCTGGGCCAGCAGATCACTTCCTACCGAGACCTGGTGGTCACCGGCTCGGGCGTCCTCGCGACGCAGGGCGAGATGGAGGCAGCCGTCCAGGCAGGAGACGTCGGCGCCGCCCTTCGCGTGGCCACGCTGTTCTTCTCCCAGACCGGCACCCAGCTCCGCGGCGCCCCGGGCCTGCAGATCTACGACGCCTCCGGGAATCTCATGGTGCGGGCACATTCGCCCCTGAACGGCCGGCAGGAGGCGATCCCGCCGGAGATCCTGGCGGTGATTCGGGACAAGTCCGCGCTGGGGGTCATCCGGCGCGACGAGGTCCTGGGCGTAAGCATCAGCGGTATCACGCCCATGCTCGATGACAGCGGCAGGGTCATCGGGGTGATCGAGACGCTGACTGGCATGGACCGGCGCTTCGTGCGCGACCAGTCGCAATTGCTGGGCGTGGAGGCCGCGGTCGTCACGCGCGACGGCGTGGTGATCGCCTCCGAGGCCGTCTCTGACCTGGACCCCGCGAGCCTCACGGACGAACTGCGCGCCGCCTCTGAGGCAGGCCAGGTACGCACCCTGATGGAGGGGGGCGAGCCGTACCTTGCTGCCCTCCTCCCACTCACCGACTTCCAGGGACAGCCGCTCGCGGACTTCTACCTCGGCATCGACTCGGAGGTGGTCAGCGCCGCCGCCAACGCCGTCCGGTTCAACGCGATGCGGGCAACCCTGGGTGGGGCGGTCCTGGCCGTGATCCTGGTCACCATCCTGTCGATGGTGATCATCCGCCCGCTCCGGTCGCTGCTGGACTCCGCGCTCGCCATCCAGGCGAACGACCTGGAGACCCCCGTCCCGCTCACCGGCCCGCAGGAGGTCCGCGACCTGGCCGAGGCGATGGACGACATGCGTCTGGTGATCAGACAGAGCCGTGAGGTGATGCTCAGCGTCAACCGTGACCTGTCATCCCGGTTCGATGCCTCGGCCGCCTCCCTCGGTGAGGCCACGCAGGAACTCACGATCATGCACCGGGTGCTCGCCGCGCTGGTCGGCGAGACGCCGGGTGGTCTGCCCGGCGTAGCAGAGGAACTGACCCAGCTCGACTGGGTGGACATCGCCGTGATCGGCCTCGCCTCTGAGCACGGCCGGATCA
This sequence comes from Chloroflexi bacterium HGW-Chloroflexi-9, assembly GCA_002840675.1. Classification (GTDB taxonomy): domain Bacteria; phylum Chloroflexota; class Dehalococcoidia; order UBA2979; family UBA2979; genus W-Chloroflexi-9. The sequence continues at coordinate 17,655 of PHBR01000025.1, forward strand.
CCCTCGGCGCCTCCGCCGGCGTCACGCCCTCGAACGCCGAGCAGTTGCTGCTCACGATCGAGGGCGGCATCCGCGGCCAGCGGCTGGAGGACGGCGTGCTGGTCACGGACACCGCCGCGATGCCCGAGACACATCTGCTCCCCGCCCGCGGGATCGGCGGCCTGGCGGCGCAGCCGATGATCCAGCCGGACGGCGTCCTCGGCGTGGTCGTGCTCGCCACGCACGGCCCGATCGAGATCTCGCGCCCCCGCGCTGACCTCATGCGCACGGTCGCCCGCGAGATCGCGGCCATGCTGGAACGCAGTGAACTCGCGGACGAGGTGGAGGAGAACCGGCGCATCGCCGAATCCGTGCTGCGGGAGATGTCGGACGGCGTGCTGGTGTTCGACCGCGCCGCCCGCTGCCGGGTCTGCAACCCGGCCGCTGCCCGCCTCCTGGACCGCACGCGTGCAGAGATCGTTGGACACCACGCAGACGAGTACCTGCCGCTCTCCGGGGACGCGATCGAGACCCTCCGCCGCCGTGCCTACGCTCCGGCCGGTGGCCCGGTCGCACCCCTCCTCGCGGAGGTCCGTGGACGGCAACTCGCAATCTCCGCCGGCCCCTTCGTGGACCCTGACCCGGAACGCAGCGGCATGATGGTGCTGATCCGCGACCTGTCCGCGGAGGCGGAAGCAGAGCGGGTGAAGCAGGACTTCGTCTCCATGGTCGGACACGAACTGCGCACGCCGCTCACCCTCATCCGCACCACCATCGACCTGCTGCACGAGGGCGACGCGGGCGCGCTGAACGAGACGCAGACGCGGATCGTGGAGGTGCTCCTCAGCAACACCGACCGGCTGATGACCCTCATCACGGACATCCTGGATATGTCCGCGATCGACTCCGGGCGCATGCAGATCACCCCGGAGAACATGGACATCGGCGAATCGATCCGCTCCGCCGTGGAGGAGGCGCTCCCCGCCGCCCGCGCGAAGCAGCACATGCTCTTCACGGAGGCCCCGCTGGGCATGACGGTCTGGGCGGACAAGAAGCGCGTACAGCAGGTCCTGGCCAACCTCATCGGCAACGCCGTGAAGTACACCCCGCCGGGCGGACGCATCGAGGTCGCGCTGCGGACGGAGGGCGACTTCGCGCACATCTCGGTGCGCGACAACGGCATCGGCATCCCAACCGAAGAGCAGCGCCACCTGTTCGAGAAGTTCTATCGCACCTCGACCGGCCGCCGGACCACGGGCGGTACAGGGCTGGGGCTCACCATCGCCCGTTCCATCGTCGATCTCCACGGTGGCCGGATCTGGTGCGACTCGGACGGCGAGTCCGGGAGCACCTTCACCTTCACGCTACCGCGCCGCCGGATATGATCGGGTGACGGCGCCTCCCCGGGGGCGCGCCAACACCTCGCCACAGCACACCCTCGCGCACCGAAAGCAGACGCCGCATGGCTGAAAAGATCGTCCTCGCGTACTCCGGCGGCCTCGACACCTCCGTCGCCGCGCACTGGCTGCGCGTGCAGCGCGGCTACGAGGTGCACTGCCTGACGATCGACCTCGGCAACCTCGGGGACATCGAGGGCATCCGCGAGCGCGGCCAGCAGGCCGGCGCCGCCGCCGTGGACATCGTGGACGGCAAGGAGGACTTCCTCCGCTACTTCGTCTTCCCCGCCCTGCAGGCCGGCGTCGTCTACGAGGGCCGCTACCCGCTCGCGACCGCGCTCGGCCGGCCGCTGATCGCGAAGCTGCTCGTGGACAAGGCACGCGAGATCGGCGCCACCGCCGTGGCGCACGGCTGCACCGGCAAGGGCAACGACCAGGTGCGCCTGGACGTGGGCGTCCAGACGCTCGCGCCCGACCTCAAGATCGTCGGCACCACGCGCGAGCACTCCGTCTCCCGCCCGGAGGCGCTGGAGTACGCTGCCGCGAACGGCATCAACGTCCGCCAGTCGAAGGAGTCGCCGTACTCCACGGACGAGAACCTCTGGGGCCGCTCGGTCGAGGCCGGCATCCTGGAGGACCCGTGGGTGGAGCCCCCGGCAGACGTCTACCTCTGGACGAAGCCGTTGGACCAGACCCCGACCAAGCCGGTCGTCGTCGAGATCCGCTTCGAGGAGGGCATCCCGGTCGCCCTCGATGGCGAACGCCTCGGGCCGGTGGAACTGGTGCAGCGCCTCTCGAACCTCGGCGGCGAGCACGGCATCGGCCGCATCGACATGGTCGAAAACCGCCTGGTCGGCATCAAGTCGCGCGAGATCTATGAGTCGCCCGCGGCCGTGATCCTGCTGGAGGCGCACGCCAACCTGGAGCAACTGACCCTGACCAAGCAGCAGGTGCGCTTCAAGAACCTGGTCGCGCAGGAGTACGCGGACCTGGTCTACAACGGCCTCTGGTTCACCTCCCACCACCGCGACCTCGCCCAGTACGTGGTCTCCACGCAGCGCCACGTCACCGGCGACGTGCGCGTGCGGCTCTGGCACGGCACCACGACCGTCATCGGCCGCCGCGCGGACCGCAGCCTCTACATGCAGTCGCTCGCCACCTACGAGAAGGAAGGCGACCTCTTCGACCAGTCGCACGCCCAGGGCTTCATCAAGCTGCACGGCCTCCAGGCCCAGGTGCAGGCCCAGGCCCAGATGCTCCTGGAGCCCGGCCAGGACCTCCTCCGCCTCGCCGCCCCGTCCGAGTAAGGCCTCAACACACTGGCCTCGTGTACACTATTCTCGTGTACACGAGGGCGCTCGCCGATGAAGAACATCACCCTGTCCGCCGATGAGCGCCTGATCGAGGCCGCGCGTGAGCGCGCCCGGGCAGAGCGCACCACCCTCAACGAGCGCTTTCGCGAGTGGCTCGCCGAGTATGTCGGTGGGGGGCGCCCCGCCTCAAGAACGCTGGCCCTCTTCGAAGAGTTCGCGGCGTACACCGACACCGGTGGGCAGAAGTTCACGCGTGAAGAGATGAATGAGCGCTGACTTCCTCGATACGAACATCTTCGTGTACACGTTCGACAGCCTCGATCTGGCCAAGCAAGCGGCCGCGAGAAGACTCGTGGCCGAGGCGATCGAGCAGCGCAGCGGCATCATCAGCAGTCAGGTCGTGCAGGAGACGCTGAACGTCCTGACCGGGAAGGCCAGGGTCCGCCTGTCGGCCCAACAAGCCGGTCGTTTCCTGCACGAAATGCTCATCCCGCTCTGGCGGGGAGCGCCCACCCCCGCCCTGTACGAATCCGCCCTGTCGCTCCGCGACCGCTATGGCCTCGGCTTCTACGACTCGCTGATCGTCGCTGCGGCGCTCGAGGCGGGATGCACCCGCGTGCTGTCGGAAGACCTTCAGCACGGACAGCGCATCGAGGGGCTCACGATCGAGAACCCATTCCGCTAGCCGTCGCCCTCCCGCTCGCGCTCGGGTAACCTCGCGATCATGACGCAGACATCCTCGGACGGCGGGTCCAGCAAGCTCTGGGGCGGGCGCTTCTCCGGCGAGACGGACGCGCTCGTCGACCAGTTCAACGCCTCCATCGACTTCGACCGCCGCCTCTACCGAGAGGACATCGCCGGCTCCATCGCCCACGCGACGATGCTCGCGCGCCAGGGCGTCATCCCGGAGGCGGACCGGGACGCGATCGTCGCCGGCCTCCAGCAGATCGAGGCGGAGATCGACGCCGGCACCTTCGAGTTCCGGCTCGACCGCGAGGACATCCACCTCAACATCGAGGCCGTCCTGATCGAGCGCATCGGCGACGCCGGCCGCCGCCTGCACACCGGCCGGTCGAGGAACGACCAGGTCGCGACGGATACGCGCCTCTTCGTGCGCGCCGCCTGCGACGAGACCGCCGGGCTGCTCCGGCTGCTGCGACGCGCCCTCATCGACCTCGCGGAGCGCGAGGCGGGCACCGTCATCCCGGGCTACACCCACCTGCAGCGCGCGCAGCCGATCCTGCTCGCCCACCACCTGCTCGCCTACGAGGCGATGTTCACGCGCGACACGGAGCGCTTCGTGCAGGCGCGCGCCCGCGCGAACGTGCTGCCCCTCGGTGCGGGCGCCCTCGCCGGCGTCACCTACCCGATCGACCGCGCGTTCGTGGCGAAGCAACTCGGCTTCGAGGCGATCTCCACGAACTCGCTGGACGCCGTGAGCGACCGCGACTTCATCGTGGACTACCACTCGGCCGCGGCGCTGACGGCGGTGCACCTCTCCCGCCTCGCGGAGGAGGTCATCCTGTGGACCAGCGCGGAGTTCGGCTTCGCGCGGATGGATGACCGCTACTCCACCGGCTCCAGCATCATGCCGCAGAAGAAGAATCCGGATGTCGCCGAACTCGCCCGAGGCAAGAGCGCGCGCGTGATCGGCAACCTCGTGCAGGCGCTGACGATGCTCAAGGGCCAGCCGCTCGCCTACAACAAGGACAACCAGGAGGACAAGGAATCGCTGTTCGACTCCGTCGACACGATCCTCATCACCCTCCGCGTCGTCACCGCCATGATGCCGACGATGACGTTCGACGGGGCACGAGGGCGCACCGCCGCCATCGCGAACTTCGCGCTCGCGACGGACGTTGCCGACTACCTCGCCAAGAAGGGTGTCCCCTTCCGCGAGGCGCACGAGGCCGTCGGTTCACTGGTCGCGCGCTGCGAGCGCGAGGGCCGCACCTTCGAGGACCTGACGCTGGAGGACTACCGGCAGGCCCACGCCGCGTTCGACGCGGACGTGCTCGCGATCGACCTCGATGCGTCGCTCGCGGCGCGGGACGTGCCGGGCGGCACCGCACCCAACCGCGTCGCCGAGGCGCGCGAGGCGGCACGTGCGCGCCTGGCGACCGAAGCCTGACATGCCGGCGCTCATCGCCCCCTCGATCCTCACGGCCGACTTCGGCCGGCTCGCCGAGCAGGTGCGCGAGGCGGAGGCGGGGGGCTGCGACCTCTGGCACATGGACGTGATGGACGGCCACTTCGTCCCCCCGCTGTCATTCGGACGCGAGGTGATCGCGGCCGTGCGCGCCGCCTCGGACGGGCGGTTCATCGAGGCGCACCTGATGGTGGCGAAGCCCGCCGAGCAGTTCGCGGACATCGCCGGCGCCGGCGCACAGCGCCTGATCTTTCACTACGAGGCGGTCGGCTCCGTGGAGGCGGCCCGCGAGCACATCGCCGCCGCGCGCGCGCTCCAGTGCCAGGCGGGGATCGCGATCAACCCGGAGACGCCCCTCACCGCGATCGCGCCGCTGCTCGCTGACCTCGATGAGGTCACTGTGATGCTGATCCGCCCCGGCTGGGGCGGCCAGGCGATGCGGCCCGACCTCCTTGCGAAGGTGAGCGAACTCGCCGCGCGCATCCAGGCAGAGGGCATCTCGCTCGCAATCGAGGTGGACGGCGGCGTGAAGGCGCACAATGCGCACTCCTGCACGGCAGCGGGGGCAACGATCTTGGTGGCCGGCTCCGCCGTCTTCAACGCCCAGCAGACCCCACAGGATGCTCTGGCCGAATTGCGCGCAGCGCTCCAGTAGCGCGGGGAGGCCCACCGTGGCCGACGACCTGAATCGCGCCATTGAACGGTTCTTCGACGACCGCCCCGAAGCACGGGCGATCTTCGACCTCGTCCGCAAGGAGATCGCGACACTCGGCGCAGCCGACCTCCAGGTGACGAAGTCACAGATCGCGTTCCGGCATGGCCGAGGGTTCGCGTGGGCGTGGACGCCTGACCGGTACCTCCACGGCGAGACACCGCCCCTGGTCCTCTCCATCTCGCTGAACCGCGCAGACACCTCCCCACGCTGGAAGGAGGTCGTGGAGGTCCCGGGAAACCACTGGATGCACCACCTGGAGTTGTGGAACGCCTCGGAGGTCGACGACGACGTGTTGCGCTGGCTCCGCGAAGCGTGGGACCGGGCGGGGTAACCTGTGGCGGAGAGACAGGAGCACGCCATGCCCGAGTACATCCCCAGCCCGACCGAGTGGGTCCGCAAGCAGGTTGAGCAGATCGAGGCCAGCGGCGGCAGGGAAGGCATGACGCTCCGCGGGATGCCCGTGGTGCTCGTCACCAACACCGGCGCCCAGACCGGAGCGGTCCGCAAGACGCCGCTCATGCGCGTGGAGGTGGACGGCACCTACGTCCTGGTCGCCTCGAAGGGCGGCGCGCCGAAGCACCCCGTCTGGTACTTCAATCTCTTGAAGACGCCCGACGTCCTGCTGCGCGACGGAGAAGTGGAACGTCCGATGCGTGCCCGCCTCGTCACCGACGAGGCCGAGCGCGCGCGCCTCTGGGCCGCCGCCGTCGCAGCCTACCCCGACTATGCCGACTACCAGACGAAGACCACGCGCCAGATCCCGGTCTTCGCGGTCGAGCCGGTCTAGGCGGCTACCTCGCCGGCCGGTACGCGCCGCCCGAGGGGGACACGGAAACGCCCCGCTGAGCGGGGCGTTCGCGATCGGTCGGACGGGTGCCGGTGCGGCTAGGCCTTGACGACCATACCCTGCGGCACGCCCTTCGCCTCAAGGTGCTTCGCCTCGGTGCGCATGCAGCGGGTGCAGATGTTGATCCGCTGCCAGGTGCCGTTCACGAAGGCACGGCGCTTCTGGACGTTCGGCGCGAACGTGCGGCTGGTCCGGGGCGCCTTGCGCTCCCAGTTACCGGAGTGCTTGTGCCGGATGTTCCGGCCGAACACCACCCGCTTGTCGCAGACATCGCACGCGCCTGAAGCCATGAACGTTCTCGCAAACTTCACCGAAAAAGAGGGTCGGGCGCACTCCGGCGCGTCCGGATAGCCTACCAACCAGCGGTCGATAGCGTCTACGCTGCCACAGACAACCGGGACGGGCGGCGACTGAGGGGTGTGCCGTGGTCCAGTATGCGCGCGTGAGCGCGTTGCAGGTGCGCGAGGCGTTCCGCGTCGCCGCCGAGTGGCTTTCGGCCAACCGGGACGGCATCAACGCGATCAACGTCTACCCGGTGCCGGACGGCGACACCGGCACGAACATGCTCCTGACCTGGCGCGCGGCCCTGGCCGCGGCGTCCGAGGACTCCAGCCACGCCGGCGAGATGCTGGCGGGCTGCTCGCGCGCTGCCCTCTTGGGCGCGCGCGGGAACTCCGGCGTGATCCTCTCGCAGATGATCCGCGGGCTCGCCGAGGCGGCCTCCGGGCTGGAAGAGCTGGACGCGGCGGCGATCGTCGCCGGGCTCCGCGCCGCCTCTGTCACCGCCGACGAAGCCGTGAGCGCCCCCGTGGAGGGCACCATGCTGACCGTGCTCCGCGACGCCGCGGGTGCCGCTGAGGCGACGCTGGCGGAGGCACACGGCATCCGCTCCGTCCTGAACGCCGCGGTCGCGGAGGCGTATGCCAGCGTGGAGCGCACCCCGCTGCTGCTGCCCCGCCTGCGGGAGGCCGGGGTCGTGGACTCCGGCGGCCTGGGCGTGGCGGTCATCCTCGAGGGGCTCGCCCGGGGGCTGGACGGCAAGCCGCTGCCACTGACCATCCGAGCGACCGCCACGGCGCGCGTGGACGTCGCGGGCCTCGATCACGAGGGACACGGCTACTGCACCGAGTTCGTCGTGGCCGGCCCCGGCATCGACCGCCGGGCGCTCCAGGAGGAACTGGCCAGCCTGGGCGGAGAGTCGATCCTCGTGGTGGGCGACGCCCGCACCGTCCACGTCCACGTCCACCTCCCCGACCCGGGGCCCGGCATCTCCGCCGGCGTCCGCTACGGCGAGGTCACGGCCGTGAAGGTCGACAACATGCAGGAGCAGCACGAGGACTGGCTACGCGGCCGGGGCGGCCCCGGCGGGCTCGAGGGCGG
>PHBR01000026.1 GCA_002840675.1 Chloroflexi bacterium HGW-Chloroflexi-9
GCCGAGCCGCAGGGCTACCTGCGGCTCTTCGTAGACGCAGGCGAACCGATGCGGGCGCTCCTCCGCCACGCCGCCGCCGCAGGCCTCGGCGGTGCCTACACGCGACGGCTGCTCGTCGCCTTCGACGAGCCGAGCGCCCTCGCGGTCGCGGCGCCGCAGGGCACGGCGCCGGGCCTCGCCGAGCCACTCACCGCGAGGGAGGTCGAGGTCCTGCGCCTGGTCGCGGCCGGCATGACGAACCAGCAGATCGCCGACCACCTGGTGATCAGCCTCCCCACCGTGAAGCGCCACATCGCGAACCTGTACGGGAAGCTGGACGTGGGACACCGCACTGAGGCCGTTGCCCGGGCGAACGCCCTGAGCCTCCTCTAGGCCGTCCGCGGGCTGCCTCTCCCCGGGGCCAGCCGCCCTGCTACACCCTCAAATTGCACCCCCCGGTTGCACCCTTCGGCTGAGGGCGTCCGCTGCGCGAGGCGGCAGAGTGGCTCTTGACCCGCGGCGCTCCGCCGCGGTCACGCGAAGGAGCCGGCGATGGGTGCAGCAAACGACTCGACACCTCCGTCCGAGTCCGAAGTCCACGAGATCCGCGTCCGCGGACACCTGGACGGCCGCTGGGCCGACTGGGTGGAGGGGCTCGCGTTCACCCACGGCGCCGACGGCACGACGACGCTCGTCGGCCCGCTCGCCGACCAGGCCGCGCTGCACGGCGTGCTGAACCGGCTACGGGACCTGGGGGTGCCGATCGTCTCGGTCCGGCGCCTGGACGCCGACGGGCTCGGGGAAAGGGCGTGACCAGCGGACGGATCTAAGAGCCTTCCACAACCTCAACGGGCTCTGGCGCTCAGGCGCTCAGATTGGAACAGATCATGATCGAACTGCGGAACCTCTCGAAACGGTATGGCGACACGCTTGCCGTCGATGACCTCTCGTTCACGATCGCCCCCGGGCGCGTGACCGGCTTCCTGGGGCCGAACGGCGCGGGCAAGTCCACGACGATGCGGATGATCCTCGGGCTGGACGCGCCGAGCGGTGGCGAGGTCACCGTCAACGGGCGCCGGTATGGGGCGATCCCTGCACCGATGCAGGAGATCGGCGCATTGCTGGACCCGAAAGCGATCCACGGCGGGCGCACCGCCTACAACCACCTGCGGTGGATCGCCCGTGCCGGCGGACTCCCCCGGCGACGGATTGACGAGGTACTGGACCTCGTGGGCCTCACGGACGTCGCCGGGCGGAAGGCTGGTGGCTTCTCCCTGGGGATGTCGCAGCGACTCGGGATCGCCACGGCGCTCCTCGGCGACCCGCGCATCCTGCTGTTCGACGAGCCGGTGAACGGGCTCGACCCGGAGGGCATCCGCTGGATCCGTTCGCTGCTCCGGCAGCTCGCCTCCGAGGGGCGCACGATCTTCGTGTCGAGCCACCTGATGAGCGAGATGGAGGAGACGGCTGACCATGTGGTCGTGATCGGCCGCGGCCGCCTCATCGCGGACACGAGCATCGCCGAGTTCACCCGGCGCGGCTCCGGTAATCACGTCCGCGTGATCTCGCCGAGGGGCGCCGACCTCACGCCGCTGCTCGTGCGAGCCGGTGCGACCGTCACCGCCAGTGACGGCACGCTCATCGTCACCGGGATGGAGGCGCCACGGATCGCCAGCGTGGCGGCGGAGCATCGCATCGAGCTCCATGAGTTGAGCCCGCGCCGGGCGAGCCTCGAAGAGGCGTTCATGGAACTGACGCAGGACAGCACGGACTACCAGGGCGGGACGGCGAACGCGGTTGCGGCCGCGCAGACCGCGCCGGTGCTCGCCGGGACGGGGACGCGATCATGACGACTGGAACCATCACTGCGGCGGGCCGGCTGGCCTCGGGCGTGTCGCAGCGCCCGACGACGTTCGGCGACACACTGGCCTCTGAATGGGTGAAGCTGACGACGCTTCGCTCCACGTTCATCACCCTCGGAGCGGGCGTGGTGCTCTCGGTCGCGATGACCGCGCTGGTGAGCCTGGCGGTCGGCAATACCTGGGACAGCTGGTCGCCGGAACGGCAAGCACAGTTCGCGCCCATCCTGATGACGATGTCGGGGAATGTCATCCTGCTCATCGCCTCCGCGGTGTTCGGCGCGCTTGCCGTCGCCAGTGAGTATTCGAGCGGGATGATCCGCCTCACGCTGACCGCAACGCCGAAGCGGGGTCAGGTCCTGCTGGCGAAACTCCTGCTCGTGTCGAGCATCACGCTGGTGCTGGGTGTGATGACCACGGTCAGCATGTTCCTGGTCGGACGAGCAGTGCTCGAGTCCTACGGGATCTCCATGGCGGGCCTCGGCGACACGGACGTTCAGCGGTTGGTGCTCGGCCTGGGCGTCGCTACACCATTGTTCCCCATCTTTGGGGTGGCACTCGGAATCATGCTTCGCAGCACGGCTGGGGCGATCACGGCGGTCATGGGGATGCTCTGGCTCCCGCAGGTCTTCGGCGAACTGCTGCCTGCGGGGCCACAGAAGCTCTTGCGCCTGGCCCCCCAGTCCGGTGCGGACAGCCTGACGGTCGCGCACTTCGCCGAGTCACCGCTGTACTCGGACCCGGCGGTTGGCGTCGGCATCGTGGCGGTGTGGCTGGTGGCCTTCGTCGGCGCCGCGTACTTCCTGCTCAACCGGCAGGATGCCTAGCGGGCAGCAGGAGCGCCGACGCTCGATGAGCGAACGAGAGGCCCCGGCGTACGCCGGGGCCTCTCCGTGCCGGTCGGTGCCCGCGGGTCGTCGCTAGTCCGTGATCAGGTCCTCGCGCCCGAGCAGTTTTGCGGCGTTGTCGCGCATGATCTTGCGGTCCCACCGCGGGGTCCACGTTGTAGGTCGCCCAGTCCTTCAGCCACCGCATCCGTTATGCAACACATCCGTGATTGCGCTTCCCGTCGAGCGTATGCTGCGGCGGTTGTCGGCCCGGCCGCGTCGCGGATTCCGCGCGATGACGGTCCGTTCCGTGTTGATCGCCCTGAGCAACGCCGGGCCCGGTGTGAGGAATGCCCTCGATGACGAACGCCACGCCCACACCAGCCCCGCCAGCCCCTCGACCCGCGGGGAAGCTCAAGACAGCGTTCGCGGCGTTCGAGGATCGGGACTTCCGCTACCTCGGGCTCTCGACGCTGGCCCTCGGGCTCGGGCAGTGGGCTCAGCAACTGGGACTCGCGTGGCTCGCGCTTGAGCTGACGGGCTCGGCGGTGCAGCTCGGCACGATCTCGGCGTTCCGCGGTGGCGTTGGCGTGGTGACCGCGCCGCTGGGCGGCTACCTCGCCGACCGCTTCCCCCGACGCGCCGTGCTCGCGTTCACCACGCTCGCGAGCGCGGTGCAGGCGACGTTCTTCGCCGTCCTCATCCTGTCGGGGCACATCGAGTTGTGGCATGTGTATGTGCTGGCGTTCGCCGGCGGCGTCGTCCAGTCATTCACTCAGCCGGCCCGGCAGTCCTTCGTCTACGACATTTCGACGGACGAGACATTCCTCAACGCGGTGACGATGAACTCGCTCATCCAGAACGTTTCACGCATCACCGGCCCGCCACTCGCCGGAATGGTGATCGGCTTCTGGGGCACCGGAACGCTGTTCACGGTGATGGCCGCGCTCGAGATTGTCGCGGTGGTGTTCACGCTGATGATCAGCACCACCACCCGGCAGAAGCGGATCGAGAACCCACGGGGCATCGGGTCCGCGCTCAGCGAGGTGCGAGACGGGTTCGCCTACACGTGGAGTGACAAGCGCGTGCTGGGGCTGATCATCGCCCACGCCATCCCGACGCTCCTCATTTTCCCCTATCTCCCGTTCCTCGCGCTCTTCGCAAGGGACGTGCTCGACCGCGGCCCGGAGGCGTTCGGGCAGCTCTCCTCGATGGGTGGATGGGGGTCGCTGGTCGGGCTCACCGCGCTCACGCTGATGGGGGACCTGAAGCGCAAGGGCCGGATGATGCTGGCGTGCTTCTCGATCTACATGGTCATGGTGCTGGGATTCACGCTCTCCAGTAACTACATGCTCTCCCTGCTCGCGCTCGCAGCGGCCGGGGTCTTCTCCTCGATCGCGTTCACGCTGAACAACACCCTGATCCAGGTGTCCTCAAAGAACGAGTTCCGTGGGCGAGTGATGTCGGTATGGCAGGTGGTGAGCGGCCTCCAGCCGCTCGGGGCGCTGCCGATGGGCATCTTCATCCAGCAGTACGGCCCCCAGGCCACCGTTGCGGGGTTCGTGATCACGGCGATGATCGCGTACGCCATCTACATCGCCACGTTCGCCTCGGTGCGGCGGGCCTAGGTCGCGGCGTCGGGCGGAGTGCGCGCCCGCGCGCTATACCCCGGGGTCCCGCCCGAGGGCGATCGCCTTCGCGACATGGCTCGGCCGCCGCTCCGCCCACCGGACGAGGAGCAGCAGGACCGCCGACGCACCGAAGCCCAGCGTGAACAGCCAGTAGGGGATCGAGTACGAGCCCGTCAGGTCGAAGAGGAAGGCACCGCCGATCGACCCAACGAGCTGGCCGACGAACGCGACCATCGCCACCGTCCCGCTGACGGCACCGAAGTGCCGCACACCGAACACGCGCGGGATGAACAGCGGCTCGAGCATGGGGCCGAACGCACCACCGATCCCCCAGAGCACGACGAAGATGGCGATGCCGAAGGTGTCCGTGTTGATCAGCAGGGCGGCCAACGCGACCCCCTGCGAGATCGCCACGGCGACGCCGAGGGGGTACGGCGTCCGGTAGCGCGACAGCGTGGCGCCGAGGGGTATCCGGGCGATCGTCCGGATGAGCGATGCGGCCGCGAAGACCGCCGCCCCGGCCTGCACCCCACGGCTCTGGAAGAAGTCCAGGCCCAGGTTTGTCACCGAACCCTGCCCCATGAAGAAGAGCATCAGTCCGACACCCAGCAGCCAGAACGCGGGCGTCCGAGTTGCGGCGGCCGCCGTGAAGCCCCAGGTCTGCTCCGCCGGGAGCATGGTGAGCCCTCGGTCGCTGTGCCCCACGTTGGGCTGCAGCCCCAGGTCGGACGGGCGATCACGCACCAGCAGCAGCGCCGCCGTCCCCTGCAGCACCAGCACCGTGACCGCGGTGATCCGCATCGTGAACGACCAGCTGGTCGAGCGCTGCACGACATCGAGCAGCGGCAGCAGCGTGGCCCCACCGAGGCTGAACCCGACGGTGAGGACACCCAGGGCGGACTGGCGCAGCCGGCCATCGAACCAGCGCGTCATCAGCCAGTTGTACGGGATGGGTTGAGTGAAGCCGCGCACCAGGCCCACGAGAATCCACCCGAAATAGAGGAGCGGCAGGCTCGTGGCGAGCGAGGTGAGGAACAGCGCGGCCGGAAAGAGCACGGAGCCCAGTAGCAGCGGACGCCGTGCACCATTCCGGTCGATGAAGCGCCCGACGAACGGCCCTACCAGCGCGGATGCGGCCTGGCCCGTCAGGAACGCAGTGACCACCGGCGTCCGCGCGACCTCGAAGTCATCCGCGATAGCCGGGATCCACAGCGACACCGCCCAGAAGGTGGCGAAGTTGGACACCGTATTGCAGACGACACCCGCACCCATCAAGAACCAGCCGTAGTGGAACGGCAGGCGCTGAGCGATCGACCTCATGGACCCCTCGACTGGTGGGTGACCCCCGGAGCGAGCGACAGTAGCACCGGCCCCCGTTACGAGGCGCGGGCCACTGGATCAGGCGACGTGGACTGAGCCGCCGAGGCCTGGCAGGTACACCTGCACTCCGGGTGCCAGGCGCGCTGCTGCCGCGCGGAACGCCGTCCCGGGCTGCTCGAAGCGGTCGCGACGGACGTGCGACAGGCCCACCGGCCAGAACGTGCCCCAGTGAATGGGCATCGCCGCGCGCGGACGCAGCAGGAGCAGGGCCTGCGCCGCACCGAGCGGATCCAGGTGGCCGCCACGGAGGGTCGGGCCCCACCCGCCCACCGGGAGCAGCGCCAGGTCGATGCCGCCGGGTGCGAGGCGCGGAATCTCCCGCATGCCGTCGAAGAGATCCGTATCGCCCGCGAAGTACACGGTCGCGCTCCCCTCAACGACGTAGCCGAGGGCTGGGGCGCGCGGCCCGAACGGAATGCGGAAGCACTGGTGGGCTGCCGGCGTGACGTGCACCCGTAGCGTGCCGACCGCGACGCAGTCGCCCGCCTCGACCTCCTCGACAGACCCGAAGCCTCGACGCCGGAGCCACGCGCCGACCCCCGCGGGGACGATGATCCGCGTGGTGCACGGCAACCGGCGGAGCGACGGCACGTGCAGGTGATCCTGGTGCGCGTGCGAGATCAGCACGGCATCCAGCGAGTGGGGTGCGACGGGGCTGACTGCGTTCGGCGTCCGACGTCGGACGAACGGCGCGAAGCCGCCTGTGAGGACCGGGTCGGTCAACAGCCGGACACCGTCGAGTTCGATCAGGGTGGTGGCGTGGCCGATCCAGGTCACCGCGTGAGCCATGCACCCATCATTCTCCCTGACGCGGGGCTGCCACTTACCATTCGCTCAGTCCCCTGCCCCGGCGATCCGACTCGAGGCCCGACGACATGGTTTCCACCGCCCTGATCGTGCTCCTGGTGGCGCTGAAGTTTGGCCTGCCGATCCTCCTCGTGCCGTTCCCGTTCCTGGCCGGCTGGGCGAACTTCGTCCTGGACACGGTCGATGGCGACCTCCTGATCCCCCTCGGGCTCTCCGACCCCGTGTATCAGACGATCGACAAGGCCGCGGACTGGGTCACCTACGTCTTCATGGTGGTCGCCGCGTGGCGCTGGCCGATCCGCCGGATCGTGATCGCGCTGTTCCTGTTCCGGTCGATCGGACAGGCGCTCTTCTTCATCACGCGCGACGAGATCATGTTCTTCTACTTCCCGAACTTCCTGGAGCCGCTCTTCCTGATCTACGCCACGATCCTCTTCTTCAGGCGGGCGGACGGGCATGCGTTCTACCGGCGCCACATCGTCTGGGTGTGGGCGGTCGTGGTGCTCTACAAGTTGCAGGACGAGTGGATCACCCACGTCGGGAACATCGATCGCTCGGAACTCATCCAGCGGCTGCTCCCGCCCTGGTAGTCACGTCCGGGGCACCCGCCGTCCCCTGCCGGCGCGGCCTATACTCGCGCCGAACCGCACCTTCCGCGGCGGATCGAGGCGCATCATGACCTCCCGCATCACCACCACGGCGGCGACCCCCACGGCCGACCTCGCCCGGTTCATCGTCGAGGCCCGCGTGCCGGTGGATGTCCGAGGCACCACGCGCCGTTACCTGCTCGACTGGCTCGGCTCCACGGTGGCCGGCGGAGAACTGCGGCCCCCGACGATCATCCGCGAGGTGATCAACAGCCTGGGCGGGCACCCGCAGGCGACCGTCCTCGCCGACGGATCGCGCACCTCCGCCCCGCTCGCGGCGCTCGCCAACGCTGCTGCCTCGCACGTGCTGGAGATGGACGACCTCGACCGTGCCTCGATCTCCCACCCCGCCGCGCCGGTCGTCGCCGCGGCCCTCGCCGTTGCCGAGCGTGACGGCGCGACCGGCGAGGAACTGCTCGATGCGATCGCCATCGGTTACGAGGTCATGATCCGCGTCGGCGAAGCGCTCGGGCCGAGTCACTACGAGCACTGGCACACGACGGGGACGGCGGGCACGTTCGGCGCTGCCGCTGCCGCCGCGCGGATCGGCCGGCTCGATGCGCAGGCCACGCTCTCGGCGCTTGGATCGGCCGGCACCATGACGGCCGGGCTGTGGGAGTTCCTCGCGGACGGTGCGATGTCGAAGCAACTGCACCCCGGCAAGGCCGCGCACGATGGCGTGCTCGCCGCGCTCCTCGCTGCGCGTGGCTTCACGGCTGCCTCCCGCATCCTGGAGGGCGCGAAGGGCCTGCTGGCCGCGATGTCCGACGCGCCCGACCTCGATGCACTGACCGAGGGCCTGAGCATCTCGATGGAGCGCTGGCGGATCGAGAACGTGTCGTTCAAGGTCCACGCCTCCTGTCGCCACACGCACCCGGCCGTGGACGCAGCCCTGCAACTGCGCGAGCAGCACGAACTCCACCCCGCGCAGATCGAGCGTGTGGAGGTGCGCGTCTACTCGCAGGCGCTCGGGCTGCTCGACGGGATGGAGCCGACGACGCCGTACGCGGCCAAGTTCTCGCTGCCGTTCTGCGTCGCGAGCGCGCTCCGCTTCGGTGACCTGGCGCCACACCGCTTCAGCGATCAGACGATCGCGGACGCCGACACCCTGGCGCTGACCGAGCGCGTTACGTTCACCACCGACCCGGCGCTGGACCTGCTCTACCCCGCCGCGTGGCCGTCGATCGTGTCGATCCTGCTGCGCACCGGCGAGCGGCTGGAGGCACGCATCGACCACCCGGCCGGCGACCCGGAAAGCGGCATCACCGAGGCGGACATCGCCGCGAAGTTCCGGACGCTCACGGACGCCATCCTCGGCGAGCGGAGCGCAGCGCTGGCGCACGCCGTCCTGGAGGCGGAGCCGACCCCCAGCGCCGCGGCGATCGCACGCCTCGCGACGGCGACCGTGCCGAGCAACGCGCCCGCCTAGTCCCTCGCGACGCCTCGTGGCCGGCGGGCTAAGTGGCGCGCGCGATCACGAACAGCAGCAGGTACTTGCAGGGGTCGTCGACATCGCCCTGGATGAGGTTGCTCGCCTTCGCCAGCACCTTCTCCTCGTCGAGCAGCCACGACCGGTTCTCCCCGCTCTCACGGACGCTCGTCTGGAGGATCACCAGCGGCCTCGGTGGGATCTCCGCCGGGCCGTCGGCCGTGACCAGGTCCCCGCCGGACTCACGGTCGGTGAGATAGAGGCCCTCCACCACGTACCGCTGGCGGGTGACACTCGCACCGGTCTGCCGGTCCACGCCATCCACGAGCAGCTCGTCGCCAACGGTGATGTCCTGGAGGGCGGCGAGCAGGCCCGGCTCGCCCTGCCAGCGGCTGTGGCCGAAGACCCACGCTTTGTTCTCAAGGCCCTCGAACGCCACCTCGGGCGTGGCGATCCCGTGCTCCGGGACCGTCA
This sequence comes from Chloroflexi bacterium HGW-Chloroflexi-9, assembly GCA_002840675.1. Taxonomy (GTDB): domain Bacteria; phylum Chloroflexota; class Dehalococcoidia; order UBA2979; family UBA2979; genus W-Chloroflexi-9. The sequence continues at coordinate 9,034 of PHBR01000026.1, forward strand.
GCGTCTCCTGCCCCGCCGGCAGGGCGGGACAGCCGGGCGGGACGGACGAGGTGTCAGGGATCACCTGGCTGCGCTGGACCTCGGAGTCGATGCCCAGCGCCGGGATCGTCAGCCGCGTCACCCGCAGGTCCTGGAGCAGCGGCTCAGGCGATGGCGACTCGGTCGGGCTCGCCGTGGCGGAGACGGTTGCGACGACCGTGGGGGGCGCACCGGTCGGGCTCGGCGTCGGCGTGCTCGACGAGGAGCAACCGGCGCCCAGCAGCACCGTGAGCAGCAGGCATATCGAACGGACGCGACTCATGCGGATAGCGTACGGGATGCGCCGATCGGCGCGCGTATGATCCCGATCCTGATCCAGGCAGGCGATGGAAGGCGGTCGGTGCGCGTGATCGACCCGAGGCGGTCCCCCCGCTACCCCATCCTGATCGCGGTGGTCGCGTTCCTGTCGTTCGCCCTCACCATCGGCATCACCCAGTACTCCTTCGGCGTGTTCGTGACCGAGCTGGAGGGCGAGTTCGGCTGGACGCGCAGCGAGGTGAGCGTCGCGCTCTCCTTCTTCGCCCTCTCGGGCGCGGCCGCCTTGCCGGTTGGGTGGGCGCTCGACCGCGTCGGCGCCCGCCCGGTGATGCTCGCATCCCTCACCGCGCTCGCCGCGAGTCAGTTGCTGCGCCCCTTCATGTCCGAGCTGTGGCAGTTCTACGCGCTGAACGCGCTCCAGTTCGCCGCCGTCCCCGGCGCGGCGCTCATCACCGGCGCCCGCATCGTCGGCATCTGGTTCGAGGAGAACCGAGGGCGCGCGATGGGCCTGACCGCGATGGGCGCGAACTTCGGCGGCATCATCTTCTCCTCACTTACGGCGTCGCTTATCGGGCGGCTCGGATGGCAGGGGACCTACTTCGTCTACGGGCTGCTCTACGCCTCCCTCCTCCCGGTCGTGTTCATGGTCGTCCGCGAGCGCCCGGTGGAACGGCGCGACGAGGCGACGGGCGAGATGACCGGGCGCCCGGTGCTGGGCGGCGTCACGCTCCGCGTCGCGCTCCGCAGCCGCGTCTTCTACATCGTGGTCGTCGCGTTGCTGTTCGCGCAGGTGACGTACCAGTCGGTGCTGCCACAGCTGGTGCCGCACCTGGAGAACGTCGGGATCTCGCGGACGCAGGCAGCCGCGGCGTTGAGCGGGTTCGCGTTCTTCGGGATGGGCGGCAAGGTGTCCTTCGGCTGGTTCTGCGAGCGCTACCCCGCGCGGTTCGCGCTGATCGCCAGCCTGTCGTGCCAGGTCACCGGGATCGCGATCCTGCTGTCCGCGGGCGCGTCTCCCTGGGTCTGGCTGTTCGTGCCGGTCTTCGGCCTCGGGTTTGGCGCGCTCGGCGCGATCATGCCGCTGCTGGTCCAGGAGACGTTCGGGCTCGCCGCCTTCGGCACGATCTTCGGGCTGATCAACTTCCTCACGCTCGGCGCGGCACTCGTGGGGCCGCCCCTGGTCGGCACCTCGTTCGACGCGACCGGCTCCTACCGGACGGCCTTCACCGTCATCGCCGGCCTGTTCGTCGCCTCCGCGATCACGATCTCGTTCGTCCGCCCGCTCGCCGGCGCCTCACGCGCGGCGCCGGTGCCGAGGCCGGTCACCGAGGGGTAGGCGCGCGCTTCGGCCGTGCGCTACTGGCCGTACCGGTCCCCGATGGCGCCCCGTTCGAGCAGGGCCGCAACCTCGTCGGTGCTGTAACCGAGTTCCCGCAGCACCTCGTGGTTGTGCTCTCCGACCAGCCCACAGGCGAGGTCCCACGAGGGCGCGTCCGGATCGACCTGCCAGAGGAAGCCGGCGAGCGTCTGTGTCCCGGCATAGCGGTGGTCGACCGTCTGCAGCCAGCCACGGTGCGCGATCTGCGGGCTGGTCATCAATCCGATGTGGAAGATGACCGGCGCCGCGATCCCCCCGGCCTCCGCCACCGCGTGCGCAACCTCCTCGGCCGTACCTGCGCCGACGAACGCGGCAAGCGCCGCGTCGATCTCGGCGCGCGACCGCAGGCGACCGACGACCGAGGCCCACGGGTGCGGAGGCTCGGCCCACTCCGGGTGGCCGGCGGCGTGTGCGACGCCCGCCCACTGCGCGTCGTTCTCGGCCGCGATCACCACCCACGCCACGGCACCCGCCTCGCCGCCAGCGGCGCGGTAGCAGCCATGCGGTACGACGTGCGGATCGGCGTTGCCGAGGCGCGTCGGGAGGCGCCGGTGCATCGTCCACTCCGCCTGCAGAGCGGGCAGTTGCCACGCGAACGCCTCCGCCTGCGACATATCGATGAAGCAGCCCTCGCCCGTCTCCTCGCGACGCAGCAGGCCCGCCACCACGGCGGTCACGAGGCCGACCGCGCCGGTCGCGTCCGTGTGGTACATGACCGGCACCTGGTCCTCCGGACCGCCGGGGTAGCCGCGCACGGCCATGTGCCCGAGGGTGGCATCCAGGCCCGAGCCGAGCGTCGCGTAGCCGCGGTACGGGCCGTCCACGCCCCACCCCGGCATGGAGATCATGACCAGGCGCGGGTTGATCGCGTGCAGCCGCTCCCACCCCAGCCCCAGGCCCTCGATGGTGCCGGCCGAGTAGCCCTCGATCAGCACGTCCACCGCGGCTGCCAGGCGGCGGACGACCTCGGCGCCGGCGTCGTCGCGGATGTTCACGGCGATGTTGCGCTTGTTCCGGTTCGCCATGTGGTGCGAGCCCGCCCGCTCGTAGGGTGGGCCGTCGCCGGGGACGGCCGTGCCCTCGCGCAGCGGCCGGGAGATCGCCGGAGGCCGCGGGAACGACTCGAGGCGGATGACGTCCGCGCCCAGGTCGCCGAGGAGAGACGTGCCCATCGGCCCCGCCCACACCTCGGTCATGTCGATCGCGCGGATCCCAGCGAGCAGTTGCGAGGTCATGGTCACTCCCCCGGGGCACTCATCCCGTCACGCCGGCGCGGAAGAGCGCGATCTGCTCCTGCGCGCTGTAGCCGAGTTCCGACAGCACGTCCGCGGTGTGCTCGCCGAGGGCGGGCGCCGGCGTCAGCGACCACGCCCCGTCCAGGCGGAACGGCGGGCCGGCGAGCGTGTGCTCGCCCACGCCGGGCTGTTCCACCCGCACGAACGAGCCCCGCGCCACCGCCTGCGCATCCTCGAACGACTCGCCGACATCGAGCACCGGCGCCACCATCACGCCGTGCGACTGCAGTTCCAGGAAGACCTGGTTGCGGGTGCGCGTGGAGAGGTACTCCCGCAGATAGCCCATGAACTCGTCGAAGTGCGCCGGCTTCTGGGCCGGGTCGGTGAACCTCGGGTCGGTCGCGAACTCGGGATGGCCGATGCCGCGACAGAGGCGGGAGAAGAAGGGCTCGTTCGCCGCGAAGAAGGAGACGTACCCGTCCGTCGCGCGCAGCAGGCCGTTTGGGTAGACGGCGCGGGACAGCCCGGCGGGACGGGGCGTGTCCGCGCCCGTGAAACTCCAGGGCACGAACCAGTTGTCGACGTTCCCCGCCAGCGCCTCCACGCCGCCGACCTCAATCTGGCGGCGCACGCCATCGCGCCGCCGTCCCCAGATCGCGGAGGCCGCCACGGCCGTCGCGGTCGACGCCCACTGCAACGTCGCGACCTGTGCGGAGTAGCGCAGCGGCTCCTGGCCATCGAACGAGTGCCGGAACATGCGGTTCGACCATGCGAAGAGCGACAGGTCGTTCTCGTCACGCTCCGCGAACGGCCCGTCCAGCCCGTGCACCGCGAGCGTCACCGTGGTCGGCCCGTCGTCACCGAGGCGTGCGACAACACCCAGCACCCGGCGCGCCTCACCCGGTGGCAGGTGCAGCACCACCAGGTCGCTGTTCGCCGCCAGCGCGCCCAGCACCTCCAGCCCGGAGGCAGAGGTATGGTCGAGGGCGACCGAGCGCTTGCCGGTGTTCAGTGCCAGGTGGAACGCGCCGCGGTCCAGGTGCGGGACATCGTCGGGGAACGGCCCCAGCCGGCGCACCTCGCTGCCCGCGCGGCACTCCACAGCGACGACCGTCGCGCCGTAGTCGCTGAGGCTCTTCGTGGCGCCCGCCACCGCGACGGTGCCGCCGACCTCCACCACCCGCACGCCGGAGAACGGTTGCGCCATGTGCGCCCCCTGAACGAAGCCGACCGCCCCGTGGATGCGGCGCGGCGGCGGGAGCGTACAAGAGCGCCCGATCTCGGTGCGTGCCCGCCCGCACAATCACACCCGTTGTGATTGCCTCAGGCGGCGCGGTACCGTGCGCCCGACGCCCTGCATGTGCAGGAGCGAGGAGCACCTCATGGCTGTCACTCGGTTCGAGATCCGCTCGCGGGAGCCGTTCGAGGGCGGGCGGCCGTTCGGCGATGCCGGCGCGTACGAGCGCATCGAGGGGGTGCTGCACTTCGCCGTGGACCCCGCGCACCCGGCGAACCGCGAGATCGTCGACCTCGACCTGGCGGCGCGAGACGCGGACGGCCTGGTGCAGTTCCAGGCGGACGCGACGCTGCTGCAGCCCGTGGACGGCGCTCGGGCGAACGGAAGCCTCCTCCTGGATGTGGTGAACCGCGGGTTGCGCACCTTCCCGCGCTACAACCGCGCCTCCAGCAGCGCGCAGGACCCCGCGGCCATCCCGGTCGGAGACGGCTTCCTGATGCGCCGTGGCTGGACGGTCGTCTCCGTCGGCTGGCAGTGGGACGTGATCCGCAGCCGCAACCTCATCGGCCTGGAGGCGCCGGGCGCGCTTGAGGACGGACGCCCCGTCGAGGGCGAGGTGTCGGTCACCCACCAGCTGACCGCGCCGGCCACGCATGTGCTGCTGGCCGACCGCCAGCACCGGCCGTACTCGGCCGCCGCCCTCGACCAGCCGCAGGCCCGGCTCACGGTGCGGGACTACCCGGGCGCGCCCCGCCGTGAGATCCCGCGTGGCCACTGGCGCTTCGGGCGCGTCAAGGATGGCCGGGCCGTCGATGACCTGGACTACGTCACGCTGGACGGAGGCTTCGAGCCGGGACTGATCTACGAAGTCGTCTACCGCACGAACGTCGCGCCGGTCGCCGGCGCCGGCATCCTGGCAGTCCGCGACGCCGCCTCGTTCCTCCGGTACTCACCCGAGGGCGGCAACCCCGCCGCCGGGCGGATCAGCCACGCGTTCGCCTTCGGCATCTCGCAGTCGGGGCGCTTCCTCCGCACGCTCCTGGCGCACGGCCTGAACGTGGACGAGGCGGACCGTCCTGTCTTCGACGGAATGCACATCCACGTCGCCGGCGCCCGGCGCGGCGAGTTCAACCACCGCTACGCACAGCCCTCCATGCAGTACGCCTACGGCTTCGGCCACCTGCCGCCGTTCTCGTACGACGACGACGTCGACCCGCTGACCGAGGCGTCCCTGCCCGGCCTGTTCACGCGCCTCCGCGCGCTCCGCGCGGCCCCCCGCGTGATCGCGACGAACTCGGCCGCGGAGTACTGGCGCGGCGACGCGGCGCTGACCCACGTGGACGCAGCGGGCGAGCGAGACCTCCCCGACCCGCCGGTGGTACGCACCTACCTGTTCGCGGGGGCGCAGCATGGCGCCGGCGCCGCGCGGCTCACCAACACCAGCGCCCTGGACGCCACGAACCGGGGCGCCCACTACCTCAACATCGTTGACTACAGCCCACTTTTCCGCGCCTCGCTCATCAACCTCGAGGCGTGGGTGCGCCAGGGCGTGGAGCCGCCGCCGAGCCGCGTGCCACGGATCACGGACGGCACGGCGGTGCCGCGGGCAACCGTAATCGAGGCGTTTCGCGCGATCCCGGGTGCGCGCGTGCCGGAGCCCGACCGGCTCTGGTCGGTCCCCCGCGTCGACCTCGGCGCGGGCGAGGAGGCCGGCGTCGGCTCCTTCCCCGCGGCCACCGGCGAGCCGTTCCCGACGCTGGTCTCGGCCGTGGACGCGGATGGAAACGAGGTCGCAGGCATCCGCCTGCCGGACCTCACCACGCCGCTCGGGACGCACGCCGGCTGGAACGTGCGCCATCCCGACACGGGAGGCGACGGGCAGATCATGCCGATGATGGGCTCCACGCTGCCGTTCGCCGCGACCCAGAGCGAACGCGCGGCGGGCGGCGACCCCCGTCCATCCATCGAGGAGCGGTACGGCGGGCGGGAGGCATACCTGGAGCGTGTGCGTTCGGACGCCGCGCACCTGGCCGCCGACCGCTACCTCCTCGCGGAGGACATCGATGTGGTCGTGGCGGACGCAGCGGCACGCTGGGACGTCATCGTGCCGCTGCCCGTCCGCTAGCGCTGGTCGAGCACGCGACGCACCTAGAACGCGGCTAGTCGCCGAGTTGTTCGCGCAGGAACGTAGTGGTGCGGGCCACGGCGTCCCCGTGAAGCGGCGTGTCGAAGAGGATGCCGTGGCCGTGGTTCGGGTAATAGTGCGATTCCACGGTCCGACCGAGGGCGATCAGGCCCGCTTCGAGTGACTGCGCGTTGACGACGGGCACCACGGAGTCGGTATCGCCCTGGAGCAGGAGCACGGACTCCGTGATCTGTGCCGCCAGGAGCGTGCCACCGGGAGGCGCCCCGCCGATCGCGACGATCGCCTGGATGGACTCGGCGCTGAGTGCGCCGGTCAGCAGCCCGACGATGGAACCTCGCGAGTTCCCGACCAGCCCGACGCGGTCGTTGCGGACGCCGGAGAGCGTCTTGGCCGCGACGACGAGCGCGGCCACGTCATCGACGGCAGCGGGGGAGGTCACGGCCTTCAGGGTGGGGCCGTCCGGGCACGGGATGCCCTCGGGCAGCGTCACCGGAGTCGGTGCGTCCGGGTCGGAGGCGCCGTCGTAGTTGCCGGCGAACCAGCACCCGACCAGCACCACGTTGCCCGCGTCGGCGATCTCCTCGCCCAGGTCGAGGAAGTCGGTCGAGAAGCCGCTCTGGCCGTGCAGCAGCACGACGACCGGGTATGGGCCCGCGCCCTGGGGCCGGATCACATTGGCGAGGATCGTCTTCCCGTCCGGCGCGGCCACCGCGATCCATTCCGTGCTCGACGAGACGACGCCACTCGGCGCCTGCGCCGTGGTCCACGAGCCGACCGTCGGCGGCGCGGGGGTGGGCGTGGTCGCCGGGGGCGAGGGCTGAGACGAGCGGATGAGGACAATCGCGGTCGGGCCGGCGAAGCCGGCGGCGTAGGTGGCGCGGAATGCGGCGCTGACGAACGACGGGCCACCGATCGCCAGTTGCGAGAACCGCCCCGTCGTGTCCTGCGCCCACGCCCCGGATGCACCGCTCGCGGCGGTTGCCGCCTCCAGTTCCTCGATGCTCCCACCCAGGAAGACGACGTACGCGACGCCGAGCTTCGAGAACACAGGCGGACTGACAAAGCCAGCGGTCTGTGCCCCGGCGAGCGAGGCCGGGAGGGCCATCGTCACCGCAAGGATCGCGACGGCGACGGCTCGCTTCGTTGAGGTTGGAATCGTCACTCTGCGCCTCCAGCTCACGCACCCTGCTGCGCGGGGAACGGCCCGACACGGGCCACCCATCACACGGTGCGTCCACACGGCCCCTCGGAATAGGGACTAGCGTCCCCGCCGGCGTAGGACTTCCGGGAGCCGACCTTCGGATGCGCGAGCGCGTCGACCGATCGTCGTTGGTCTGGGATGCTGGCGCGCGAGTTCGGCCACCGAGCCCGGGAGCCGCCACGGAGGGAAGGGACACAATGCTGTTCAGTTTCGAGGGGAAGACGCCCCGCATCGCCGCGACCGCGTGGATCGGCCCCGGCTCCTTCGTGATCGGGGACGTGGTGATTGGCGAGCGGTCCACGGTCTGGCCGGGTGCGGTGATCCGCGCCGACTTCGCCCCGATCCGGATCGGCGATGACGTACACATCGAGGACAACGTCGTCCTGCACTCGGGCGGCGGGCTGACGCTGGGCAACAACATCACGATCGGCCACTCCGCGGTCGTCCACGGCAAGACGATTGGCAACTGGGTACTCCTGGGCAACAACTGCACCGTCCTGGATGACGCAGTCGTCGAGGACCTCTGCATCATCGGCGCGAACGCCCTCGTCTCACCCCGGGAAACGGTCCCCACGGGGTCGCTGATGCTGGGCGTCCCTGGCGTGGCCACGCCCGCGCGCCCGGACCAGCTCGAGCGCCGGCGGGCGGCACAGCAGTCGGGCGCCACCCGGACGGACGGCTACTACGCGAACGCGATGCGGTACCGCGCCGCGGGGATCGAGGAGCGCCAATTGTGGACGCCGATCCCGGGCGCCGTCGGCGAGCTTCCCCCCGGCTGGGCGCCCCGAGCCGGGTAGCGCCCCGAACGGCCGGGAGGGCTTGGCTTCGGTATTACACTCGTCGTCGCGCGCGTGCGCGGTTCAGAAAGAAGTGGGGACAACGTGGACTGGAACGATTCCGAAGAACAGGTGATCTTCCGTGCGCAGGTCCGGGAGGTCATTGAGACAAAGCTGCCGGAACGCTATCGACGGTCGTCGGGAGCGGAGGAGGGCGCCGGCAGCTGGCAGTCCGACCGCATCTCGAAGGACCCGGAGGCCCGGCAGGCCGCGACGGACTGGGCTAACGCCCTCGCCGAGCGAGGGTGGATCGCGCCGCACTGGCCGAAGGAATACGGCGGCGCCGGCCTGACCCCGATGGAGCAGTTCGTCTTCAAGCAGGAGATGGCGCAGGCGCAGGCCCCGGGCGTGGGCGGCATGGGCGTCTCGCTGCTCGGCCCCACCCTGATCGTGCACGGCACGGAGGCCCAGCGCGCCGAGCACCTGCCCCGCATCCTGTCAGGCGAAGTCGCCTGGGCGGAGGGCTACTCGGAGCCGGGCGCCGGCTCGGATCTCGCCTCTCTGCAGACGCGCGCGATCAAGGACGGTGACGACTACGTCATCAACGGCCAGAAGATCTGGACCTCCGGCGCACACACGGCGGACTGGCTCTTCGCGCTGGTCCGGACGGACCCGGAGGCGCCGAAGCACCGCGGCATCTCCTTCCTGATGATGGATATCCACACGCCCGGCCTGAACGTGCGGCCCCTGATCAACATGGCCTGGGAGCACGGCTTCAACGAAACGTTCTTCGAGGACGTGCGGGTGCCGGCCAAGAACCTCGTCGGCGACGAGAACCGCGGCTGGTACGTCGGCGCGTCGCTGCTCGACTTCGAGCGCTCGAACATCGCCGGCGCGATCGAGAACCGCCGGACCCTCACCGACCTCATCTCCTACGTCACGAGCGAGGCCGGGCGGGGGCAGTCGCGCCTTTCGGAAAGCGACGCGCTGCGGCACGAGGTCGCGGAGGCCTACGTGCAGACGGAAGTGCTGTTCAACTTCTCCTTCCGGATCATCTCGATGCAGAACCGCGGACTGATCCCGAACTACGAGGCCTCCACGAGCAAGCTCTTCAACTCGGAGCTCGTTCAGCGTGCCGCGCGGCTCGGCACGAAGGTGTTCGGGCTGTACGGCAACCTGTGGGACCGTCATGACCCGCGCGCACCGATGGGTGCGCAGTTCACGCGCCGCTACGTGACCTCGATCCCGAGCACGATTGCGGCGGGCTCGTCGGAGATCCAGCGCAACATCATCGCGACCCGCGGCCTCGGGCTGCCTCGCCCTGAACGGCCGAGCGAGGTCCACGTGGCACAACCCCTGGCCGGCGTCCGTGTGATCGAGGTTGGTGGCTCGCTCGCCGCGGCGAGCGCGACAAATCTCTTCGCCGACTTCGGCGCCTCGGTGGTGATGCTCGAGCCCCTGGCCGGTGGCCAGGTGCGCCGCCTGCCGCCGTTCCCGGACGACCGCCCAGACCTGAACAGCGGCGCGGTCCATCTCTCCACGAACACGGGCAAGCGCTCCGTCGCGCTCGACATCACCAGCCCGTCCGGGCGCGAGGTGCTGGGCCGGCTGGCGCACGACGCCGACCTCGTCGTCATCGAACTGCCGGCCGAGGAGGCTCGGCGCACCCTCGCCGCGATCGGAGACGACGGCCCGAGCACCATCGCGATCACCCCGCACGGCCTGGACGGACCGTTCGCCGAGCGGCGCGAGAACGACACGTCCGTCTTCGCCTGGACCACGCGGATGCACCTGCACGCGCGGCCCGGCGATCCGCCGCTGCGGTACGCCCCGCACCTCGCGACGATGCAGGTGGGGAGCACGGCGGCGGCGGTCGGGTACGCCGCGATCTGGGCGGCCCGCCACGGCCAGCCGCGCCGGGCGATCGAGGTCGCCGGCGTCGAGGCGCTCGCCGGGAACGTCGATTCGTTCTTCCTCACCTGGTCGTTCACCGGGGCCGAACAGCCCCGGACGCCGGGGCGTTCGAAGGCTGCCTACCCCGCCGGCAACTACCGCTGCAAGGACGGCTGGGTGATGTTCGCCGCGGCCGGCGACCGCTTCTTCGCCCGCCTCTGCCAGGCGCTCGGCCAGCCTGACCTCCCGAAGGATCCACGGTTCGCCACGCCGCTCGCGAAGGCCGAGCACTGGGACGACTTCATGACGTACCTGGGCCCGTGGCTGGAGACGCGCACCCGCACGGAGGTGGTGACCGAACTACAGGCGTTCGGCGTGATGGTCGCGCCGGTGCTGACCCCACCCGAGGTGCTCGCCGACCCCCAGGCGGTGGCGCGCGGTTCGTTCGTCACGCTGGACCAGCCGGGCCTCGGCAAGGTCACCCTGCCCGGGCCACCGTTCCGCCTGCGCGAGGAGGGCGATAACGCCTGGTGCGCACGGCCGGCGCCGCGCCTCGGCGAAGACACAGCGAACGTGCTGGACGCGGCCGGGTACACGCGGGACGAACAGATCGCGCTCTTCCGCGCGGGCGTGACGGGATAGCGGCCATGACCTCACAACTGCTCGCCGGACTCCGGGTGCTCGAACTGAGCGAGGTCTGGGCGGGCCCCACCGCCGGGTCGCTGCTTGGCGACCTCGGCGCGGACGTGATCAAGGTGGAGTCGTACCCGCGCGCCTCACAGACGCGCGGCTTCGCGGAGGGCGGCGCGGTGAAGGCCGGCGATGGCCCCACGTACGAACGCGGATCGATCCACCACGTCGCGAACCGGAACAAGCGCAACATCACGCTCAACCTCCGCCACGAGGCCGGCGCGGAGCCGTTCCGGCGCCTCGTCCAGTCCGCGAGCGTGCTGTACGAGGGGTATTCCGCCGGCACGATCGACGGCATGGGCTGGGGCTGGGACGTCCTGCGCGAGATCAACCCACGCCTCGTGATGATCTCGATGCCCGGCTGGGGCGTGGAGGGGCCGTACCAGGGATACGTGACGCTGGGCTCCGGGCTGGACGCCTACCTCGGGCACACGCTGGTGCGGGGCTACCCGGGCGACTCCGCGGAGGAGATCAAGCCCGTCTTCCACTCGGACGCCACGGGCGCACTGGCGCTGGTGGCGGCGGTGATCACCGGCCTCATGCGCGTGGAGCAGACCGGCAAGGGCTGCTTCATCGACCTCTCGCAGGTGGAGGCGATGGCGTGGCATCTGCCCGGCCTGTACGCCGAGTGGACGATGAACCACCGCGTAGCCGCCCCGCTCGGGAACGTCGACCCACACATCGTCCCGCACGACATCTACCCCGCCGCCGGCGACGACTCGTGGGTCTTCGTCGCCGCCGAGGATGACCGCCAGTGGGCCGGCCTCACCTCCGCGCTCGGGCACCCGGAGTGGGCGCAGGACGGGCACGCGTGGGCGACGGTCGTCGGGCGCCTGCGCGACCGCGCCGCCGTGGATGCCGCCATCACGGAGGTCACGCGCCGGCACGCCTCCTTCGATGTGTCCGAGATGATCCAGGAGGCGGGCGCCATCGCCGCCCCGGCGGCGCGGCCGGGTGAACTCGCCGCCAGCCCGCAACTGCACTCACGCGACTGGTTCCAGATGGTGGACCACCGGTACGCGGGCGTGAACATGATGCCGGGCTTCCTCTGGTCGATCGCGCCGGACGCGCCCTCCTGGGACCGCGCCTGCGGCCTCGTCGGCGAGCACCTGGACGAGGTCCTCGCGGAGGTCGGCTACTCCCCGGCGGAGGTCGCCGCACTGGAGGCCGCCGGCGTGATCGGGCGTTCCTACCAGGCGCCCACCTAGCCGCTCCCGAGGGGAGCCAGCCAGGTACACGGGCAGGGGCGGTTCTAACGAAGCGACTCCTGATAGGAGCGCTCAGCAGTGCCCCAGAGCGTCCTGATGTGCGCCAGGACGGCAGTGATCTCAGCGGCGGTCAACTGCTCCCCAAACGCGGGCATGCCCGAGATGATCCCGGAGCCCCCATAGGCCGCCTGCCCGCCCACCGTGACGATCTCGATGAGGACCTCGTCCGGGTGGTGCCATGTGTGCCCGGATACGTCGTGAGGCGGCGCTGGCAGGGTGCCGTCGGGGCGTCGCGACTGCCAGTTCGGCTGTCCCTCACCGCGTTCCCCATGACAGGTCGCGCAGTTCGCGGCGTAGACCGCCCGGCCCAACTCAAGCGCATCGGAATCCACCGCGAGACTGCCGAGATCGTCGACCGTGCCGCTGCAGGCACCGAGCAGGACCCCCACGAGCGTGAGGATGGCGAGCGCCCTCCCTCGGCGTCGCGGAACACTCCTGGATGCCATCATGAGCTAGCCGGTGGACCGGTGTTCGCGCAGGTCTTGCAGGATCTGCTGGAAGTGCTCGCGGTCGATGTCGCCCCGGGCGTACGCGCGGCGGGCCTCCTCTTCCGCGGAACCCGCGCGGCCCCTCCCAGGCGCGATCAGCGAGCGGAGCGCGAGCCCGACGACCAACAGGATTGGCAGCCAGACCAGCAGCATCATGATGCTCATGGACAGCCACTCACCTGAGTTCCACTCACCGTGCCAGTGCCACATTGGGCGCCTCCTCGACTTACCCCTCCATTGTTGCGCACGAAGGCGGGTCCGCAGCCCGAAGAACGTCCTGCATTCCAACGCCGCGAGTCCTGACCTATCGCCCGAAGCCCTCCCGTAGGTCGACCCGGCGGAGCAACTGGGCGTTCACGGCGACGATGATCGTGGAGAGGCTCATGAATACCGCGCCGAGTGCAGGCGGCAACACGAACCCGGCCCAGGCCAGCACGCCGGCCGCCAGCGGGATTGCCACCACGTTGTACCCGGTCGCCCAGACGAGGTTCTGCACCATCTTCCGGTACGAGGCCGCCGACAGCCGGATTACCCCCACGACCGAGCGTGGGTCGTCAGACGCGAGGACCACGCCTGCGGACTCGATCGCCACGTCAGTCCCCGCACCGATCGCCAGCCCGACATCGGCCTGCGCCAGCGCCGGTGCGTCGTTCACGCCGTCGCCGACCATCGCCACGCGCAGCCCGCGCTGCTGAAGGGCCACCACCTGCTCCGCCTTGTGCTCGGGCAGCACCTCTGCGAACACCTCGTCGATCCCCAGGTCGGCGGCGACCGCCTCGGCGACGCTGCGGGCGTCGCCCGTCACCATCGCGACCTGCACACCAAGCGCGTGCAGCAGCGCGACGGCTTCACGGGACTCCGGACGGACCTGGTCCTCCAGGGCCAGCGAGCCCTCGACCTCGCCGTCACGCAGCAGGTAGAGGACGGTCGCCCCTCGCGCACGCCATTGCTCGATGGGCATGGCCCCTGACGCCGGCACCTCGATCCCCCGTTCGCGCAGCCGCCGAGGGCCGACCACCTCGACGTCGACGCCATCGACGACTCCACGGACGCCGCGCCCCGGGTCGGCGGTGAAGGACGACACGGGCGCAATCGTGAGCTGCGCGCGAGCGCGCTCGACGATGGCCCGCGCGAGCGGGTGCTCCGACTCGGCCTCGACGGAGCCGGCAAGCCGGAGCATTGCCGCCTCGTCGCCATCGGCCGCCCAGAGGCCGGTCACACGCGGCCGCCCGAGGGTGAGCGTCCCGGTCTTGTCGAAGAGCACGATGTCCAGTTGACGCGTCCGCTCCAGGGCGAGCCGGTCCTTCACCAGGATGCCGTTACGGGCCGAGACCTCGGTCGAGATCGCGATCACCAACGGGATCGCGAGCCCGAGGGCGTGGGGGCAGGCGATCACCAGCACGGTGACCGTACGGGCGATCGCTTCGTCCACCTCGCCGATGAGGGCCCAGACCACGAACGTCACGAGGCCCGCGCCGATCGCGACGTAAAAGAGCAGCGCCGCGGCCCGGTCCGCGATCGCCTGGGCGCGCGAGCGGGACTGTTGCGCCTGAGCGACCAGACGCTGGATGCCGGCGAGCGCGGTGTCGTCGCCGACCGCGTCCACGCGGACACGGACGGCGGACCCAAGCGCGACGGTAGCAGCCGCGACGCGGTCGCCTTGCTCGCGTAGGACTGGGCGCGACTCACCCGTCAGCATGGACTCGTCGAAGTCGGCCTGCCCGGATTCCACCGTGCCGTCAGCGGGGACACGAGCGCCCGGGCGGACGAGGACGACGTCACCGGCCTGAAGGTCCGAGATCGGGACGATCCGCGTCTCGTCACCGTCGACCAGTTCCGCCTCGTCCGGGAGGAGTTCCGCAAGGGCGGCCAACGCGCCACGGGTCAGACCCAGTGCGCGCATCTCCTGCCAATGGCCGAGCAGCATCACCGTCACAAGCGCTGCGAGCTCCCACCAGAAATCGAGGTCGACCCACCCGAACTCGTACGCCACCGACGATGCGAACGCGACGGTGATGGCGAGTGAGATGAGCAACATCATTCCCGGCTGGCGGAGCCGGACCTCGTCCCAGCCGCCCTTCAGGAAGACCCGTCCGCCGTACAGAAAGACGACCGATCCGAGGACAGGCGAGACCAGCGCATGGCCGGGCACCGCCGCGAGCGAGTAGCCGAGCCAGTGCTGCACCATCTCGCTGAAGGCGACCGTGGGGACGGTCAGGACAAGCGAGAGCCAGAAGAGGCGTCGGAACGCCTCGGGGTCGTGCCCCGCGTGCTTGTCATGGCCGGCATGCGCGTCGTGACTGCCGCGGCGGCCGTGTCCTTCGTGCTCTCCGTGGCTGCTGTGGGCGCCATGGGCCTGCCCCAGAGCGCCACTCTCGGTGCCGCTTGCCGTCTGAGGCGCATCGGCCGCCGCGTGCTTGCTGTGGTCGTGGGTCCCCCCGGAAGGGTGGGCGGGAGTGGAATGCTTCGAGTGGTCGTGTGGCGCTGGCATGGCGTCGGCTCCTTTCGAGGACGTGGTTCGCCTCTGTAGACGCAGCCACCCGCCGCGGATTACAGCACCGGTGCCGTCTCGCACGTGCAGTCGAGGCAGCCGTGGTCCGCACAGACGCGACACGTCGCCTCGAGCGACTCGCGCAGAGCCCGGCGGGCCCGATGTCGCCGAACGTTCAGGTTGTTGGTCGTCAGCCCGAACTCCGCGGCCACCTCGTGCGGTGGCCGCTCGTCCAGGTCGACCGCAGAGAGCACCGCCGCGTACTCCGGCCGAAGGGCTGGGAGGAGCGCTCGGAAGCATTCGCACAGCGTGCGCTCGTCTTCCTCTGAGGGGGCGGCGAGGTCATGCCCCTCGTGCAGGCGTTCCGTCCGGCGATTCTGGACATCCCGCCGACGATAGGCGTCGACGATCGCGTTTCGCAGCACGCGGTAGAACCAGGCGGCGAGCCGCTCTTCGTCGTCGATGTCGGGTGCTGCGCGGAAGGCCCGGAGGAGCGCCTCCTGCAGGATGTCCTCAGCCAGGTCCGGGTCTGAAATGCGGCGACGCACGAAGGCAAGGTACTGAGAGCGTCCCGCGCTCAGCGCTTCCTCGACCGGCGTGCGAGTCGTGTGGTCGTGCGCCGTCACCGTGCGTACCCGGCCTCAGCCGTCCAGAAGGATGGCGAGTGCAGCCTCGATCGCCTGTCCGCACGGCATCGCCACGGTCGGCATGTTCACGCGGCACGCGGTCGGGTTGTCCAACTTCGCCGCGAGACGGCCCGGGTTGCAGGTGATCTCGATCGAGGACAGTAGCATCGGCATGGGGAGACCTCTGTCAGCTCACGCGCAGAATGCCGTGCATCCCCGCCTCACGGTGACCGGGCTCGGTGCAGTAGTAGACGTACTCGCCGACTTCGGTCGCCTCAAACTCGATCATGCCATGCTCGCCTGCTGCCAACGCCATGTGCATCGCCGCCTCGGCGCCGTGCCCGCCGTGGCCGTTGCCGCTCGTACCGCCGGTCATCGCCATCCGGCCCATCGGCATCAAGTCGACGCTGAAGTCATGCACAAGCGCCCCGCTGTTCTCGAAGTTGAGCCGCACCCGCTCGCCGCGCTCGACTTCGATGATGGCCGGCTCAAACACGATGTCGCGCATCATCACGCCAACTTCGCGGACGGCAGCATCGTCGCCCTCGGCATCTGAGCCATCGCCGCCCCCGCAGGCAGCGGCTAGGAGCCCGATCACGGCGAATAGAACCAGCAGCACGACACGTCGCATATGACCTCCGAAGGGAAAGCGGCCCGAACGAAGGATACGCCTGAGGACGCTCGGGCTGCCGCCTTCCGTCACGGCGCTAATGACCCGGCCATGCTGCGGACCGCGAGTACCTACGCTGCGCCGGACGGAGAGAAGCGTGCGCCGAACGGCCCACAGAAGTGGCTCACGGGTATGGGGCGCGGCCCTGCTCGCACCATCGCTCCTACTGGCCGGCGTTCGCAGGAAGCACGACCTTGCCGTCTGCGTACACGGCAGCACGCTCCACACCGTCCGCGTCCTTGAACTCCACCAGGTAGACCACGGCGTAGGTGGAGAGGTCGGTCTCCATGCCTCTGCCGAGGAGGATCATCGAAGCCATGATCTGGTGGCTCTCGCTCATCTCACTGCGCTCGAGAATGGTCGGGGGCGTGCTGACCGCTTCGCCCGTCTCTTCCTGCCACGCGGTCTTGAACTGCGAACCGACGGTATCCCGCGCCTCCTGGGCCCGCTCCGTGGCGCCCTGCTCTTCGGACTCACAACCGACAAGCCCCAGCGCGAGCATCAGCAACAACCCGACCGGAATGTACTTCTTCATCGAGCGGCCCTCTTCCGTGAATCTTGCGTCCTGACCGCAGGCTACACGGAGGGCATCTCAGGCCGCACCGAGAGGTCTGCATCCGACAGATGGCCGCGCCCGTCCCGCGACGACGTGCTCGGGGTCAGCATGGACACCCCGGATAACATCGGTGATAATCCGCGCGCGGTGAGGGTTGGTTCCGGCATACCCCCGGGAGGACTCTCATGGCCGCTTCCACCACAGGATCACCCGCGTCGCCGTTCCACGCGGAGATCCGCCTCATCCTGACTGCCGCGCTCGCGCTCTTCGCCTACACCGTCGTGGTCGGCATCCTGAACGGCCTCGACCTGGTCGACTTCGAGCACAAGGTCCTGCTCGCGCATGTGCATATCGGCACACTCGGCTGGATCACCATGGCCGTGTTCGCGGGCAGCCTCGCGCTCTTCGGCACCAGCGAGAACCGCACACCCTGGCTCATCTGGACGGCGCGCCTGGCGCCGCTGGTCGCGGCGCTCTACAACGTAGCGTTCATGACCACCACGAGCGTGGCGCGCCCCGTGCTGGGCACGGCCATGGCGATCGTGATCGTCGTCATGGCCGCATGGGGCTTCTCGCAGGCGCGCGGGCGCACGCTGAGCGTCCCCCACCTCGGCCTGCTTGCTGGCCTCGCCACCTCGATCGTCGGCGCGGGCCTGGGTGTGCTTCTGGGGCTGCGCGTCTCCTCGCCCGACCTGAACATCACGGAACGCGTCGGTGAAGCGCACCCGGCGACGATGGTGATTGGCTTCCTGGTCCCGGTGGGGATGGCCTTCGCCGAATGGGTGATGCGCCCCGAGAGCGCGAATGAGCGCGCCAGCCGCCTCGGCTGGCTACAGATCGGACTGCCGTTCATTGGCGGGATCGCCGTGATGCTGGGCATCCTGCTGGACGTGCTCGCCCTGGTCATGCTGAGCCTGCCGTTCGAGATCGCCGGCCTGGCAATCTTCCTGTGGCGGATCGTCCCGGTAGCGCGTCGGGTCTCGTGGACAGCACCTTCGGCGGGGCGTCACGGTGTGGTCGCAGCGATCTTCCTCACCGCCAACATCGCGATCTTCGTCTACCTGATCAGCAACTATGCGGAGGACTTTGACGCGACCCCGCTTCGCTTGCTGCTCGCGCTCGACCACTCAATCTTCGTCGGGGTACTCACGATGTCGGTCGTCGGGTTCATCTCCACCGTGAACCGGACGCCTCGTCCACCGGTGATCGACCACGCGGTGTTCGGTGGCATGACCCTGGGCGCCGCACTGTTCATCGCCGGTCTACTCGCGGACCAGGACGTGCTCATCCGCACTGGCACCCCTTTGCTCGGCGCTGGACTCCTGCTGGCCATTGCCGTCCACGTCGCCGGCCTGCTCAGTGGACGCGGGAGTGCGGCCGCGCGGTAACGCCGCCCAGGCGACGGCCGGCCGAGGAGCATCGCCTGTCCGATGCTCCTCGGTCGGCCATGCGTTACCGTCGTCCGATGTCGTACCGAAACGCGTTCTCGATCATCGTTGTCGCCGTGGTCGCCACAGCGCTGACGGCGTGCGGTGCCCCCTCCGGGGACGCCGATACCGGCGACCCGTCCCTCTTCGAGGCGGAACCGGACGCCCGTTTTACGATCGACATGCGTGACGTCCGCTTCGACGTCTCGGAGATCGAGGCTCCTGCCGGGGCGGTGATCGCGATCACGTTCACCAACCGCGGCGACATCGAGCACGACTTCTCGATCAGCGAGTTTGCGGGGACGTTCGCGTACCGGACCGCCAGTGTGGCGCACGGACACTCGACCTCGCGTGCCGTACACATGGCGCTTCGCCCAGGCGATACGGGGGAAGTCCGTCTGCGGGTGCCGGACGCCGGCGGGGTCGAGTTCTTCTGCGATGTCGCCGGCCACCGGAGGGCGGGGATGAGCGGCATCATCGCGTTCCGCTAGCCTCGCCGTCGCCTGGGGTTGCCGCTGACCGCCGCCGTCACTGCCGCCGTCACTGCCGCGGTGATTTCCACCCGCGATCCGCGACGAGGCGCTACACAGCCCGCCCCAAGACACTGACGAGGTGGATAGACGTTCGGGCACACCCTGCACGGTGGGTGCTACGGTTTTACTCGGGATCACACACTGAAGGAAACCAAGATGAACCGTAGATGGTCATGGGTCGCGGTACCGCTCGTCCTCACCGCCTTGATCGGTGCCGCGTGCGGAGGAGGCGACGACGACGATGCCACCGGAACGCCCGCAGCCACATCCCCTGCAACCCCGGCAGCCACCGGGCCAGCGACTAGCGACGACCCCGCCGACCTCACCGCGCTCGCGGGCCGCATGGGCGGAGCGACGTTTTCCGCCATCTACGTGCTGCAGACCACCGACGACGAGGGCGATCTGACGGACGGCACCTGGGGCTGGAAGCAGGACGCGAGCAGCAACCGCACCCGCTTCGACATCGACTCCGAGGGCGAGACCGTGATCATGATCATGACCGCGGACGAGGTGCTCTTCTGCTCGGAAGGCGCCTGCTTCTCGATGGCCGGTGCTGGTGGTGCGTTCCCTAACCCCGGCGAGATGCTCACCTCCGAGGTCGACTCGATCCAGGAGGGTGCGACGGCGACCACCTCAGAGGTGACGCGTGCAGCCGGGCGCACTATCGCTGGCATCGGGGCCGATTGCTACGACTTCCGCGACACGGCGGAGGACACCACCGGCACCATGTGCTACTCGCCGGAAGGCGTGCCGCTGTTTATCGAGACGGAGAGCCCCGAGGGGGTCTTCAAGCTCGAGGCGACCACGTACGGCACTTCCGTGTCGGAGGCCGACTTCGAGGCGCCGTTCCCGGTGACGGCGTTCCCAGGGGTGGGCAACTAGCGGTTAACCGCCATCATCCCCGTCCGCGGCTGGCGATGCTTCGCCGATTGCCCGCGGACGGGGACGGACTCTACGCCAGCCGTTATGGCGCCCCGCCGCTGGCACGAAGAAGCCCGCCTGACGGCGGGCTTCTTGCTGAGTGCGAGATCTGGAACGGGAGACCGGATTCGAACCGGCGACCCTCCGCTTGGGAAGCAAGCTAGCGGATGCGCTGTGCTGCACACGTGGCCGCGTCACCGAGCTTCGTCCAGTTATCTGCTCTTCGCGCGACTCCTCAAGGCACCCATTTCCTCGGCGCTCGCCTGTTTTCAGCGCCAGCATCGGAGACGTAGTGAATTCTGTGAACCCCATTAACTCAGAGGCTGCAGGGATAGCGGCGTCTAGACTCAGCGGAGATCGGCCGCCGCGCCGAGGGCATCGTAGGACGCGCGCGCCGCGTTCTCCTCCAAAGTTGCGCGTTCGCGGTCACCGGCGTCTCGATAGGACCGGGCGAGCAGTAGTTGCGCGCACGCAACCTCGTACGGAAGTTCGGCCTTGCGCCAGAGCCGCACCGCCTCCCTCACTCGCTCGGCCGCTTCCAGAGGAGCCGCTTCCACGAGCCGGATTGCGCCCTCCGCCTGCGCGCATGCCGCTGCCATCACCGATGAGCCGAACCGGGCACTGGTCTCAAGCATCTCATCCAAGGAAGAGTGCGCGACGCCCAGGTCGCCAGCCGCTAGCGCGATCTCCACCTGAGCGGGAAGGTTTCGCATGCGGTTCAACGAGTGTTCTGCCTGCTGCTGGACGGTTTCGCGGATGAGCGAGAACGCTGCGTCGACGTCCCCTTGGGCGAGGCGCAGGAGCGCCAGGCCGGGAGACGGCTCCCGCCCGAGCGCATGCGCCCGGCGGAACGCCTCCTCGGCGGCCGCCAGATCCCCGATCCGGCGGCGTGTTTCGCCGACCTCGTACCACGCCTCGCCGGCGTAGAAGGGGACTACATGCTCAAGTTCGGCCGCCGCCCTGCGGGCAGTCTCCTCCGCATCCCGCCATCGCCCCCGCAGTCGGAGGATTTCCGCCTGGAAAACGCGACAGACACCCGGGAATCCGGAACGGGCATGACGCTCGCACCAGCGCAACATCGCCTCGGTCCACTCTCCCGCGCGGTTGTAATCTGCCAGGCTCTCACACGTGATGATCGTGTTGCAGTAGGCGACGCCCGTGGCGTACGGCCCCAACTCGTCGCCGACGGTAGCTGCCATCGCCTCATCTATCAGCGACATGCCCTCGGCGAGTGATCCGAGGTTTACGAGGATGCGGCCTTTGTCCTGCAGCGCGATTACTTGTAGGTCGCGCTCGCCCACGGCAAGGCCGATCGCAAGCGTCTCTGCCGCGAGGTCTAGTGCAAGGTCGGTGTTCCCATCAAGGTCGAAAGCGATGGTCGTCTTCACGCGAAGGAGGTGCCCGTACTCGACGGTCTGACCCACACCCTGCAGCAGCCGCTCAGCGCGGCCGATCCAGCCTCGGCACACGGCGAACGCGCCCATGTGAAAGTGATCCTCGGCCAGCCCGATGGCCGCACGCGCTGAACCCGAGACGTCCCCTTGCTCGAAGTATCCGGCGTATGCCCGCTCGCGCGCAGCAATGCAATCCTCGCCACGGCCCCCCCACCAGGCAGCCTCCGCCAGACGCTCAAGGTGCTCCGGATCGAGCGGGCGGGTAGCGTCCGCCCGCGTCAATGCGTCGTGCGCACCCCGCCAGTCGTAGCGCGCGAGCGCCACATGCGCTGTCTGGAGAAGTTCCTCCGCGCCAGGCGTTGAGTGCACGTCGGCAGGCTCCGCGTTCCGGTCAAGCGCGGAGTCCTGGCGCAGGATCTGCTCCTCCAGGCGTCGCAGCGTCGGGCCCGGTTCGATGCCAAGTTCCTGCACAAGCAGCGCGCGTGCCCGCTGGTACGCGTCCAGTGCCTCGGCCTGCCGGCCCGAGCGGTAGAGCGCGAGCATCAGCTGTGCACGGAGTGTCTCGCGCAGGGGATGCACCGCGACAAGGCGCTGGAGCTCCGGGACTACGTCGGCGTGCGCACCGCACCCCAGGTCGGCGTCGATGCGCGCCTCGAGGGCACGCAGCCTTTCCTCGTCCAGCCGTGCGATCTCGGCCTGCGCCGCTCCGTCCGCGTCCAGGTCGGCGAGAGCGCTGCCACGCCACAGTGACAGTGCCTGACGCAACACATTCGAGGCAGCCTGGTAGCGGCGCTCGCCCAGCGCGAGGCGCCCCTCGGCTACGAGCCGCTCGAACCGTCCGGCGTCGATGTCTTCGGAGGGCGCGTCGAGCAGGTAACCGCGAGCGCGCGTGAGGATGCGCGGTCGAGCCCCGGGAGCACCCTGTTCGAGAGCGCGGCGGAGGTGAGCCACGTAAGTCTGGAGCGTCTTCATGGCGGAAGCAGGAGGTGCTTCCCCCCACAGCCCCTCGATCAACCGGTCGGGGCTGAGGATCTCGCCGGTATCGAGCGCTAGCAACGTAAGGAGCGCACGCTCCTTCGGCCCCCCGACCCGGATCGGAGCCCCACCCACCAGGATCTCCAGCGGACCGAGGATACGGAACTCGATGTGCTCCATCGTAGGATGCCCGCCTCTGCCAGACCTCCGCTGGACGTCAGCCGAATCGCGACCAGAGGCCCGTACAACGAACGCACGAGGGTCGCGAGAGTGAAACACGGCAGGTCAGGCCTGTCCATTCGAAAGGAGCGTTCGATGAGTGAGACGACAGCGGCGATGGTGGCAGGAGCGAAGCAGCGCGTCGAGAACCTGACTCCCGCGCAGGTGGCTGCCGAGGTCGAGAAGAACGGTGCGGTCCTGTTCGACCTGCGCGAGCCTGAGGAGCAAGCGCAGAACGGCGGGATCCCCGGCGCCATCGGTGCGCCGCGGGGGATGCTCGAGTTCTGGGCGGATCCGGCAAGCCCGTATCATCGCGCGGAGTTCGACCCGGGGAAACGGACGATCCTCTATTGCGCTTCCGGGGGCCGCTCGGCGCTCGGCGCGGAGACCCTACAGCAACTTGGCTACACCAACGTCGCCCACCTCGATGGTGGCTTCCGCGGCTGGAAGGAGGCAGGACGACCGGTGGAGGGGGGCCCTCAGAGTTAGGACGAGAGCGCCACGTTGAGCAGGGGCGGCCGGGTGTGGGGCGAAAGAGCTGTGATCGGGCGTCATCTGGCCCGCGATCAGTGCTGTTCGAAGTCGGCGCGCCTAGTGAAGCAAATACCCACGAGAGACAACGCGTGTGGTTCTTGCGTAATCACGATTCAGTTCAGAAGGAACACAAGATGGCATTCTCAATGGCCTGCAAAGACGCCGGCATGGCCGGCTGCCCCGGCTCGTTCGCTACCGAAACTCGTGAGGAACTGTTTGAACACGTCGCGCTGCACGCGGCGAAAGCCCACCCCGACATGAGGATGGATGACGCGACCAAGCGGCACGTCGACGCCGTCGTCAAAACGATCTAGCGCTGCAGCGCGGATGGGTCGCCGCACATACGAAGAAGCCCGCCTGACGGCGGGCTTCTTACTGAGCGCGAAGTCTGGAGCGGGAGACCGGATTCGAACCGGCGACCCTCTGCTTGGGAACCATTCTAGCGTATGCGCTGTGCTACGAACGTGAGCGCACCGCCGGAACTCGTCCAGTTATCGGAGCATCGCTACAGGAATTCGGCATCGATTCGCACACCGGCCAAGTCGCTTCTCATGAACCTGAAGGTTCGCGTGATGATTTCAATCGGGTTGCCAGCGTTCGCCGGGTCGCGGACGTACCAGATCTCTTGACGATCACTCCCGTAGAAGTCCACGACTGCCAGTACGTACGACTCGCCGTGCCGTTGTGCTGCTTCCCACTCGGATTCGAGCAGTTCCGGAGTAGTGAAAGCAATTGAGGACTTCACTTCGATCCGCAGAGTCGCGCCGTCGCGCTCGGCTTCAAGGTCGTATCCATGACCGCGCTGGTTGCCGCGATACGAAACGTTCCAGCCACGGCGCTGGAGGTCTTCAGCAACGGCAAGTTCTGCACCAACTCCGGTATTCAGCGCACCCGCTGGCCCGAGTTCCGGCAGCGCGCCCGCTGCTGCTCCTGCTGCGATCCCAGGAACTGGTGCCATAGGAGCAATGGGCTGCGCTTGTTCCACCACGGCGAGGAGAGCCATGTTGGCTACCGAATCCGGATCGCAATCGAAGATCTGCTCCACATCAGCCAGTTGGAATCCGAAATCGGCCGCGAAATCGGGTATTCCGACCCGCGCGCGCGGTGGGTAGATGCCTGCGGGAGACATGGCGTACAGGATGGCGATCAGCGGGAACACGGGGATTCGTTTCCCCCCGGGAAGCAGGTATGGATCGCGCACGCGCGGAATGTCGAGGTCCACGACCTGATACCCGTCGCGCGTACCGCGAAGCCAGATCGCGTGCTCTTCCCCTCTGTACGACGTGCCCTGGATCCCACACACATGACGCATCTCGGGATCGACCTGAAGGTGCGGGCACGATAGCCGGAGCGTGGGACTCTCTAAGATACGCGCCACAACGTCAGACTCGGCCGGGCAGCCAATGCCCTTCTGGATACCGAAGTTGTTACGCCACGTATTCGTTGGATATGCGTTCGCGGGGGCCTTCTCGCCAGTTCTCGTGCTGTACGGCGCAGTCGGGGATGTGCTACCGCCGAAGGGTGCGGTCAGCACGACCAGGGGTTCATCCCGGTGCGACTTCGCCCACATGAGGTCAAGAAACTGCTGGATGTCTATTGCGGACGTGTAATCGTCGCTGCCGAGCTTCGCGAGAGCGGGGCCCATTCGCCTGAACCCGAGATACATCGCGACGAATCGGCCACGGATATCTGTCTGTCTTCCGAACTCGGCAAGCAATTCAAGCGCCGTCTCCAATACCGCTGGGCGATCCATCGGAATCATGCGGCCTACCTCAGGTCGAACTGAACACCGCTGGCCACGGTTGGAGGCGGGAGGAAGCGATCGAGTGGGAGTAGTCCGCGTGCCCATTGCTGATAGTCGGACGAAGGCTCTCGCGCGTACTCGGCCTCGCCATCCCTGCGCTCGACGGATACGCTCGGCAGGTCACCGATGGCCTCCCGTACCGACACAGGTGCAGGCGCGCCGCAGTGTGCGAGTAGTCCCGGCTGACGCGCAAAGTTCCCAGGCGTCATTAGAGCTCGCCACGGTGCTGGCCACCGCATAGATGACGGGTCCCGGGTTGCCATGAGGAACATCCGCCGCCGCAGTTGCGGGAGCCCGTATCCCTCCGCGTGCAGTACAGCAACTGAAGTGTGGTATCCGAGCGACTCCAGCGAGCCGATAACCTCGGACAAAATGCCATGCCCCCGACGCTGCATAAGAGCTGGAACGTTCTCCATCAACACCGTGTCTGGTGCCAACGCCTCGACGGCCCTTAGGAACGAGAAGACAAGTCGGTTCCTCGGATCATCTAGGCGGCAGTCCCCAGCGGTCGAGAATCCCTGGCAAGGCGGGCCGCCGACCAGGGTCAGTGGCATCGAGTCGGTAAGCCGATCTCGGATGGCGGCCATCGTCTCTCGATGGGTCGAATCAACGGACAGATCCGCTTGAAGCGTGAGTCCTTCGGGGAAGTTCGCCTCGTGTGTCCGGCACGCGGAAGCGTCGTTGTCGACCGACGCCACCAACTTGGAGCCCGCCCAACGGAAACCGAGTCCGAGTCCTCCTGCGCCTGCGAACAGATCTACAACCTGCCCCGCTGGCAGGAGGCGCGCCACTTGGAACGACAAGAGCGGTGGAACTGCGTTTCCGACCTGCACGAAACGCGAACGGCCTTCACCAGAGAATGCGAACGAGTCCGGGAAGCCCTGCAATCGCGCAGCCTCGCGAACTGTGATCAGGCGCGGTGCATCGTAATGGATGAAGCATCCATTGCCCGGCCGGTTGAAATACGTGGAGATCGTGTAACTCGGTCGGTCGGCGCGTAGGCGACCGTAGTAGGTGCTCCGACTGCCCTCACCACGTATTGCGCTCTCACGGATCTGTTGGATTCGCTTCGAGGCGAAGTCGATCGGGAGATCTCGCCAGTTCCCCCCAGGGGGCACGCAATCGACGACCTGCCGGTCAAGGTCGCTCAGGACTCCGGAGAAATGATCTCGAACCATCATGCCCTCGCGACGTTCGCCACTTCCTGAGCGATGCCAGTGATACGGGACTCCGTCGTGACGAGACTCTCGAGGTCAACTGCGTGTACGGGAATACCGAGCCTTGCCGTGAGCGCGTCGGCGGCCAGGTGGTGATTGTTCCCGTACGCGACCAGTAGCCCAACCTTAGCGAGTCTCTTTCCCATCGGCTGCGTCTTCGCCATTGAGACTCTTGAAGCCAACGGCACCCAACTCAGGAGGTCAACCGCTCTCCGACCGCGTACGCGCCCGGCGCCCGCAGTCACCGTCGGAGTAGAGCTTTCCTTGTCAGCTGTAGAGGCCAACAGGCTGGTCGCCCACAGTCCGAACGCCTGAGGATCGCTTCGTAGGAGTGCCCTCGCACTCGGAACATCCATCGGGAATCCTTCGACGCGCACCGCCGCGAGGTTGGCCGACTGCCTTACGCGTGACAACGCTAGCGATGCGGCAACCAGCGAACTGTCGACGCCGATCCACTGGCGGTTCAGTTCTTCGGCGGCAACCATCGTTGTTCCAGTTCCGCAGAACGGATCGAGAATCAGGTCGCCCGGATTCGAACTCACGCCGATGATCCGCTTCATGAGCGCCAGGGGCTTCTGCGTGTCGTAACCGGTCCGTTCTGTGGAGTGGGCATCGAGACGGTTGATGTCGAGCCAGATGTCCTGGAGGGCTACACCCGCACCGTCGTCGACATACCGCTTCAGTCGCGGAACCCCATTTGACGACAGAACGATGCGCCCCTGGCGCATGAACTCGTCCATTTGCTCGCGCTTCCACGCCCAATGCCGACCGGCCGGCGGGTACTGTCCGTGCCACTCGTAGTGCGCGAGCGTTCCTGTTCGATCGCCTGGCGCTGTACATGTGATGAGCTGGTACTGGCCGTGGCTATCTTGGTGACGGAAATGGTTCGCGAGGTACACCTGGCTATAGTCAGAGAACTCCGGATTCCACGTGTAACGAGGCCCCTTCGAGTAGAAGAGAAGCGTGTCGTGGATTGGCCCGTATCGACGCGAACTGGAATGAGCGTGAGTACGCTTCCAGACCACTTCGCTTCGGAAATTCTCTCTCCCGAAGATCAAGTCCATGAGGATCTTGAGGTAGTGCGACCCTGATGGATCGCAATGCACGTAGACCGAGCCGTCTGGTCGCAGCACTCGATGCACTTCGGCAAGTCGAGGTGCCATCATCATGAGGTACGTCGACAAGCCGTCGGCTGCCGCGTGATGGAGTGACTTCAGGAACGCGGAGACGCTGGGAGGGACAAGGTCCTCTTCTAGCCCGGCGGTGCTGGAGCCAGACCACGAGTCACGGAACGCGTACCGACGACCACGATTCGTCGCCGATGAGGCTACTTGCGCTTCGTAGTTCCGGCCGGAGTTGAACGGCGGGTCGAGGTAGGCAAGGGCGACCGACCCTGACGCTACCCGAGTCAGAATGTCGAGGTTGTCGGAAGCGAAGAGTTCGCGCGTGCTGTGCGTCATTGTCGGGAGATTAGCATGGCAATGCGCTTGTTCACTTTAGCAATTATAGCGTTCCGCCCATTATAGCACGCATGTTCTCGCTTGCCATAGCGGTGGTCCCGCTCACGGAGATAGCGAGACATGCAGCGACGAGCGGCGACTGTCGCCGGTCACTCGCCGCATGGCCAGCGTACGAGCGCACGTCACGCATCAAGGCTGCCCTGCGGCCCGCTCCGCACGGGCCGCACGGGCCGCACGACTGAGAACCTACCGCGCCGTGCCCCCGCCGCCTGGCAAATGGCCTGACCGAGTACACCCACCGACGACCGCTCACGTCACCCAGGGTGACCAGAGCGGCCGGACGGACGCCGCCACGGAGGAACCGTCGCGGCCCGAGTGCTCCGTCGAGGTACCTCCCGCGCAGCCCTGACGGGCTTCCACCAATCGCTCCAGTCGGACTCACGCCCACACTCAATACAGCGCAGACGGCGCGGCCTCAGGAAGGGCAGCGAATGACGGCACGCGGGATTCGCCACGGCCCCCTCCCCGACGATCCCTCGAAGCGAGTCCAGCGCACGGGCGCCGCAGAGACAGTTGCCGCCGACCCATTCCGAGCACCCGCATCGGAACAGGAACTCGAAGTCGATGACGTACAGCAGGTCACGAGGCATCCTGGATGAGCCTCTCGTGCTTGACCGTCCATCGGCGGCGTCCGTCCTCCAGCAGGAACGCGATATCCAGTTCGCCTCGGGCCGCAAGTGCGGCGAGGCTCGGCCCGGTCTGGCGGCGCAGCCATTCGGCCACCTCAGCCGCGGTGCGCTCTCCGGCGGGCGGATAGCTCCGGAGCCGCTCGACCTCGCCCACCATCGCCGCGTACCAGGGCGCTCGGGTACGGCGCGTGACCATCCCCTCACCGACCCGGAAGTCGACGAACCCGACGAGGCGTCCGGCCATCACGGGGGCGATCACGCCCGCTACGACGAGTTGAGCCGCCGCCTCGTCCGCCGCGGCATCGCGCTCCTGGAGTTCGAAGCGGGTGCCCGGGATGAGGCCGGCCGACTCCGCGCCCTTGTCATACACGCGCAGGCGGCGGCGGCTGGTCGGCGCACCGATGTAGAGCGTCCGCCCGAATACGCCGTCGCCCGCGGCGCCGCTCGCGTGTCCGGTCAGCGGGAAGCCTCCTTGCTGGAAGCCGCGCCGGGCATGGGTCACACCCTCGCCCCGGTCGAAGGCCGCCCGGACGTCCTCCACGCTTGCTATCGCGTAAGGCACGGTCGCCTGCAGGTCGAGGCGCGAGAAACCTGCGCCAACTCCCTGGCTCGTCACCCACTCGACCAGCGCGAGCGTGCCTGCCTCCGTCATCAGACCACACGCCACGCCGCGCAGCCGGACGTGCACCTCGGGCCGGTCTTCGTCCCAGAGCAGCTCGATCGCCCGGGTGCTGATTTCCATGTGGCGGTAGCCCAGAGCGCCACGCTCCAGCGCCAACCACGACTCCGGTCCCCACGTCGAGAGCCGGGCGCGTACCTCCTCGACCGGCTGCTGCACCGAGAACTCCAGCCAGTCGATGCTGACACCGCCATCGGTGATTTCTGCCCCCCTGTTAGTAGAGGGGGGCAGAGGCGGAGGGGAGCCCTGGGGGTCCTCGGTCGTCATCGGCGACGCCGCCGGGCCTTCGCAGAGGCGTAGGCGAGCCGCGCGAAGTAGGCCTTGCGCGCGCGCTCCACGAGCGTCTGGCGCACGTCCAGCGGGAGCAGGCCATCGGGGTCGACTTCCCGCTCGAAGCGAAGGTCGAACGCCCGCCGCGCCGGCGCTGTCGCGCTGGCGGCGTCGGGCGTTCGTGACCACCGCGTATAGGCGGCGATGCGTGCTCGCTGGCTGGCTTCCGTGTCCATGCAGCGAACCTACGGAGCACAGCGCAGCGTGCCTGCACTGCGAACGACCTACGCCGCGCGGAACGCTATTTGTAGGTCGCTACGAGCCCCATCCACGGCTCGGGCAGCCCCGTCTGGCAGTACGAACATGACTGCGAATGCACGGTCTTACCGTTTGAGTAGGCACGCCGAAGGCGGTCCGTCTGGTAGCCCCGGTCACCACTCTGCGTGCCGGCACCGTCCAGCCAGTTGCCCGCCCAGGCGTCGCCACTCGCTTCGAGCATCCTCAGAATGCTGTCGTAGCCCTTCATCCCCTCACGGTCGCGAAGGTGTCGAACGAAGGTGTCCATCCCGAGCCCGGGCGTACGGCCTCGAACGCTGTCACCAGACACCGTTGCCGGCTGGCCGGTTGGCAGCCGATGCCACTTCCCAGCAGCGTCCTCTCCATCGATGCGGAGGAAACGTCTCCGAGCCGGTTCTAGCTCCTTTGCAAGCACCTCCGGCCATGCGGTGCCGAAGTGCGCCCGGAGCATGTCACCGATAAAGATGCGCCGTTCATTGACGCGTACCTCGGTGCCCACCCCTTCAACCGGCCGCATGCTGAAGACGAGATAGGTGCTATCTGGGCCGAGCGGCACGCTCCAGCCCATCTTCGGCAACGGCAGGCGCGGGCGACGACGCCGGAACATCGAGACGCGGTAACGCTCGAAGCCCGCATCGTCAGGCCCACCCACGCCCGCCATGCCTACAGCCTGTCCCCGGGGGAGCGCTGCCCATAGGCCGCACGCGCGCGCTCATCAGCCGCACTCGCGCCGTACCGCGCGAGCATCGTGCGCGAACGCCAGCCCGCTAGGCGCATCAGGTCGCCCTCGTTGCCGCCGGATGCGAGCCACTGATGCGCGTAGGTGTGCCGGAAGCGGTGGGGATGGACACCCTCGATGCCCGCCACCGCCGCACGCCGCCGTACCACGTCGGCGATGCCCCAACTCGTCATCGGTCCGGCGTGCCCCAGCCAGAACTCGCGCGCCCCCGCTGCACGATGCTGTCCCCGCTTGCGGAGATAGCGGTCGAGCGCGCGTGCCGTCTTACGCCCAAACGGACAGACGCGCGGACGCCGGCCCTTGCCGAGTACGACGATCACGTTCTGCTCGAAGTCCACGTCCTCAATGGCGAGCCCGGTGATCTCGGAGAGACGGCAGCCCGTATCGATGAACAGGCGGACGATGGCCGTGTCTCGGCGCTCATCGAACCCGTCACCCGTGCACGCCCTGAGCAGCTTCGACAGTTGCTCATCGGTCAGCACGTCGGGTGGGGTTTCGGGGACGTGCGGCGGGCTCATCTTCGCCATCGGCGAGGACTTCAGTTCGCCTTCCTCGACGCACCAGCGGAAGAACGCCTGGAGCCCTCGGTAGCGGTTGCTCGCGGTCGCCGGCTTGTACTGCTCGAGCAGGAACGCGATAAACGCCTCGACGTGTTCGCGCCGGAGGTGCACCGGGTCCCCAGGCATCCCCTGACTGACCACGAACCGCTCGAACGCGCGGAGCGATTCGCTATACGTGGCGACGGTGCGGGGGGACTTGTTCTCGGCGAGCAACGTGCGTCGAAAGGACTCCACGAGCGAACGGAACGCGGCAAGCGAATCCGGCTCAGACGACGGCTCGACCTCGTGTTGGATGGCCACCACTGACTCCCGAGCAGGGGTGAGTTATCTGCTCCTGGAGCACTGTACTCTGTCGAACGTACGTTCTCAAGTACCGGAATCCCTCTGTTTGCAAGGGATTTGTGGTTTGGAGCGGGAGACCGGATTCGAACCGGCGACCCTCTGCTTGGGAAGCAGATGCTCTGCCAACTGAGCTACTCCCGCTCGGGAGAACCCGATGATACCCCGAGGGCGGCGAGGCGTCACACGCCATCCGGCGTGGTCTATACTCGCGCCCGCCGACCCGACACGGGCGGCGGTAGCGGCTTACTTCTTGCGGGCCAGCACCTCGTCCGCCGCGCGCACGCCGGTGATGGCGCCACCCTCCATGTAGCCCTGGAAGTCCTGCGTGGTGTGCTCGCCGGCGAAGTGGATGCGCCCCTGCGGGGTCGCCTCGTAGCCACCAAACGCCGAGTACTGGCCAGGCCGGTAGTAGGAGTAGGCCAGCCGCAGGTTGGGGTCGCGGTGCTGCACGGAGAGCGTGGCCCGACCGTTCCACTGCGCGCCGAGGCCTGGGAACACCGGCTCGATCTGGCCGAGGAACCCCTGCGCCGCCTGCGATACCTGCTGATCCGGCGTCCCGGAATACGCGATGTTCGTGGAGATCGCGCCAGTCACATCGCCGCCCGTGTAGTCGACCATGATGCCGCTCGCGCCGGCCTGGCCGCGCGTGACTTCCCAGGTCGCCTGGTAGCCGGTGTCGGAGTAGGTCGCGCCGTTGCTCTTCCCCCAGGGGCCGGACTGATTCCAGTAGCGGGAGGTGAACTGCAACTGCAGTTTGCCGTTGCGCCCGGCGCCCAGTTCCGTGATCGCCTGCTCCTTGCGCGCATCGAACCCGGCGCCTGAGCGGTCCAGCGTCCGGAGCACGGCGAAGGGCAGCGTGAGGATGGCGCGCTCGGCGCGCACCACGCGGGCCGGCCCCTGGCCGTTCGGCCCGGTGCGGAAGGTCAGGCGCACCTCGCCGGTGTCCTGCGCAATCGTGCTGAGCCGCCAGCCAAGGCGGACCGGCTCCGGCAGCGACGCAGCGATCACCTCGGGCAACTGCTGGTTCCCGCCCACGATGTGGTAGCGCTCGTCCGAGACGCCGAACAGCGAGGCCGCCGCGGCGGAGGTGCCGTACCCGAGCAGGTAGACCAGGTTCAGCGCGGACTGGTCAGCCGTCTCGGCGCCGAACTCGATGTTGTACGCGACGTCCAGCAACTGCCCCATGCGCGAGGCGTGCCCGCCCGGGACGCGCGTCTCGATCCACTCGTAGAGCGACATGAGGTCCAGGGCCCGGCCGGCGTCCGTGCCGGTGTCCCACGTCGTCGGGTAGCCGGCCGCCTTCAGGTCCGCCTTCGTGGCGTTGTAGACGGCGCGGAAGTCAGCATCCGCCTCCGCCTTCGAGTAGTAGCCACCGAAGAAGTAGTAGGTGTCTTCTGTCCCGCGCGGCTCCGCCTTCGGCAGGTCGACCAGGTTGAGACGGAACCGCTGCGCCAGCTGCTGGATGGTCCCGTGGCCGGTGTCGATCAGTTCACCGCCCCACTCGCTCACCTGCCCGTCCGCCCATGAGGTGGTGTTCGAGTACATGCGGCCGCCGATGCGGTCCGACGCTTCGTACACGCGGGCGGCGATGCCCCTGTCCGCGAGCGTCAGCGCCGCCGAGAGCCCGGCGATGCCCGCGCCCACGATCACGACCGGGTGCACGCCGTCCGTGTCGTCCGAGGCCTCCGCGCGGAGCCCAGGCAGCGCGGCAGCAGCCGCGAGTCCGGCACCAACGGCGGCGGTGCGGGCGAGAAAGGTGCGCCGGTCCATCGATCGATCCATCGAGCGCTCGGCACGCATCTCACGGAGGGCGGCGGGCGTCACGCCCAGGGCGTCGGCGGAGCGGAACTCCTCAGCGAGGCCGGCGAGCGCGCGCAGCAGCGGAGTACGGGGCATGGCGGAATCCTTCGGGATACGACAGCAGACGGAGCCGCGACCTTAGCGTGACCGCTCCATCGGCTTCCAGACGTGCACCGAACCCCGAGACGCCTCACGCGGGGGCTTTACCCAATCTCCACCGCGGCCGGCCGCAATCTGCCGGACGGGCCC
The DNA here is from genome assembly GCA_002840675.1 of Chloroflexi bacterium HGW-Chloroflexi-9. GTDB lineage: Bacteria > Chloroflexota > Dehalococcoidia > UBA2979 > UBA2979 > W-Chloroflexi-9. Next base: position 42,095 of record PHBR01000026.1, read on the forward strand.
GTCGCGCCCGCGATCCCACCGCCTGAATCGCCATCGTTATACTCGCGCCGACCCCGGCGACCAGCCTGCGAGGCGTGCCATGACCGAGCCATACCGACCCGACCTGTTCGCGGACGCCCAGGCCGTCCAGGTGGAGCGCGAGGGACGCGTCGGCATCGTCCGGTGGAACCGCCCGGACCGGCTGAACGCGATGAACAGCACGATGTACGCCGAGTGGATCGAGGCTTACGACACCTTCAACGCGGACCCGGATATCGGCGCGGTGGTGACCACGGGCAACGGCCGCGCCTACAGCGCCGGCGCGGACGTCGGCGGGTTCGAGCGCTCCTTCACCGGCGCGGAGGCGCCAAAGGAGAAGGTGGCGCCGCACGCGCCCTTCGCGCCCTGGTACATGGCGGACGGAAAGCCCACCGACGCGGCGATGAACGGGCTGGCGATCGGGATCGGGTTCACCTCGATCCTCTGGTACGACGTGATCATGGCCTCGACGCAGGCGCAGTTCTCGGCGCGCTTCGCGGCGATCGGCCTGACGCCGGAGCTGAACTCCTCGTGGATGCTGCCGAAGTTGATCGGCGTGCAGAAGTCGAAGGAGATGATGCTCACCGGCCGCATCTGGAACGCGCACGAGACGCAGGACCTGGGCCTGGTGCGCGAGGTCGTCGAGCACGAGGACTTGCTCCCGAGGGCGATCGCGAAGGCGGCGGAGATCGCGACGAACCCGGACTCCACCCTCCGCGTGATCAAGCGGATGCTGATGGAGGACCTGCTGACGAACGACCTCAGCACGATCGACCGGCGGTCCAGCAAGAACTTCGCGGACGCGCGCAAGACGGCGGAGCACCGTGAGGCGCTGTACGCGATCCGGGAGAAGCGCGCACCTCGCTACCACGATGTCGACTACATGCAGGACCTGACGGCGCGCGTGGAGCGCGGCGAGGCCCGCTAGGTCGGTCGCTCGGCGCGACGGCCGGGGTTGCGCGCCGCCGGTGCCGACGACGGGGCTGAAGCGTACGAGCGGGGCGGCCCCTCCCTCCAGCCGGGTATCCCGGCTACGCCGCGACGGGCCAGACCGCGGAGGGGATGCCCTCAGCGGGACGCCTGCACCGGGAGCCAGCGACGAGGGCGCTCCACGAAAGATTCACGATCTGCAGCCCCCGTTTCGCCTCGGGGTGCGTTATGGTGGATGCACCGGTCACGAGGCCGGGTCTCTCGGTCCGCACTGGGTCTCATCCGAACTCCACGTCGCGCGCTGCTGGGATCATGTTCGTTCCGCCTGTCGAGGTGGAGTTGCTGGCGCAAGCCGGCGTGGAGTGATGTTTCAGTTGGGTAATCGAATGTATGTGGGGAATCTCCCCTTCACGGCGACCGCTGCCGAAATCGAGCAGTTGTTCGCGCAGTACGGCGAGGTCATCTCGTGCGTCCTTCCGACCGACCGCGAGACCGGCCGGCCGCGTGGCTTCGGCTTCGTTGAGATGGCTGAGGCTGACGCTGCCAAGGCGATGCGCGCCCTGGACGGCACCCAGTTCGGTGGCCGTGCGCTGAAGGTCAATGAGGCCCAGGCGCGCGAAGAGCGACCGCGCGGTGGTGGCGGTGGCTACGGTGGTGGCGGCGGCGGCTACGGCGGCGGCGGCGGCGGTGGTGGCTACGGTGG
>PHBR01000027.1 GCA_002840675.1 Chloroflexi bacterium HGW-Chloroflexi-9
TCGAACGGTTCGAAGCGCCCACCGAGCGACCGAAGCGGCGGCAGAAGCGCCGCGGTGCGGCGGCTACGGACGACGGCCCGCTGACGCTGCGCGACTGGCGCTCGTCCGTGATCATCGGCACGACCGAGGGCTGCGAGGCGCTGCGCGCGCGGCCGGTGCGCGCGCCGTGGTGGCGCCGTGCGGGGCGGCTCCTGCGAGGCCGACGCCGATGACCGCCACGCTCGAAACGATCCAGCGCGCGTTCCGGGCGCCGTTCCGCCCGTCCGCCCTCGATCGTCTCGCGGCGGCAGAGGGCTATCTGGACGTGGTGTGGCCGCGCGTCGCCGCCTCCGTGGAGACGGCGGGGTTTCTCGGCAGTTCGCTCTACATGGCGGACATGGCGCTGGACGCCGTGGAGGCCGTGTACGAGCCGGTGATGACGCGCGACGATCTGCGCGCCGCCGGGCTGTCCGAGGGCGACCTCGCCACGCTGCTCAGCGTCGTCGACGTCTTCCACTACACGCAGCCGCAGGTGCTGCTCCTCCTCGCCGCGCTCGCCGAGGCGTACGAGAAGACCGAGGTCGGCGGCTACGGCAAGCCCGAGCCGCGCGACGTGACCGAGCGCGAGCGCGCGCACCTCGCGACCCCGATCACGCTTGTGCCGCCCGAGGCGGGGCTGGTGCCGGTGGTGACGGAGGCGCTGGGCCTGCCGGCGGCACCGGACCTGTACCGCGCCGTGGGTGCGTGGCCGGCGTACCTGGGCGTGGCGTGGGAGGAACTCCAGCACCTCGTCGCGTACCCGGACTTTCGGCGGCGCGGACGCGGGCTCTACTACTACGCGCGCTCCGGTGCGCGCTTCCTCGCCGAGCCGCTCCAGGCGAACCCGGACGCCCTCCGCGCGGCGGGGCTCTCAGACGCCGCGATCGCCGAGGCGAAGGCCGCCCTCGACGAGGCCCTCCCCGCCCAGGCGATGATGGTGATGCACGCCGAGGCGATGCGCGTGGGCCTCGGCGTCCGCGACCGCGAGGTCGTGCGCCCGGCCTGACGACCCCCGCGCCTCGCCTCATGTGCTAGCGTCCCGCCCGTGGCGGGAGAAGTTCGATGCGCGTCGCCCCAGCGACAGCACTCGTGGCGCTTGCACTCGTGGTCGGGGCGGTGGGCACCGCCCGCGCCGGCACCGTCGCGTTCAACGAGGACTTCGAGGCGGGCACAGCGCGCTGGCTGACCTCGCACGCGGTCGCCACCGATACCGTCCCGGCTGGCCCGGTCGGAGCGACCGCCGCCTGGGTCACCTCCGTCGACCCGGGCGCGGTGACGTTCCTCACGCAGTACTGGCAGGCCGCAGCGTCGCCGGGCGCGCTCTACGGCCTCGATGCGTGGCTCTACGACGACGACCCGAACATGCTCGCGGTCGGCGTGCACCTGGAGTTCGTGGACGCGGACGCCACGCTCCTGTTGCAGACCCCGGCGCTCACCCTCGATGGCGATGCCCCGGCGTTCCGCGTCGTCAGCGCGCCCTACGAGGCGGCGCCGCCGAACACGGCGTACCTCCGCGTCGTCGTCTCGGGCACGCCGGTCGCGGCCGGCGCACGCTTCGGGGTCGACGGGGTCACGGTCACAGAGGACATCCCGGACGTGCCGGTGTTCGAGCCGGAACCACCGCCCCCCGCACCACCGCCACCAGTCGTGTCGATCCCACAACCGACGGCGACACCTCGCCCGGCGTCCACCCCACGGCCGCGTGCGACCGCGACGCCGCGACCGGCCCCGCCGAGCTTGATCCAGGGTTTGACCAGCGCGGGCTTCGAGGAGGGCCTCGGAAACTGGGAGGTGAACCGAGGACGCGCGAGCCTGGAGCCGGTGATCGAGGGGATGGGCACCTCACTCGTCCTCACCGCCAGCGGCGCGACCACCGCCTGGGTGGAACAGCGGCTCGCGGAGATCGACCCGGACGAGTGGTACGAGGCGAGCGCGGTGCTGGCTCCGCTGCACGGCGTAGAGGCCGCGTGGCTGCGCATCGCCTGGTACGCCTCGGATGACGCGAGCGGCGAGCAGATCAGCACGACTGACTCACCGGTCGTCGTGTCGCCAGCGAGAAACGCGATCGTGCGGGCGTTCGAGGTCGTCGGGACCGGCCCCGTGCAGCCGCCGACCGCTGCGCGGAGTGCCCGCATTCGCATCCTCGTGCGCCCGGGCGACGAGACCGGCGGCGCCGTTGCGATCGATGACGTCGAGTTCGCCGTGACCGAGCCGCTGGAGCCGGCGCCACCGAGTCCGCCGACCCCGACACCCACGGTGGCTGCACCCATCACGCCCCCGACCGTCACACCCTCACCCGTACCCTCACCCGTGCCGACGACCGAGGACGTCCGTCTCACGGCGGTACCCGCGGTCGAGGTGGAGGGCAGCGCGACACCCGCCCTCGACCCGGCGGTGATCGAGGCGCAGCGCTGGCTGCGGTTCAGCGAACTGATGCCGGACCCGGCCCAGACGAACCGCGACGCCGAGTACGAGTGGATCGAGATCGTGAACCTCGGGCCGACCGAGGCGAACACAGGGGGGATGAGCGTCGCCGACAATCGTGCCAGCACGCCGCTCCCGGCGCTCACCCTCCAGCCCGGTGAGGTGGCGGTGATCGCCGCGCCGCTCGCGGAGGTCGACACGCCGTGGCGGGTGACGATCATCGGCAACGGCCTGGGAAATGCCGGGGACACCGTGGCGCTCGTCGCCGCGGACAACACCGTGGTCGACCGCGTCGTCTACGGCGAGACGGCAGCCTCCGAAGGCGTCCCGATCGCGAGCGCACCGGGCGCGGGACGAAGCATCGAGCGGTGGTTCGGCGCAGACGGGCAGCCGGCGGGCGCGCGCACGACCTCGACGCCGTCGCCCGGCACCTACGTCACCCCAGTGGGATCAGCGGCGTCCGCGCGCTCCGAGGCTCCGGTCGAGGCACAACCGCTGACGGTCGCGGGCGCGACAGGCCAGGGGCCAGACACGACGTGGGCAGTCCTGATCGCGGTGGCCGCCGGACTGCTCGGTGGGGCGGGCGTGCAGCGCGCCGCAGAGATCGTGCGAGGTCGACGGCGAGCGGAATGAACAGAGGCCGGGCATCACGCCCGGCCTCTGCCGTGGGTTCCTCAAACAGCCGACGCTGACCGGGCGGCGTGCCCCCGGCGCGTAGCGGGGATCGCGGCGTTAGCCGCGCGGGAGCCCGAGCCCGCGGGTCGCGATGATGTTGCGCTGGATCTCCGACGTGCCGGCCGCGATGGTCGAGGACACAGACGTCAGGTAGTTGCTCGTCAGCTTCGATTCCATCGCGGCGCGCGCGTCGTCCTTGTCGTGGATGTAGGAGTACAGCCCGAACACCTTGGTACCGGTGTTCGCGATGCGCTGCGACATCTCAGACGCGAAGAGCTTGGAGACGGACGCCTCGTGGTTCGGGATGAGCCCGCGGTCCTGCATCGAGATGATGCGGAACGAGAAGTTGAACATGACCTCGGTCTCAATGTACCGGTCGGCCAGGGCCGTGCGGTTCGCCTCCGCGCCCGGAGACTTCGCCTTGCCCTCGTCCGTCTTCATGTAGGAGGTGAGGGCGTCCAACGTGCGCCGGGCGGAGACCGCGCCGGTGATGTTGGAGCGCTCGAAGTCCAGCAGCGTCATGCCCACGTACCAGCCGCGGTTCTCCTCGCCCACGCGGTTGGAGACCGGCACCCGGACGTCCTCGAAGAACGTCTCGTTGAAGTGGTGGCGGCCGCTCATGTCGATCAGCGGGCGGATGGTGATGCCCGGCGTGAGCTTGTCCATCAGCAGGAACGAGATGCCGCGGTGCTTCGGGGCGTCCGGGTCCGTGCGGGTGAGGACGTACAGCCAGTCGGCGTGGTGCGCGAGCGATGTCCAGATCTTCTGGCCGTTGATCACGTACTCGTCGCCGTCGCGGATGGCGCGCGTCTGGAGGGACGCGAGGTCAGAGCCGGCGCCCGGCTCCGAGTACCCCTGCCGCCAGTCGACCTCGCCGGAGAGGATCTTCGGGAGGTGCTCCGCCTTCTGCTCCGGGGAGCCGTGGACGATGAGCGTGGGGCCCAGCTGGGAGACGCCCTGGCCGCCCACCGGGGGCGCGCCGGAGATCGCCATCTCCTGCTTGAAGATGAACTGCTCCATCGGGCTCAGGCCGGCTCCGCCGTATTCCTTCGGCCAGTGGGGGGCGACCCAGCCTTGCTTGGCCAGCGCCTCCGTCCACTGCTTCGCCGCGTCACGCGCGACGGGGTTTTCGTTCTTCCGGTCGCGTTCCCAGTCGCCCTCGCCATCCTGGTACCGCTCCGGCAGGTCGTTTTCGATCACGCCACGAACCTTCGCTCGGAAGGCCGCCTGCTCGGCGTTGTCGCTCCAGTCCATCGTCATCCCCCTCGTGCATGCCGGGCCACGGACGGCGCGGCGGTCGCGCGCATTCTAGTACGCCGAGGCACCCCGGTGCGTGCCGTCCGGAACGAACGCGCGGGGCCTTCCCCGTACCCGCCGGAGGCGAATCGCGGGCATCCGGGGCCGCTGATAGCATTGTTGTACCGAAGGGGTGCCCCGGTATGCCTCACACCATCCTCCTGGCCGAGCCGCGCGGATTCTGCGCTGGCGTCGTGCGAGCCATCGACGTGCTCGACCAGGTGCTCGACCGCGACGAGGGCCCCGTCTACGTGTTCCACGAGATCGTCCACAACCGCTACGTGGTGGACGGCTTCCGCCAGCGCGGCGCCGTCTTTGTCGATTATGTCCACGAGGTGCCCGCCGGGGGCCGCATCGTCTTCTCCGCGCACGGGGTCTCCCCAGCCGTGGTGCAGGAGGCGAAGGACCGCAACCTCCGCATCATCGACGCGACCTGCCCGCTGGTGACCAAGGTGCACCTGGAGACCCGCAAGGCGGCCAAGGACGGCTACGACATCCTCCTGGTGGGCCACGAGGGCCACGACGAGGTGGAGGGCACCAAGGGCGAAGCGCCCGCGCTCACCCGCGTCGTGGACTCCGCCGCCGACGTGCAGGCGCTCGGCACCCCCGACCGCCCGATCTTCGTCGTGACGCAGACCACCCTCTCCGTGGACGACACCGCCGAGACGATCGGGGCGATCCAGGCGCGTTTCCCGGACGCGGAGATCCGCAACGACATCTGCTACGCGACCACCAACCGCCAGTCCGCCGTGAAGGAACTCGCGGAACGGGCCGACCTGGTGATCGTCGTTGGCTCCGCGAACTCCTCGAACTCCGTCCGGCTGTGTGAGGTCGCAAAGACCATGGGCACGCCCGCCTACCGCGTGGACGGCATCCAGGAGATCGACCCGGCCTGGTACGAAGGCGTGGGCATCGTGGGCCTCACCGCCGGAGCATCCGTGCCGGACGAACTGTTGGAGCCGATCATCGAGGACCTGCGCGCCCGTGGCGTGACCACGGTGGAGCCGGTGATCGTCGCGCGCGAGACGGTGGAGTTCCGCCTGCCCGCGGAACTCGAGGTCCGTTAGCGGATCCGGTACCCCACGCCACGCACGGTCGTGATGACATCGTGTGCCCCCGCCGCCCTCAACTTCGCCCGTAGGCGGGAGATGTGCGCTTCCACGAAATTACGCGACCCCAGCGTTTCGTAATCCCACACCCGGCGTGAGATCTCGTCCGGCGTCACGGCGGAGCCGCGGCGCTCCAGGAGCAACCAGAGGATGTCGAACTCGCGCGGGGTCGGGCGGATCGGTTGGCCGTCCACCGTGACTTCCTGCAGGTGGGGATGCAGTTCCAGCCCGGCGGGGCCGGTCAGCGCCTCGTAGGACTCGGGGTCGGGCGGGATGCGCCTGAGGAGCGCACGCACCCGGCGCTGGAGTTCGGCGAGTTCGACCGGCTTGGTGACGTAGTCGTCGGCGCCGAGGTCGAAGCCGGCCACCCGCTCGTCCACGCTCCCGGCGGCGGACAGCATCAGGACGGGGACAGCGCTGCGGGCGCGGATCTGGCGGAGTGTTTCGAATCCGGAGATGCCGGGGAGTGCCGCGTCCAGGATCACGAGCGCGATGGAATCCTGCGCCAGCAGCTCGATCGCTCGTTCGCCGGAGGTCACGCCACGGACGTGCCAGCCGCACTCCGCAAGCACGGGCAACACGGCGGCACGGAGGCGTTCATCGTCGTCTACAACCAGGATCCGGGCGCCCTCGCCCGTCCCGTCGGCGTCCAGCAGCCTCATCCAGTCCCCTACCGAGATTCGCAGGTCGGCGGCCACTGCTGCCACCGTCACCCGCCTCGGCAGCGCACCCCCTCAGGGCGCCGCTTCGCGGACACTTGTTTCGTCCGAGCCGGGCGACACGCCTCTGCCGCCCAATGTGCTGGCCATCCGGACCGTCAGTGACGCGCCGGACTCATGGGAGGATAGCAGCACCCCCCGCGCAGACCGGGAACCTATTCTGACGTTCGTCTGACCTTGCTCAGGAAGTCGAGCAGGATCGCCCGGTACTCGTCGCGGGCCAGGCGGAACACCCCGTGGCCCGCTTCGGGGAGGATGTGCAGTTCCGACCCCGGGATCAGCCGGGACATGACCACGGAGCCACCGGCCCCGGCTACCTCGTCCTTGCCGCCGGCGACGATCAGCGTCGGCGCCGTGATCCGGCCGAGGTACGGGGTCATCGGGTGCTCCCGCAGGCTCGCCGTCGCGCGGCTCTGCGCGACGTACGAGTCGACGTGCTCCGGCTTCACGCTGGGCGCCTGAGGCTGCTCCGCGACGGTGCGGTGACCCGCGAATGCCGGGCGGATCTCTCGGCCCTCGATCGCCCTGCTGCCGAGGCGGGCGAGTTCACCCCGGAGGTACCAGTTCTCGCTCGCCAGCACGTTCGTCTCGCTGGAGGAGGAGTCCAGCACCAGCGCATGTACGCGCTCCGGGAAGTCCAGCGCGAACCGCTGGGCGAGCACGCCGCCCCACGACACACCGAACACAACCGCACGGGCGATGCTTAAGCGATCCATCAGTTGCGCCAGGTCGGCGGCGTATCGCGGCAGCGAATACTTCGTCGCCTGCTTCGAACGCCCGAGGCCGCGCTGATCCCACGCGACCGTGCGGAAGTGCTGCGCGTACCAGTCCATCTCCTCGCGTTCGAAGGATTCGCTGTTCCCGCCCAGGCCGTGACAGTAGATGTACGCGAGCGGGCCGGAGCCGCGCTCTTCGTAGTGGATGGCGACCTCGTCGAGATCAATGAGTGGCATGGGATCCCCCGTCCTGCCGGAGGGCGACCGCGTCAGGCGCCGGTGCACTCCCGCTCTACCAGCGCCTCATACGCCTTCTGGAGCCGTTCGACCAGCGGGTGAGGCCCCTTCGGCGCGCGCCAGGTGAGCGGATCGCAGGCCGGCGGGGTGCCCTCGATCAGCGCGACCGGCCGCAGTCCCGCCACGCTGCTGGTCAGGAACACCGCGCCCGCACGTCCAAGTTCGGACGGCGTCACGTCCGCCTCCACCACCATGACGCCCAGGGTGCGAGCGATGTCCAGCACAACAGCACGCGTCACGCCGGGCAGCGCGCCGGACTCCAGGGACGGCGTGAGCAGCCGCTCACCCTGCACCAGGAACACGTTGGCCGTCGCCGCCTCCGCGATCCGGCCGGCGCGATCCAGCATCAGCGCGTCGTCCGCACCGGCGTCATGGGCCTCGGCGCGGGCGAGGAGGTATGGGAGGAACTGCGCGGACTTTGCCTCGCGCAGCGAACGACGCTGGTCGAGACGCACAGTCGAGACGCGCAGCCGCGCAGGCGCAGCCGCCTCCGGCACCGGGTCAGCGGTCACCACCACTTGCGGGTCGGAGGCACGGTCCAGGTCTGGGACGCGCCCGCTTCCGGCCGTCACCGTCAGCCGCACGCTTGCCTCGGTCAGTCCATTCGCGGCGAGCGTCTCGGTGACGGCGCGCTGCAGGAGGTCGCGCGCGGGCGGCGTCGCGCGCAGGCCGGCGACGCCGCGCTCGAGGCGATCGAGGTGCGCGTCCAACCGGAACACGCGCCCGTGACGGGCGAGCATGGTTTCGAAGCACGCGGCTCCGTAGCGGAACGCGAAGTCGTCAATCGAGACGCGGGCCTCCTCGCGCGGCACCAGGCCATCACCCACCCAGGCCATCGACGGGCTCACGCGGCACCTCCACCCGGCTCGTCCGGGAGCGCGACGCCCAGGGCGCGCGCCATGCCTCGCGCCTTGTCCAGCGTCTCGGCGTACTCGGATGCCGGCCGTGAGTCATCCACGATCGCGCCGCCCACGTGGAAGCGCGCGATGCCGTCCGCCAGCGTGATCGTGCGGATCGCGATGTTGAGGTCAATGCGTCCGGAGGCGGAGACGTAGCCGATCGCGCCGCAGTAGACGCCACGCACATGCGGTTCCAGTTCGTCGATGATCTCGAGCGCCCGCACTTTCGGCGCGCCGGAGATCGAGCCGCCCGGGAAGGTCGCGCGCAGCAGCGCCTCCAGCCCTACCTCCGGCCGGCGCTCGGCCTCCACGACCGAGACGAGGTGGTGCACGTGGCGGTAGGACTCCAGCGACGCGAAGGTCGGGACGCGCACGCTGCCCGGCTGCGCGACACGCCCGAGGTCGTTCCGTTCGAGGTCCACAATCATGACGTGCTCGGCCAGGTCCTTGCGGCTGGTGCGCAGTTCGTCGGCGAGTCGCGCGTCCGCCTCCGGATCGCGCCCACGCGGGCGCGTGCCCTTGATCGGGCGAGTCTCCAGCCGGCCGGCGGCCGCGAGCAGGAACCGCTCGGGGGACGAGGACAGCACCTCCACCCCACCGAAGGGGCCACGGAGATCGAGGTAGGCGGCAAACGGGGCGGGGCTGGCGGCACGAAGGCGCCGGTAGACCTCGAACCCCTCGATGGTCAGCGGGATCGAGAAGCGCTGGGCCAGGTTGACCTGGTAGATATCGCCGGCAGCGATGTAGGCACGGGCGCGGTTCACCGCGGACTCGTACTGCTCGTACGTCATATTCGAACGCAGCACCGCGCCGTGCTGGACGCATCCATCGGCGCGTTGCTCCTGCGGCTCCGCGGCGTCCGAGGCTTCCAGGTACGCACGCAGCGCCGCGACCGCCTCCGGCCGGCCGACGAGCCACCCACGTTCCTCGATGTGATCCCAGGCCAGGGCGGCGTCGTACCAGCCGAAGGCCAGTTCCGGGACGCCGGTGTCGTCCGTGGTCGTCGCGGGGAGCCGCTCGACCTCGCGGCCGAGTTCAAAGCCCAGGTAGCCAATCGCACCACCCGCGAACGGGAGCCCGTGGGGCGCGTCCACGCGCGGCTCAGCCTCCACGAGCGCGGCGAAGGAGGCGAGCGCACCGCCGTCCAGGCGCCGGGGGCCGCAGACGCCGTCCACGACCACGTCCCCGGCGTAGGCGGTGACGGTCCAGCGGGGATCGCTCGCGAGGAGTGACCAGCGACCGGTCTCCTCGTGGCGAAGCGCGGAGTCCAGCCAGACCAGCCCGGGGCGTCCTCGGAGCCGCATCGCCGCCTGCTCCGGCCCGCACGCCAGCCACGGCTCCACCCGCGTTCCGAGGGAGCCGGGGACGAGCGCAGGCGGGGTGGTGGAGACTGCCATCACCGTCCATTGTAGGCCCGGCAAGGCCCGCAGCCGCGGCTGTAGCGAGATGTTGGAGTGCACCCGGCGGGGGTGGCGCATAGGCTTTGTTGATGAAGCAACGCTGGCTGCATCGCGCCGGCATCGTCGCGCTCGCCGGTAGCCTTGCGCTGATCGCCTACGCCACGCTGACCCCGAGCCCGTCCAGCGGTGGCACGCCGGACTGGCTGGCGCACACCCTCCTCTTCGCCGCGTTCGGTGGCAGCGCCACACTGGCCTTCACCAGCGCGGAGCGACCCGCCCGAGGAGTGCTCATTGCCCTGGTGCTTGCGGTCGGCCTCGGCGCGGCCACCGAACTGGCGCAGGTGCCGCTGGCGACGCGTAGCCCCTCGCTCGCCGACTGGCTCGCGGACACCGTGGGCGCAGCGGGTGGCGTGCTGATGGGGCTGGCGATCGTGAAGGCACTGGCGCGGCGCGACTGACGCCCGTCCCCCACCGGGTCACGCGGGGTCACGCGGGGTCACGCGGGGTCACGCGGGGTCACGCGGGGTCACGCGGGGTCACGCGGGGTCACGCGGGGTCGGCGTACACCCGCATCCCGTAGTCGTTGTAGCGCCGCTCCGGGCCCAGCGACGAGCGCGCCGCGATCCTCGCCACCTTCACATGGTGCCGCCACGAGCCACCGCGGGAGGCGCGCCGCGGCCGTTCCTCCTCGTCGGGCCCGCGCGGATCCACGACCGGCGCGGAGGGCGCCCGGCGCGCGTACTCCGTCGCGTCGTACCAGTCGCTGCACCACTCGTGGACGTTGTCCGCCATGTGGAAGAGGCCGAAGCCGTTCGGCTCCGAGGTGCCCACGGGATGCGGCCGGTCGGCACCCAGTTTCCCGAGGCCGTGCACCCCGGAGTCCCACGGCGCGTCGCCCCAGGGGTAGAGGACATCCGGCACGCCGCCTCGAGCGGCGTACTCGCGCTCCGCCTCGGTGGGCAGCCGGCAGGCACGGCCGGTGACGGTGGAGAGCCAGGTGCAGTAGGCGACCGCATCGAACCAGGAGACGGAGACCACCGGGCAGTCGGGCTGCGTGAACCGTGGGTTCTCCCATTCACCCGGCGGCTCGTGGTCCGTGGCCTCCAGGAACGCGGCGTACTCGGCATTCGTGACCGGGGTGAGCGCGACCGCGAACGGCCCCACCATCACCTCGTGCGGCGGCTGCTCGTCGGTGCGCTGCAGGGAGCCCATCACGAAGCGCCCGCCCGGCAGTTCAATGAAGGGCGTGGACGGTGGGCCTTCGCGCAGCAGGCGGAGGATGCGGGGATCACGGGCGTCCTCGGTCATGACGGCATGCTACCAGCGGCCCACCGCACGCGAATCATCATCAGATTGTGCGAAATTGCACACACAGGTCTGGTGGGTATCATGAGGGTGGCGATGCTCGCTCCCGCTGCCGGGATGCGCGGCCGTCGAAGGGAGAACGAGCGTAGCGATGCCGATCGACATACCTGACGTCGTCATCGATCGCCTGCCGCTCTACTACCGACTGCTCGCGCGCCTGGAACTCGAAGGCCGCGCCGTCGTCTCCTCGCAGGAGCTCGGGGCCGAGCTCGGCGTGACGCCCGCCCAGATCCGCAAGGACCTCTCCTACTTCGGCCGGTTCGGCAAGCAGGGCCGCGGTTACTCCGTCGCCCGCCTGACCGAGGAACTCCGCTCCATCCTGGGCCTGGACACGCGCTGGCAGGTCGCGGTGATCGGCATCGGCCGGCTGGGCCGCGCGATCGCATCCTACCCCGGCTTCGAAGGCCAGGGCTTCGACATCGTCGCGATGTATGACGCGAACCCGAAACTGGTCAACACGGACATCGACGGCCGTATCGTGCGGAACGTGAACCAGCTGGACGCCGACCTGCGCAAGCAGCCGGTCGACATCGGGATCGTGGCCGTGCCGGCAGAGGTGGCGCAGGACGTGGTGGACACGCTGGTACACGCCGGCGTGCACGCGATCCTGAACTACACCCCGCTGCGCGTACAGGTGCCGGATGGCGTGGAGCTGCGGCACATCAACCCCGTGCTCTTCCTGCAGAGCATGACGTACCACCTGAAGCGGGTGAGGGCCGACCGGTAGCCACCGCGTCCCCAGGCCGGGTTACCGGCTCATCTCCCCGATCAGCGACTCCTCCTCCGTCGGCAGCGACCGCGCGATGACATCGATGTAGTCGAGCGCCATCCCGGCGCCCTTCGCCACGCATCGCAACGGGTCGTCCGCAACGTGGACCGGCACGCCGGTCTCCTGCAGGATGAGCTGGTCCAGCCCACGCAGCAGCGCGCCGCCACCCGTCAGTACGATCCCGCGATCGATCACGTCGGAGGCGAGTTCCGGTGGCGTCCGCTCCAGCACCCGCCGCGAGGTCTGCACGATCGTCGCGAGGTGCTCCTGGATCGCCTGCGTCACCTCGGACGAGCGGAGCGTGATGGTGCGCGGGAGTCCGGTGATCTGGTCGCGCCCGCGCACGCCCGTCGTCAGTTCCTCGTCGAGCGGGACCGCGGAGCCGATCGCGATCTTCACTTCCTCGGCGGTGCGCTCACCGATCACGAGGTTGTGGCGACGCTTGATGTACTGCGCGATCGCGTCGTCCAGGCGGTCACCGGCGATGCGGACGGACTCGCTGGCGACGATGCCGAAGAGCGAGATCACGGCGGCCTCCGTGCGGCCGCCGCCGATGTCGATGACCATGTGTCCGCGCGGGCTACCCACCGGGATCTCCGCGCCGATCGCGGCGGCCAAGGGCTCCGGGATCAGGTGCGCGGGACGCCTCGCCCCCGCCGCCTCCGCGGCGTCGCGCACCGCGCGCTGCTCCACCCCGGTCACGCCGACGGGGACGCAGATCATCACCTCCGGCCGCACGATGTTGAACCGGCCGACGACGCGCGCGATGAAATAGCGCAGCATTGCTTCCGTGATCAGGTAGTCCGCGATCACCCCGTCACGCATCGGTCGAATGACCTGGATCGAGCCGGGGTGCCGGCCGATCATCGCGCGCGCCTCGATGCCGACGGCGACGACCGTGTTGTCGCGCTCCGCGATCGCGACCACCGCGGGTTCATCGAGCACGACGCCGCGCCCCTGCTCGTAGACGAGCACGTTCGCAGTACCGAGATCGATGCCGATGCGCTTGCTGAACATGCGCCGCGCGCTGCTCCGATTGTGGATAACTCTGAAAGGGCTCTGGGGCTGGCGGAGCGTAGCGCCTGCGTCCTGAGTCCGCACGCTCACGCGCGTCCGTAATGCGCCTGGTCAGACCCGCTGAATCTCCGCACCGAGCGCAGCGAGGCGCGCCTGGAGGTCGGCGTAGCCACGGTCCAGGTGCCCGATGTCCTCGATCACCGTCTCGCCCTCGGCGGCGAGACCAGCGACCACCACGGCCGCGCCAGCGCGGATGTCCAGCGCGCGCACGGTGGTGCCGACCAGGTGGGCCGGGCCTTCGATGATCACCGAGCCACTACCGATTCGGATGCCGGCGTCCATGCGGCCCAGTTCGGCGAGGTCTTCCGGGGTGGCAGCGTCGCCACCGACGATGATGCGGGCGCCCAGTTTACGGAGCTGGGCTGCGTACAGCGTACGGTTGTCGTAGACGCGCTCGTGGACCAATGACATGCCGGCAGCCTGCGTGAGCGCCGCCGCCATCGGCGGGTGGAGGTCGGTGGCGAAGCCGGGGTACGGCACCGCCTGCACGTTGGTCGCACGCAACTCCCCGGTGCTGCGCGCGCGGATGCCTGACGCCTCCTCCGCCGTGACGTCCATCCCCATCTCGCGCAACTTCGCGACCAGGCTGTCCAGGTGGCGGGGGACGGCGTTCGTGACGCGCACGTCGCCGTGCGTGGCGCAGCCCGCCAGCAGGTAGGTCCCCGCCTCCAGCCGGTCCGGGATGATGCTGAAGTCCACCCCGTGGAGGGTGGGGACGCCCTCGATCTCGACCGTAGGCGTGCCGTGGCCGCGGATCTTCGCGCCCATCGCCATCAGCATGTTCGCGGCCATCTCCACCTCGGGCTCCGGGGCGGCGTTGATGATCGTCGTCACGCCGTCCGCGAGCACCGCCGCGAACATCACGTTCACGGTGCCCAGCACGCTCGGGTAGTCGAAGAAGATGCGGTCCCCGCGCAGGCGCGTCGCCTGCACGCGGTAGGTGTGCTCACGCCGCTCGACCGTCGCGCCCAGCGCCTTGAAGCCGACGAAGTGCACGTCCAGCGGCCTCGAGCCGATCACGTCGCCGCCGGGCGGCGGGCACTCCGCCTCCCCGGTGCGGCCGAGGAGCGCGCCCATCACCAGGAAGGAGGCGCGCAGTTTCGTGACCAGGTCGGCCGGCGGCGCGACGGAGGTCACTTCGGGCGTGTGGTAGTGGACCGTCTCGCCGTTGTCTTCCACCTGCACGTGGGTGCCGACGGCGCGAAGGATCTCGGCCATCTCGGCGATGTCCGCGATGCGGGGGACGTTGCGCAGGGTGACGGGTTCCGCCGTCAGGAGGACGGCGGCGACGGCGTAGAGCGCGGCGTTCTTGGAACCGGAAACGGTGACGTTACCCCGCAGGGGCCGTCCACCTCGGATCACATACCGCTCGGCCATCGCACCTCCCGAGGGCTGCGTGCCCCCGTCCCGGCAGCATAGAGCGCCGGGATCGGGGACGCGAGCCGAGGGGTCAGCGCGCGGCTAGCGCGTGGGGCTCTTCGGGGCCAGGAACTCCAGCAGGCAGTGCCCCGAGACGCCGAGCGCGATCGGAACCAGGCCGACGGCCGCGAGGATCATGCCGCCCGTGCCGCCGACGACGCCCAAGCCTACCGCGATTAACGCCACCCCCAAGCCGATCCGCGCCACGCGCCCGATCGGACCGTTCATGAAACTCACCAGTGCTCGCATGATCATCCCTTTCGCAATCCCAGCCCAGTTCATCATGCACGCGCTGGGATAATTTTGCTCGGGCCGAAGTCATGAAACAGGGATAACCAACGGCTGACCTGGATCACTGAACGCAGAAACGCCCCGGTTGCCCGGGGCGCTTCGATGTGTCTCGTGGAGACGGCGGTTAGCCGCGCTGGGACGGCACCCCGGTGCGGCGGCGGCGGGCCACCTTCACACGCGCCAGGGAGCGCTGCACGGCCAGCTGCGCGCGCAACACATCCAGGCCGCCGTGTAGATCCTGATCGCGTCCCTGCAGGCGACGCTCGGCGCGCTCGCGGGCGGCCTCGGCACGTGCCTCATCGATCATGTCGGAGGTCTCGGCGGCATCGGCCAGCACGCTGACCTGGTCGTTCAGCACCTGGAAAAAGCCGCCGTGGATGGCGACGGCCTCCACCTGGTCACCGTGGTAGACCAGCATTTCGCCGATCGAGAGGCTGGACATGAGGGCGGCGTGGTGCGGAAGCACCGTGATCTGCCCATCCGCCGCGGGCACGACGAGCTTAGACACGTTGTCCCGTTCCAGGACCGTGCGCTGCGCCGTGACGATGCTGAGCTTCAGCGGCATCTCACACTCCTACCGGCTGACTGCCTGGGACGCGACTACGCGCCCTCGGCCGCCATCTTTTCGCCCTTTTCGACGGCCATGTCGATGTTGCCGACCATGTAGAACGCCTGCTCCGGGAGGGCGTCGTGCTTGCCTTCAAGGATCTCCTTGAAGCCGCGCACCGTCTCCGAGATCGGGACGTACTGGCCGGGGGTGCCGGTGAACTGCTCCGCGACGAACATCGGCTGCGACAGGAAGCGGTCGATGCGGCGGGCGCGCGCAACGATGCGCTTGTCGTCGTCCGACAGCTCCTCGATGCCAAGGATGGCGATGATGTCCTGGAGGTCCTTGTAACGCTGGAGCGTACCGACGACGCCTCGGGCGACGTCGTAGTGCTCCTGGCCGACGACCAGCGGGTCAAGCACGCGGCTGTTAGAGGTCAGCGGGGAGATGGCCGGGAAGAGGCCCTGCTCCACACGACCGCGGTCCAGCGTGACGGTGGCGTCCAGGTGGCCGAAGGTCGTGGCCACACCGGGGTCGGTGTAGTCGTCCGCAGGCACGTAGATCGCCTGGAAGGACGTGATGGCGCCCTTCTTGGTGGAGGTGATGCGCTCCTCCAGCGCGCCGACCTCGGAGGCCAGCGTCGGCTGGTAACCCACGGCGGACGGCATGCGGCCCAGGAGGGCGGACACTTCCATACCGGCCAGGGTGTAGCGGTAGATGTTGTCCACGAAGAAGAGGACGTCGCGGCCTTCCACGTCGCGGAAGTACTCCGCCATGGTCAGGCCGGTCAGGGCGATGCGGAGGCGCACGCCGGGGGGTTCGTTCATCTGGCCGTAGACCAGAGCGGTCTTGTCGAGCACGCCGTTCTGGCGCATCTCGTGCCAGAGGTCGTTGCCCTCGCGGGAGCGCTCACCCACGCCGGCGAACACGGACAGACCGCCGTGCTCGGAGGCCAGGTTACGGATCAGCTCAGTGTTGGTGACGGTCTTGCCGGTGCCGGCGCCGCCGAACAGGCCAACCTTACCGCCGCGGGCCAGGGGGGCGACCAGGTCGATGACCTTGATGCCCGTCTCCAGCATCTGGGCGCTGGTCTCCTGGTCGGCGTAGGACGGGGCCGGGCGGTGGATTTCCCACCGCTCCTGGTTGGCGGGGATCGCCTCACCCGGGTCCAGCGCCTCGCCGATGACGTTGAAGATACGGCCCAGCGTCACCGGGCCGACCGGCACGGAGATCGCGCGGCCGGTGTCCTCCACCGCGGCGCCGCGAGCGAGCCCGTCCGTGGAGTCCAGCGCCAGCGCGCGCACCCAGTTGTTGCCCAGGTGCTGCTGCACCTCAGCGACCAGGCGCGTGCCGTTCATGTCGATGTTCACGGCGTTGTAGATGCCCGGAAGTTCGCCACTCGGGAACTCCAGGTCCACCACGGTGCCAATGACCTGTCGCACGATTCCGGATGCCATCAGTGCCTCCCGCCTTGTCGGCGTTGGTGTCTCTACTTGCCCTCAAGCGCGGCGACGCCGCCGACGATGTCGAGCAGTTCCCCGGTGATGCCCTCCTGCCGCGCCTTGTTGTAGGCGAGGGTGAGGTCACCAACCATTTCCTTCGCGGCGTCAGTCGCCTGCCGCATGGCGACCATGCGGGCCGACTGCTCGGAGGCCCGTGCCTCCAGGACCGCCGCGTAAATCTGCATCTCCACAAACCTCGGGAGCAGCGTTGCGAGCAGCTCCTTCGGCGACGGTTCGAAGATGAACTCCACCGGCTTCGCCGCCTCGCCAGCCGGGGGCTGCACCGGCAGGATCTGCTTGATCGTGGGGCGCTGCACCGCAGCGTTCACGAAGCGCTGGTAGCCGATCATCACCTGGTCGACCTTGCCGGAGAGAAAGTCGTCGATCACCACGCGGGCGATCGGACGGACGTCCTCGAAGGCCGGGAAGTCGCCGAGTTCACCGAACTCGGCCGTGATGCTCATGCCGGACCGGCGGAAGAAGTCACGCCCCTTGCGACCGGCCGGGATCACGCTCAGGCGGTCCACCTTCGGCTGGTACTCCAGCAGCATGGATGCGCCGGCGCGGTTCATGTTGGAGTTCAGGCCGCCAGCCAGACCACGGTCAGCCGTGATGTGGATGTACGCAAGGCTCTTCACCTCGCGCTGCTCCAGCAGCGGGTGCAGCAGCGCACCATCGCCGCCGGTGGTGAACGTCGCGAGCTGCGACAGCACCGCGATCATCTGCTCCGAGTACGGCCGGGACGCCAGCGCACGCTCCTGCGCACGCCGCATCTTGGAGGCCGCCACGAGCTCCATGGCACGCGTGACCTTCGCGGTGCTGCTCACCGACCTGATGCGGTCGCGGATCGCTCGAACGCTGCCGCCGCCCGCCATCCCGTATCTCCCTACGTCCCGAGGCCGTGGCCCCGGGTGCCCTGCTGGTTTCCGTCGCCTGCCGTCAGGCGGTCGTTAGTAGGCGACCGACGCCTTGAAGTCGACGATCGCCGCCTTCAGGCGCTCCTCGGTCTCGGCCGACAGGTCGCCCGTGTCCGTGATCCCCTTGAGGAGGTCAGCGTTGCCGGCGCCCATGTACTCGTGGAAGGCCTTCTCGAAGTCGAGCACCTTCTCCACCGGGACCTCGTCCAGGTAGCCGTTCACACCCGCGTACAGGACCGAGACCTGCTGGCCCAGGGTCAGCGGCTGGTACTGCGGCTGCTTCAGCAACTCCGTCAGGCGCGCGCCACGCGTGAGCTGGCGGCGCGTGGAGGCGTCCAGGTCGTCCGTGCCGAACTGCGCGAAGGCCTGCAGCTCGCGGTACTGGGACAGGTCCAGTCGCAGCGTACCGGCGACCTTCTTCATCGCCTTGGTCTGCGCCGCGCCACCCACGCGGGACACCGAGATGCCCGGGTTGGTGGCCGGGCGGACACCGGCGTTGAAGAGGTCCAACTCCAGGAAGATCTGGCCGTCCGTGATGGAGATGACGTTCGTCGGGATGTACGCGGAGACGTCACCGGCCTGCGTCTCGATGATCGGCAGGGCCGTCACCGAGCCGCCGCCCAGCTCCGGGGTCACGCGCGCGGCGCGCTCCAGGAGGCGGGAGTGCAGGTAGAACACGTCGCCCGGGTACGCCTCGCGGCCCGGGGGGCGGCGAAGGAGCAGGGAGACCTCGCGGTACGCCCAGGCGTGCTTGGTCAGGTCGTCGTAGATGACCAGGACGTCGCGGCCCTTGGCCATGAAGTACTCGGCCATGGCGGCGCCGGCGTACGGGGCCAGGTACTGGAGCGCGGCGGACTCGGACGCGGACGCCGTCACCACGATCGTGTGGTTCATCGCGCCGTACTGGTCCAGGATCGCGACGCTCTGGGCGACCTTCGCTTCCTTCTGGCCGACCGCGACGTAGATGCAGATCACGTCAGAGTTCTTCTGGTTGATGATCGCGTCGATGCCGATGGCGGTCTTGCCGATGGAGCGGTCGCCGATGATGAGCTCGCGCTGGCCGCGGCCCAGCGGAATCATGGCGTCGATCGCCTTGATGCCGGTCTGGAGCGGCTGGTTCACACCGACACGGGAGACCACGTCAGGGGCGATCTTCTCCAGCGGGTAGGTCTCGGTGGCGTTGATCGGGCCCTTGCCGTCGATCGGGTCGCCCAGCGGGCTGACCACGCGGCCGATGAGGACCTCACCGACGGGGACGGAGGCGACGGTACCGGTGGTCCGGACCTCGTCGCCTTCCTTCACCTTGGTGTAGTCACCCATGATGATGGCGCCGACGGTCTCTTCTTCCAGGTTCAGCGCCAGACCACGGATCGGGCGGCCGGTCTCGTCCGTGGCGGCGAACTCGATGAGTTCGGACGCCTGGCACTGACCGAGGCCGTGGATGCGGGCGATACCGTCACCGGTCTCGATGACCGTGCCGACGTTCGCGGCCGCCGCGGTGGCGTCGAAGTTCTCGATCTGCTCCCGCAGGATGGATGCGATCTCTTCTGCTCGTACAGCCATCGCTCTACCTCAGTGTTCTCCCGCCGCGCACGGCGGCGTCCCTGCGTTGATCCCGCGGCGCTCTAGGAGGCCGCGCGCTCCAGCTGCGACCGCAGGCTACGAAGCCGCGTGCGCGTGGAGCCATCCAGCATCTCATCCCCGATGCGCAGAACCATGCCGCCGAGAATGGCGGGGTCGGTCTGCACGTCCAGGACGACACGCCGACCGGTCGCCTGCTCCAGCTGCTGCTGGACCTGGCGGCGGCGCTCCTCGTCCAGTTCCACGGCGGTCGTGACTACCGCGCGGACCACACCTCGCTCCTCGTCCACCAGTTCGCGGAAGTAGTCCGCGATCGATGGCCCAAGGCCCAGACGTGACTTCCGCCGGAGCAGGCGGAAGAGGTTCAGTTGCTTCTCCGTGATGGCCGGCAGCACCTGGCGGACGATGGTGGCGAACTTGGCGTCCGTCATGCCGTCAGCCTGGAGCATATCCACGTGGCGGCTGTTCGCGCTCAGCGCGCCCAGCGCCTCCACGGCCTCCAGCCATGAGTCGATCGCCCCCTCGGAACGGGCGATCTCCATCACCGCAAGCGCGTAGCGGCGACCGGCGACATCGCGCGTGGCCACCTAGTTGCGCCCGTCCTGACCGAACGTCGAGTTGACTAGCACCTCGTCGATCAGCCGCTGGTGGGTGGCGCCGTCAATCGACTGCCCCACGACCCGTTCCGCGGCGCGGATGGTCAGGTCGGCGAACTCGGCGCGCAGCGCCTGGATGGCCTGCTGTCGCTCCGCGTCGATCTCCTGGCGGGCACGGGTCACGATCTGTTCAGCGTCCCGGCGGGCCTGGGTTTCCAGTTCCTCCCGCAGGCGGTTCGCCGTCTCCTGGGCACGGCCCACCATCTCGCGGGATTCCGCGCGGGCGCCCTCCAGGATGCGGCGGGACTCTTCCTGGCTCGACTCGGCGGCGTGTGCCGCCTGCTCGGATGCCTTCAGCCCCTCTTCGATCTTTCGACGGCGTTCGTCGACGATCTTCATGATGGGACCGAAGAGGAAGAGCCGCAGGACGAACAGCAGGATGGTGAAGTTCACCAGCTGGGCGATCAAGCCCGGCAGGTTTACACCCAGGGCAGCAATGCCGCCGCTGCTCTCCGCCGCCGATGCCACCGCGGGCACGACGGCCGCGACACCACCCAGCACCAATGCGGTCGCACGGGTGCGCAGGCGGTCCGGAAGCCGGGTCCACTGCGTTAGCGTCTTCACGTTGGCTCGCTCCCTCGCCGGGATGGGAGGGCGTACGCCCGGCAGCCGGTTGACCCCGACCGCCGGACGCACCCACATCATCCGCGATGCTGCCCCAGGGGCTGGTCTTACTTAGAAGACGAAGCCGATGAGGATGGCGACGACCAGGGCGTAGATGCCGATGGCCTCGGCGAACGCGACCGTCAGGATCATGTTGGTCTGGATGGCGCCGGCAGCCTCCGGGTTGCGACCCAGAGATTCCATGGCCTTGCTGCCGATCATGCCGATGCCGATGGCAGGGCCGATCGAGCCGAGGCCCATGGCGATCGCAGCCGCCAGGTACTTCATGCTCGAAGCGGAGAACTCGTTGTCAACGGCGGCTTCCTGCGCCCCGGCGACGCCGGATGCAAGCAGGAACAGCCCGCTCATGATGGTCCCGGCGACGAGCGCGCGGCGTGCGATCTTCATCTGACTCTTCCTCCCTGGGTGTCTTCCCGGCGTGCCCGGGCAAGCCTCACGGATGACCTAACCGAACTGAGTGGTACGAACACCGCGCCCTAGTGGTGCGCGGCTGCTGGCTCGCCGTGCCCCCCGCCGTGCTCATCGTGATCACCGTCCCCGTGAGAGGTAACGGCGGTCACGGCAAACACCGTGGTGAGCATGGCGAATACGAACGCCTGAATCAGGCCAACGAACAACTCGAGGCCGTAGAACGCGTTCACGAGGACGAACGGCACCAGGAACGTCATCATCAGCAACAGCACTTCGCCAGCGAAGATGTTGCCGAAGAGACGGAAGGTGAACGAGATGATGCGGGAGAACTCGGAGACCAGCTCCAGGATGCCCACGAAGATGTCGATGACACCCATGGGCCCCTTCTTGAAGATCGCCCCGAAGGCGAAGAACTTCCCGAGATAGCCCAGGCCCAGTGCCTGCAGGCCCCAGAACTCTACGAAGATGAAGGAGAAGATGGCGATCGCCAGCGGCGCGTTGATGTCCGTGTTCACAGACCGGAAGTACGGCGCCAGGATCCCGGAGAACGAGCCGTCCGCGGACTCCTCCGTCGCGCCGGCATCGTGGCCCGCTTCGGCGGCCGGCAGGACCGGCTCGCCCGAACCAGCGACGGATGCGACGTAGAGCGTGGAGTCGGTGCCGCCGATCACCGCGCCGTGCCCGGCGGGCGTGGCTTCACCGGCCGGGGCCTCCTCGTGCGTGTCGGCGGCGTGGCCGGCCGGCACCAACACGGGGTCGCCATCGGCGATCTTGCGGGTCTCGGTCTTCAGCGGGAAGTAGGCCAGGTCAACGCCGGCGAGCGTCGTCTGCTGGAAGACGGACTGCGTCGTCCCGTGGCCCGGCTCCGTCACGCCGATGATGTTGTTCATCGGGAACAGGCCGAAGTAGTTGGAGGCGAGCACGAAGAAGAAGATCGTGCCGACGAGCGGGAAGAAGCGGCGCGCGTTCTGCGGGCCGGCGACCTGCTCCACGATGCCGTAGAGGGCCATCACGGCCGCCTCGATGTAAGCGGAGAAGCCGCTCGGGATCAGCTTCACGCCGCGCCCGGCGACAACCGCGATGAGCGTGAGGATCCCCACGACCCACCAGGAGGTGAACATCGTGTTCGTGATGTCGACGAAGGAAGTGTGGAAGACGGTTTCCGGCGCAACGATGATCACAGGCGCCGGCAGCGACAGGAAGACCATGCCACCGACCATGAGGCCGAGGACCACAACGGCGATGAGCAGAGCCTTCATCGGCGAGCCTTCCGGTTGCTTCTCTCCATCACGATCCGGAGCCGTCGATAGGCATCCGTGAATCCGATGGCGAGCCCAATCACCAGAAACACCAGCGTCAGGACAGGGCGGGTGTCAAAGCGCCCATCGAGGTACTTCCCGAGGAGCGCGCCACCCACGATCCAGATAGCGAGTGCGAACCCGATACCCAGAAGTCCGAACGCCGGTGAATTCAACATGGTCCGGCCCTCGATCCAGGGGAGTCCGGGCCGCGTGGAACCCTATCACCCCGGGATCAGTGGATCAACCGATTTGTGAGCCAGCGCACGAATCAAGCCCTGGGCCGCGAAACGGCCCGCTTCAGCCGTCCGATTTGCCCAGGTCGTCCAGGTCGAGGCCGGCGACAAAGTCCCGGAATACGGCCAGTTTCTCGAGTTCTTCCTGGGTCGGCGGGACCGGCTGCAGGCCGTCCTCGTCCGCCTCGGGCTCTTCATCCAGCACCACGCCGGCCCGCTCCATGACGTCGTCCGCCACGTAGATGGGGACGCCCGCGCGCACGGCCAGCGCGATCGCGTCCGAGGGGCGCGAGTCCACGGTCAGGTCCTGCCCGGCCTGATCCACGTGGATCGTCGCGAAGAACGTGTCTTCGCGCAGATCGGTGACCTCGACCGAGGTGACACTGCCACCCAGGTCCTGGATCAGCGTGAGCATCAGGTCGTGGGACTGCGGACGCGGCACCTGCACGTCCTGGAGTCGGAGGGCAATGGCGTCAGCCACGTCCGCACCCACCCAGATCGTCAGGTAGCGATCCGCTTCCTTCTCCTTCAGCACCACCACCCGGCGGTAATGGCGCAGGCCGACGCGGATCGAATCGATGATCAGTTCTCGCACCGGGAACCCCCGAGCCTCGCAGCGCGCGAGGCAGCCCGTCCGGTGGACGGAGTTCGAGTGTAGGAACCGCCCGGAAAGGGCGTCAACGAACGCGCTCGCGCTATCGCTCCGCCGGGTCGCCGCCGTAGAGCGCGCGCTCCACCGCCGGGTCCAGCGGTGCGCCGCGCGAGACAAACGCCTTGAGGCGCTTCCGCAGCGTCGGCCGGTCCAGGATCACGCGCCGGCCGCACGTCACGCAGCGCAGCCCGATCTCCGCGCCGAGGCGCACCAGTTCCCAGTCGAAGCCACCGCACGGGTGCGGCTTCCGCAGCCGGACCACGTCCCCCATCCGGAGGTCCATCGGGTCCGCCGGGGGCGTCAAGCGATCATCGGGCGGCATGGGTACGCCTCAGCGGGCGCGGGCGCGGTTGATCTCGTCGCGCAGCGTCTCGGCGGCGCGGCGAGAGGCATCCGCCCAGCGCTCACCCTCGGCACGCGGCGCGAACATCACCCCGCGGGAGGCGTTCACCAGGATGCCGCCGCCGTTCGCGTCCGAGGCAGCCTGCACGGCCGCCTCCACATCCCCGGCCTGCGCGCCGACGCCCGGCATCAGGAACAGCAGGTCGGGACAGATTTCGCGGATGCGCGCCGCCTCCGCCGGGTAGGTGGCGCCGACGACCAGGCCCACGTTCCCGTGCTCGTTCCACTGGTTCGCGAGGTAGGCGACACGCTCGTACAGCGGGTGGCCCTCCACCTGAAGGTCCTGGAGGTCGCCGGCGCCCGCGTTGGAGGTCCGGCAGAGCAGGAAGGCGTGCCGGTCCGCGCGCCGCAGGAACGGGTCCAGGCTGTCCCGCCCCAGGTACGGGTTCAGGGTGACCGCGTCCGCGCCCAGCGAGTCGTACACCGCCCGCGCGTAGGCCTCCGCGGTGTGGCCAATGTCGCCGCGCTTCGCGTCCAGCAGCACCGGCACGTCCGAGGGGACATGCGCGATCAGGTCGCGGAGCAGGTTGATGCCCTCGCCCAGGTCAGGCTCGAAGAAGGCGATGTTCGGCTTGTAGCAGGCGACCACGTCCGCGGTGGCGTCCACGAGGCCGAAGAGGAAGTCGCGGGTGGAGACGCCCTCCGGCGTCTTCGTCGGGTCGGGGTCGAGTCCCACGCAGAGGAGCGAGTTGTTCCGCCGCGCGGCGTCTTCGAACTTCGCGCGGAACGTGGTGGCGGTGGTGGTCATGATCCCCCTGCGGCTCAGCCGACCGGCTTCGCCACGCGCAGGGGCGGCAAATCAGCGCCCGCCGCGCGCAACCGCTCGACTGTCTGCTCGAGCGACGCCGCGTCGCCGGTAGCGTAACAGAGCACCTCGCGGGCGGGCGCGCGCATGTCGATGTGGTGGCCGGCCTGATCGAGGACGTACAGCGTCCGGCGGGCCACTGCTTCAGCGGCGTCGACCAGTTCGACGCCCGGGGGGAGGATCCGCTCCAACAGCGGGCGGAGCCACCCGTAATGCGTGCAGCCCAGGGCGACCGCGTCCGCACCCTCGGCGATTGGCCCGGCCAGCGCCTCACGCAGCATGCCCTCCACGCGAGGTCCCTCGATCTCGCCGGCTTCGACGAGGTCGGCGAGGCCCGGCATGGGGATGTTCCAGACGCGCGCACCGCCCGCGTGGCGCTCCTGCAGCCGCGCCAGCCGATCGCCTCGGACGGTGCCCGGGGTGGCCAGGACGACCACGGCGCCGCTGCGGCTGTGCTCCACGGCCGGCTTCAACGGCGGCTCCATCCCCACGATCGGCACGTTGAACACCTCGCGCAGCCGTTCGAGCGCGGCGGAGGTCGCCGTGTTGCAGGCGACGACGATCGCGTTCATCCCCGCCTCCACGAGCGTGGCGACGACGGCGATCGAGCGCTCCGCGATCTCCTCGGGTTCCCGGCTGCCGTACGGGAAGAACGCCGTGTCGGCGACGTAGCGGATCTCAAGGGATGGCTGATGGCGATGGAGGGCGGCCGCTACGGTAAGCCCGCCTACCCCAGAGTCGAAGATACCAACACGGGCCAGCATGGTGCGGCCTCCGCGCGACCCCCGCCCGGGAATCACTCCTGCGAGGCTACGCTCCTCGACCGGCGCGTCGCAAGCGCTGAGGGCACCGCTAGAAGTCGTCCAACGTGGGGCCCATGCGGTCGGTGGTGGACTGATCCTGGCGCTTCGCCAGCTGGATCTTCAGCGCGAAGGCGTCATCGCGGCTGATGTGGCGCGCACCCGCCACCCGCTCGCGCAGCGCCTCCGTCGCCGGCTGCGCCTGCTCCCACGCCACCACGTCCTGCTCCAGCGCGGCGACCTCCGCCCGCGCGGGAAAGTGCCGCCCGTAGCGCGCCCGGTCGAACGTGCCCCCCACCGTCGCCAGCGCCGGCCCCTCGAGGATCCTCGCCGCGGCCTCGCCGAACTCCGCCGGCGTCTCGCCGGGCAAGGGCGGCCA
>PHBR01000028.1 GCA_002840675.1 Chloroflexi bacterium HGW-Chloroflexi-9
GCGCTGCCGTCCGGGCGCTCGGATTGCGGGTGCACGCGGAGGCAACCGGCGGAGGGCACGGGCGCACCGTCCGTGTCTCCGTGGCAGACGGTTCGATGAGTATCAGTTCGCCGGGCTCGTCCGTTGTGGCGGCCTGAGGCAGGAGTATGACGGATGGCAACGATCCTGATCGCAGATGATGCGGCGTTCATGCGGATGAAGATCGCAGCCCTCATCAAGGGGCTCGGCCACACCGTGGTGGAGGCATCCGACGGCGTAGAGGCCGTCGCCCGCTATCGCGAGCAGCGGCCAGATGCCGTGCTGCTCGACATCACGATGCCGAACATGGACGGGCTGGAGGCACTTAAGGAGATCATGGCGGGCGATCCGACGGCGCGGGTGGCCATGGTCACCGCGATGGGTCAGAAGCAGGTCGTCATGGAAGCGATCAAGACCGGGGCAAAGGACTTCGTCGTGAAGCCGTTCAACGCGGAGCTGATTGAGACGGCCCTGCAGCGTCTGGTCATCGGCGCCCGGTGACATCCTCCGCGGTACATGGGACCGGCGAGGTAGCGACCGCACCGCTGCGTGTCCTGCTGGTGGACGACTCGGCGACCGTCCGGGTCACGCTGCGGCGCGCGCTGGAGGCCACGGGCCGGGTGGAGGTGGCCGGGGTCGCGGAAGACGGCATTCAGGCGCTTCAGATGCTGCATGCGCTCCACCCGGACGTCGTCACGCTGGACGTGGAGATGCCACGTTTGGGCGGGCTGGAGACGCTGCAGCGCCTGATGGCGGAGCGCCCCACACCGGTGGTGATGCTGAGCAGTCACACCACGGAAGGCGCCGACACTACGATCCGCGCGCTCGAACTCGGCGCGGTGGACTTCATCGAGAAGCCGTCATTCGCTGACCTGCGCGCGGGGGCAGCCGGGCTCATCGTGGAGAAGCTGCGGGCGGCCTCCCGCGCCCGTGTCGTGCGCGCGGGCGTGCGGACGCCCCGCAGTACCCACGCCGCCCCGGGCGGCGCCTGGGCTCACCGCATCCTCGTGATCGGCGCCTCCACCGGCGGCCCGCAGGCGGTGCGGGAGGTGCTGACGAGCCTGCCCGCAGACTTCGGGCTGCCGGTTGTGGTGGTGCAGCACATGCCCCCGACGTTTACGCGGTCCCTGGCCGAACGCCTGAATTCGCTTGGCCCGCTCCGCGTCGAGGAGGCTGAGGCCGGCATGCGGATGCAGGTGGGCCACGTCCTGCTCGCGCCGGGCGGATACCACATGGAGTTCGACGGGGAGCGACGCGTCGTCCTGACGGAGTCGCCACTGGAACACGGCGTCCGCCCCGCGGTGAACGTCACCATGGCGTCTGTTGCGGCAATCCCGGCCGCGAATCCCATCGGCGTCGTGCTCACGGGGATGGGGCGAGACGGCGTCCGTGGTTGTGGCCTGTTGCGTGCTGCCGGGGGGACGATCATCACCGAGGCCCAGTCGACGTGTGTGGTGTACGGCATGCCCAGGGCGGTCGCAGATGCCGGCCTCTCGGACGAGGTAGTGCCGTTGGACGAGGTCGCTCCAACGATTATTCGACACGCACGGATCGCGGCGAGGAGGAACAGCGGTGGATGACGTGACCTACGCGCGGCTGCAGAACCAACTGCAGCGCAAGCTCGGGCTGGACCTGACGGCCTACAAACCGCAGCAAATGCGACGGCGCATCGGGACCTTCATCCAGCGGGAGGCCGGTGGAGATGTCGGGGCCTTCCTCGCCCGACTACAAAACGATCACGCGCTCCTGGCGGCCACGCGCGACATGCTGACCATCAACGTGACCGACTTCTTTCGCGACGGGCCGCAATGGGACATCCTGGCCCGCGATGTGCTGCCAGCCGTTAGCAGGGGAAAGCGCGGGCTCAGCATCTGGAGCGCCGGGTGCTCGCGAGGCCAGGAGGCGTTGAGCCTGGCGATCGCACTCGATCACGCTGGCGTGCTGCTCTCCTCCCGCATCCTGGCGACCGACTTCGACCGTGAGGTACTCGCGAAGGCGAAGGCCGGCGGCCCATACTCGCAGGAGGAGATGCGTGGCGTGCCTGCGGCGGACCGCGCGAAGTACTTCCAGGAGACGCGGGCCGGCATGACTGCGGCTCGTCGCCTGCTCGGCCAGATCCGCTTCGCAGAGGTGAACCTGCTGCGGGATCCGTTCGAGAAGAACTTCGACCTGATCGCGTGTCGGAACGTGATGATCTACTTCGAGAATCACGTCAAGAGTGAACTCATCAGTCGGTTCCGGCAGGCGCTTGCCCCGGACGGCTTGCTATTCATCGGTTCCACGGAGGCGCTGCTCGGCGACGACCTCGCCGGGTTCCAGCGGGTGGGCGGCAACTTCTATCGCCGGGTATCGGAGGCTCGCCGGGAAGTCGCGTGAGCAGCCGTTCCGTCGCGGCCTTGAGGAGTGCCCGCTCGGTCGAGCAGTGGGCCGAACCTCCGGGGCGGCCTCGCGCGTCCCGATCACGATGTTCGGCCGACCGCGAACCGGCCCGGGGCGAGCTGAGCCGGCCCGCGGTGCGCGGGGTCTCCGCCCCGCCACGGACCAGCAGGTCAAGCAGCGGGATCACCCCCAGCACGAAACTCATCAGCCCGGCCGGTGCAGCGATGGGATGACGACTCCCGACGGAGCCCGCACCGGAGCCAAACCGGGAGCCAACCGATGGCTCCCAGCAGCCCTTGTGTGGGCGACCGAGGCTGCCGCGTAGATTCACGCGGATACCCCCAACACGTCCATGGACTACCTGTGCCGCTCTTGAACCCCGCGGGTATCTATGTCTGCGAGCACGTAGCCGGTGCTCCGACCACCTCCAGGCCCTCGCACGAGAATCCCTAGCTCCATCAGCGCGTTGATGTCGCGCAGCGCCGTGTCGGGCGAGGTCTTCGCCAGCGTGGCGTACCTGGATGTCGTGAGTTTCCCTTCGAACCCATCGAGCAGCCGATTCACGACCAGGACCTGCCGGTCGTTCAGTCCCGCCTGCCCGTAGCGCTCCCAGAAGCGCGCCTTGTGGAGGATCGCCTGCAGGCTGACTTCGGCCCCGTCGATCACTCGCCCGAGACAACGGAGGAACCACTCCATCCACGCCGTGACGTCCATCGTCCGGCGCTGCGTGTGCTCAAGGATGTCGTAGTACTCCCGGCGCTCTGCGCGAATCTGCGCCGACATGCTGTAGAAGCGATGCGGGCTGTTCTCAGTGCGAGCGAGCTGCATGTCACAGATGGCCCGCGCGATCCGGCCGTTGCCGTCGTCCATGGGGTGAATCGTGACAAACCACAGGTGCGCGAGCGCTGCCTTGAGCACACCGTCGAAGTCGGACGGGAGATTGAACCAGTCGAGGAATGCATCCATCTCCGGAGGAACCCGCGGCGCAGCAGGGGCTTCGTAGTGCACTCGCTCGCGACCGATCGGACCGGAGACGACCTGCATCGGCCCCTTCTGATCATCCCGCCAGGCTCCGACAATGATGGGCATCATGCCGCTGCGTCCGGTCGGAAACAGGGCGGCATGCCACGCGAACAGCCGCTCGGAGGTGAGTGGTTCGAGGTAGCGCTGGGTGGCATCGAGCATCATCTCGACGACACCCTCGACGTTCCGATCAGCCGGCCTGAGGCCGGCGATCTCGATCCCCAGGCGCCGCGCGACCGACGATCGCACCTGCTCGGCGTTGAGGTGCTCGCCTTCGATCTCGCTGCTCTTCAACACGTCGGTGGTGAGTGTTTCAAGTTCGGCCTGGGCCCTGAGTTCGAAGCCGAGCGCCTCCATCCGGCCCATCAGGTACCCCTGCTTGTGCCGGACATCGGCGAGCAGCCCGGCGAGGCGGTCGCTGTCCCATGACCAACTGCGCCAATCGTCGCGTTCGTAGAGATACATTCGCCGCACTCCTTGCGGAGAATATAGGCCTTAATCGCCGCATCAGCCACATTCACCGCATCAGTTGCGGCGAATATGCAGCGGATTCACCGCATCTAGGGGGCGCCCGGCGACGCCGGCAGGACCGACCACAACTCCCAGGTGCTGCCCCGTCCGCGGCGTACTTCGGCATCTGGGTACTGCGCCTGAAGCTCGGTCAATCTGGAGGTCACCTCGGCGATCGGCAGCGAAGACGGGATGACAGCGACGCGCTGTGGCTCGGTGCGAGCGGCTTCGGGCTGCTCACGCTTCTTCGCGGCCTCGACGAGCAACGCACGGCCCTTCTCGACGCGCTTCCACCAGGCCGGCCACGCAGGACATGGCGCCTGCCATCCAATCCGCATCACCCGGCCGGTCAGATGCCACTTCGCCGGCTGCGTGCACTCCGAGCACATGTCTTCGGCGCTGAGTACGGGCACCTGCAGCAGCCAGTCGTCGAGAAGCGCCTGTGCGTCCACAAGCTGCTTGCGTGCCTCAGCCCGCTCCTTCCGGCCACGTGTACTGTCCAGAGCGACTGACAGCTCGAGGATCTTGGGACGGAGCTCACGGACCGCTGTTTGTCGCCTGGAAGCAAACAGACGTAGCGACAGCTCTCTCCGCTCCGCTGGGAGATACCCGTCCCGATCGACGACCCGCTCCGGATCAGCGACGGCGTCGCGGAGCCCATCGAGCCTCCGCTGGCATGCGGCAATCTCACGGTCACATTCGCGCACGCGGTCGGCGCGCCCACCCGCATCTATGCTTGGAAGCAAGGTTTCATCGATGAGACCTTGACGCTGAAACTGCTCCATCGCGAGCCAGCCTTCGAACTCCAGCAGCACGAGACGGGCCTCCTCTAGCCCGGTGTCGTAGTCGGCTTTCCGACGCTCTCGCGCTCGCCGCTCTTCTGCGATCCGCGCCGCGCGTTCTTCGTCCTCTTGAGCCCACTCTGCTTTCACGTCGGCGATCTGGCGCAGACGAAACCCGGGTTCAGCGCGCTGCCACTGCCGCATCACCGCCATGGCCCGTTCGATCTCGGGTGCGCGGTCGTCCAACGCCCACGGACTCCATTCAGCATCCCCGTGGATCCGGATGAACAGGGTCATCGCCTCGACGAACTCCTCAGCGGTCGACGTTGCGGAGCGACGCCGCTTCCAGAGCAGGCCGTCGTCGGTCTGATGATCCAACCGTGGGCAATGCCCTGCCGAGTGCTCCCACCCTCAACACCGTTACGCCGCGATAGCCATCGCCCCCTAGTACCCAGGCGATCCGCTGGAGGACCGCTTCGCTGCCACCGGGATCCTCGACGACGGGCATCATCGAGAACCTCGGCAGGAACCGGGAACCCGCACGATCCGCTTCCGCATGGGCTCCCACGTCCCGCCCGCCGACCGGCGGGCGATCCTCGTTGGCGTCGAAGCCTACGAACAGGCGGGCGGCGTGGTCGTGCGCGACCTCTTCAGCTGCCCTCCTCGGCGGCCACCAACGGGCTCCGGGGACAGGCGACCGAGGGCCGGACCGATTGCCGATGCTCAGGACGCGTTTCGCCTGGCGACAGTGCCGGAGATTGGAGCGTGACCCGAGGCTGGTCGCGCGGATCGGTGACGCTACGGTGACGGCGCAGGACTCGAACCGGCGTATCGGGAGCAGAATGACGGGGCGGGCAACTGAGTCCCGGTCTGCAGAGTGGCGGCAGGCATTCAAAGGTGGAGACGCCTTCTGGTCACTCCTCCTGGAGCAGCAGTGCGACCATCTCACGCACCTCCTTCATCTGGGTCGGCTTGCCGAGGTACGCGTTGCACCCCGCCTCGAGGATCTCGACGACCGCGTCGGGTTGCGTGACGGCCGTGATGGCGAGGATGGGGATCTTGCCGTGCAGGGCGTCGTTCCGGATTTCACGGGCGACATGGTGGCCACTCAGTCCCGGAAGGTTGATATCGAGGAGGACCAGGTCGAAGCGGGCCATCGGACGCCGGATCTCACGAAGCGCCATCTCGCCAGAGGCGGCGTCGACCACGATGTATCCCTCGTCGCGGAGGACCTCGCCGAGCAGCTTGCGACTTCGCTCATCATCCTCCACGACGAGGATGAGGGGGCGTGGATCAGCCATCAGATGCCTCCAGTTTCGCGGGGGGGCTCGAGAGTGGCATCAGGTGCACGACGAACTCCGACCCTTCACCCGGCACCGAGTCCACGGAGACATCCCCTCCGTGGAGCATCGCCAGCCGTCGGACGATGGCCAGTCCCAGTCCGGTGCCCGGCGGCCCGCTCCGGCGCATCCCCGCCTGTTCGAACGGCTCAAAGATCCGCTCGATGTCCTCGGTGGCGATCCCCGTACCCGTGTCAGCCACGCGGAGCACGAGGGGCGTGGCACCCGACACCGATACGTCGACGTGACCAGCCGGCGTGAACTTAATTGCGTTCGCAATCAAGTTCACCGCGATCTGCACGAGCGCACGCCGGTCACCAGTCCAGTGCCCGGGGGCATCGTCGACGTCCATGCGAAGGTCGAGGCCCTTCAGCTGGGCCTGCCGGCGCACTGTCTCTACGGCCATCAGCAGGACTTCCGCGGGTGAGAAGTCGCCCGGCGTCAGCCGGTACTTCCCGGCGTCGATCCGCGCCATGTCGAGCACGTCTTCGATGAGCGAGAGGAGCAGGTTCGAGGCTTCGGTGATGTGCCCAACGTACCCATGCTGGCGCTCCGTAAGGGTTCCACCGACCTCGTCTCCCAGGACTTCGGCGAACCCCATGATCGCGTGCAATGGCGTGCGGAGCTCGTGGCTCATCGTGGCGAGGAAGTCGGAGCGCACGACCACCCGTTGGGCGAGCATCCGGTCCTCTTCCGCACGCTGCCGCGGGCGGGCGTCGCGCAGCACGCCCACGAGGAACGGTGAGCCCTCGATGGAAGCAGTCGTCACCCGCAGGTCGACCGGTATATGCGCATGGTCGGAGGCCCGAGCTACGACGGTGTGCTCCGGGATCTGGAGCGGAAGCAGGGAGGGCCTCTGAAAGTACTGGGCGAGGTGGTCCCCGTCCTCAAATTCGTCGAAGAGCGTCCCGACGTGCCGGCCGATCAACGCTTCACCCTCGTAGCCGAGGAGTTCTGTGACGGCGCGGTTCACGTGGGTGACCGTCCCATCCGCCTGTGCAACCCAGATGACGTCGGGCACGGTGTCGAGGATGAGGCCCAGGCGGGCAGCATTCTGCTCCGCAGACCGTCGTGCCTCGAGTTCCGGCCCAATGTCACGGTGCTCGACGAGGACCATGCGCTCGCCCAGGTAGTCGATCACGGTCGCCATCGAGTCCACGTGCACGGCATGCCCGTCCACATGGGTCAGGGTCCGCGCGTAGCGACGGGGGGCCGACTCCCCGCGCATCCGCGCCAGCCTAATTTCGGAGACGCGCACCAACTGATCCGGGTCGACGAAACGCCCTGCTGGCGCCCCGAGGAGTTCTGCCAGCGGGATACCCACCAACTGGCTCAGCGCCGGGTTGGCGAAGCGCACGGTGCCATCCTGGTCGACGATCGTGACAGCGTTCTGTGCGTTGTCGAGGATCGCTTGGAGGCGCTGAGCGGCGAGAGTCAACTCCCGGGTGGCCCGCCGTTCGGTACGGACGGACCGGACGAGGTAGAGGGAGGCGGCGCCCAGCCCGAGGATCAGGGCAAACATCGTCCCAAACAGCCACATCCTGGTGCGGGTCGCCGCGTCCGCTACTGCCCGTTCGAGTTCCTCGATTGCCGCGTTGACGCTGGCAACCGTTGATGCGGCAGCCTGCGACTGTGTGGTCGCGTCCTCGGCAACAGCCAGACGGTCGAACGCAAAGGCAACGGAATCAAGCGGCTCGGCTGTTCCCAGACGCGCCCGGAGCGTGGGGCGTAGCGCTTCGAGGCGGTCTTCGAACCGTCCCACGACGCGCTTGCGTTCTGCGTCCGTCGCGCCCGTCTGCGTGAGCAGTGCGTACTCGTACGTCAGCGCACGCAACTCACCGAGTTCCGCTCCCACCTGTGGTCCCGATTCCGAACCAGCCTGCAGTGCTATGAAGGCAAAGGCCGCGACCGCGCCGGAAGCGACGAGGGTGAGTGCGATTGCGACGGCGGTGAGGACGTGTCGCGACATCAACAGCTCCAGAAAGTCAGGGGTTGATCAGGTGGCGTTCGTCAACTGTTCACCATGTGATCCAATATTGATCGAGGCATGGGCAAGATACCGCTACTCGGACCGGTAGTGTGCCAATCGAGGTGACTCTTGCACGACCGCTCGCCGTCCGCAGTGGCGCGTCTGCTTGCCGAGCGACGGATGTCCATGCGCCCGCCCTGGTCACAGGCGTTTCTCGCCGACGAACTGACCAGGTTGGGATTTGAGACGTCGCGGGGGGCGATCGCGCGGCTTGAACGCGCACGCCCCCACGAGGTCAACCTTGACCTGGCCGCCGCGGCGAGCTTGGCCATGAGGCTCCCGCCGCACCAATTCATTGCTGCACTGACGCGTGACTCAAACACGCGAGTCCAGGAGATCGCTCAGCAGATGGATCTTCTCCGGCAGCATGAATGATCCAGGTGGGCAGTTGCTATCGGATTCGCTGCCTCCTGGCCGTGGGACACCACCGCGGGCAGGATGGTCGCCCTTCTCCATTGCCAACTTCCCTTACCCCCGCCCCTTCCGTCCTGCCAAGATCACCTCATGGCAGACGAAGAACTGACCCCATCCACCGACGAGCCCGAGGCCGACCAGCCCCACAGGGACTGGCAGGCCGAGGCCACGAAGTGGAAGGCACTCGCCCGCAAGCACGAGAAGGCGGCAAAGGAGAACGTCGATGCCGCACGCCGTCTCGCGGAGATCGAGGAGTCCGGCAAGAGCGAGCAGGAGCGTCTCGCCGAGGCGCGCCAGTCCGCGGAGGAGCGCGCGCAGAGCACCGAGCGTGAGGCCGGCTGCCTACGGGTGGCGCTGCGCAAGGGCCTGACCGATGTGCAGGCCAGGCGACTGGTCGGCGACACCGAGGACGAACTCGAAGCCGACGCCGACGAGTTTCTCGCCACGTTCGCTCCGGCGCAGGCATCCGACACGGACCTGCCGTCCCGCCCTCGGGAGCGGCTACGCCCCGGCGCGAGGCCCGAGGCGACGCCCGACGAGACAGACCCGGCGCCGCTTGCAGAGGCGATCCCGCGCTCCGCGTTCTGACCTGACCCGGCGCCGCCGACAAGGCTGAGCCACCCGCACCCGCGACACCGACACGGAAGTCGCAGCGGCCACCCGCTGTAGCTGTATCCGTGGAGGTACGAGGTGCCGAACACCTTCCTTAAGCCCGAAATCGTTGCCGCTGCCGCAGCCCGCCTGGAAGCCGCCATCGCCGCGCTGATCCACTGACGCCACCCCCGCATACGCCGGTCGGAGTGGGGGCGTCCCCGTCAGACGCCGAGAGCGTGACTACCGGATGATCTCGTCATCCAGATCGATCAGGTTCGGCTCAGGGACGATCGCGAGCGGGCAGGACGGCACGGCCTCCGTGTCGTCGTTGATGACCCGCGCGTGCAGGCGGCTGGGATGGACACCCTGGGCCAGCAGGTCGGCCTCCACGGCGACGCGGAGCAACTCGGCGACGGCATGGAACCACGTGCCAGTCGCCTCGTCGTCCCGCGTCGCCGCGGCCGTCCCGGCCTGCTCGCACAGGTCCGCGGTGAATGCGCCGATCCAGCGGCCGAGGTGGGCGTCCATGAAGGTGCGCGATGCGGCACGACACACGGACGCGCGGTCGTCCCAGTCCTGGACGGCGGCGTAGGCCTCCCGCCGGGTCACCAGCGCCATGAACTCCAGTTCGGTACAGATGTCGTCCGGAGTCGTCTGGTTCACGGTGGAGACCTGCAGCCCGAAGGCGGCATAGAAGCCGGCGATATCGGCGAGCTGGGCCGCCTTTGCGAACGGGTCGCGGATGTACTCCGTCTCGTGCGGGGAGCAGAGCACGGAACCCTCGAACAGGACGAAGTGCACCGGCGCCAGCCGTTCCGCGTCCACGTTCGCCCGCGCTGCCCGGAGCGCCTCCAACTCGCGTTCGGCGCCCAGCGCCGCGACCACCTCGTGCCCGGCGAGGTCTTCGAGGAGTGCGTCGAGCCGTGCCAGCGTCTCGTCCATGGGCCACGCCAGGCTCAGGGCGAGTGCCTCGTACATCGCGGAACGTCCCAGCAGCCGCTGGATGTGCGGTCGGGACAGGACTTCGGCGGAGATGATGGTGGAGGTCATCGCTACGTCTCGATTTCCAGCGGGCTCCAGTTCGCCCATTGCTTCCGGGCGCCCCGATTACCGGCGCCGCCGTTCCACACCGCGAAGGCGATCGAGGTGGTGATGCCCGGCGAGAGCCGCGTCTTGTCCGCCCCGGGCTGAAGTGGCGTAATGATCACGACACGCCAGCCCTTGCCGGTGAACACGCCCCGGCCATTCGCGGTCTGCTCCTCATGCGTGGTGAGGCTGCCAAACCCCACGGCGATCAGGTCGTCCACGGGGGACGTGCGGTCGCGCCGCGCCATCGGGTTGCCGGCCACCACCGCCGGGTAGAACTGGCGGGCGGCCTCCTCGCCCATCAGCGCCTCGGGCGGGGCGTCGTGGTACATGTTCGGGAACGCGTCCTTCACGCCCCGGCGGCCCAGGTCTACGTCCGCCTGCCAGGCGGCACGCCACTGCATGATGTGAACGGGCTGGTTCGTCGCGCCCATCGTCACCGCTGCGTTGGCGGCGGGGTCGACCGGGAGTTGCACCGCAACCGCGTCCCGGAACCTCGCCATCGCGTCGATAGCGTCCTCGCCGGCGTCCTCCCACTCGATATGGAAGGCGATCTGGTCGCCGTTGTGGAGCGCCCGAACCGAGATCTCCGGTACCACCAGTTCGGGTGCGAACGGCGTCGCGAGGTTCTGGAGGAGCATCGGCACGGGCCACTTCGCCAGGCGAGTCCACGCCCGGTCCTCCGGGTCGAGGGGGATCGTGCCCGCACGGTGCGCCACCAGGTGCGTGGGCGGCTCCGGGCGCGTCAGTTCGCGCAACCCGATGCCGACGGCGAGTGTGGTGCCGACCGCAGCAGCCCCGGCCGCCTTCGTGAGGAAGCTGCGCCGGCTCACCGCCTGCGGCGCGTCCGGGGTCTGTTCGTGTTCGCTGGTCATTGCAGGCTCCTCTCGCAGGCCGCCGTGGGCGGCCGGCCTACGTGATGTTCTGCCGGTAGGTGTTGTGCACCTCGTCGAAGTACTCGCGGATGAACGTCGGCTCGCGCAACGGGACGCTCACCAGTTCGGTGCCGTCCTCGTCGTAGCCGGTCGCGATGCCGTCCTTGACGGCGAAGGAGTGCATGATCCGTTCGGTGGAGCCGAAGAGCATCATCAGCCCGAGCAGTTCATCGTCGGCCGCGATCTGCTGGTACGTCTCCACCGCTTCGTCCACGTTCGGACCAAACATCTGGCGCAGGTACTCGCGCGGCGCGTGTATCGGCGGGATGTAGTAGACGTTCGGCTCCGTACCGGCCTGCGGGTAGAGTGGCAGCGCCACCTTCCGCACCTTCACGAGGAAGTCGATGGGGCTCTGCGGGTTCACCGTCTCCGGCGCGCTGATGAAGCTCGCGATGCGGATGCGCCCGATGCAGCTGGTCACGCACTGCGGCTGGATGCCCTGTTCGATCTTCGGGAAGCAGGCGATGCACTTCTCGGAGACGCGAGACTCGTTGTTGAACATCACCTTCTTGTAGGGGCAGGCCGCGACGCACTCCTGGTACCCACGGCACCGCTCCTGGTCCACCAGGACAATGCCGTCCTCCGGCCGCTTGTAGATCGCCTGGCGCGGGCATGCGGCGAGGCAGGCGGGGTAGGTGCAGTGGTTGCAGATGCGTGCCAGGTACGAGAACCACGTGTCGTGCGGCAACTTGTCGATGTAGGTACCGCGCTCCACCGGCCCGGACGGCTCGTCCTCGCCGATGTTCGGGTGCGCCCAGTGCTCGCTTGTGGGGAGCCAGCCGTTCACGCGCTCGCCCGCCGGCGCCGACTCGAAGACGGTGTTCCCGGTGGAGACCCCGCCCTCCCACTTCGCCGGCCCCAGCAGGTTCAGGAGTTCCACGTCCCAGCCGGTGGGGAAGAAGCCAAACGGCTTCGTCTCCACGTTGTTCCAGAGCATGTATTCCTGCCCGGTGCCAGAGGTCCACGTGGACTTGCAGGCCACCGTGCACGTCTGACAGGCGATGCACTTGTTCGTGTCGAAGATCCACGCGATCTGGCGGGCGGGGCGCTCCGCCTGGTACGGGTACTGCATGTCCCGCCCGAGTTGCCAGTTGAAGACGTCAGCCATCACCGACCTCCGGTCCGACGAGAGAGCGGCCCGCGCCGCGGCTCAGGCCTGGTAGAACCCTCCGCTGAGGTACTGCTTCATGAGATCGGACTCGTAACCGGCCCGGACGCCGTTGCGCGCCGGTTTCCAGAGGCCGCCCTCCGGTGCCCCGTCTTCCGCCTTCTCCATCTTGATGAAGGACTCTTTCGGGGCGCCGTTGGCGCAGTGGACGTCGCTTTCGAAGCCCACGCCGAGCTCCTGCCCGAAGAACGGCTTCCGCACAACGGTGTCGGTAAGCAGGGTGGGCCGGAGCCATGCGCGCACACCACTCTGGTGGCTGCCGTGCCGGAACATCGCCTGGTAGCCCGTCTCGGGCGTCTTGGCGAGGCCGTCCGCACGCTCTTTCGCGCCTCGGACGGAGCCGCGGGTAGCGACGTACATGTTGTAGTACATGCGTATCACGCCGGGCTGCATCGCGTTCTGGAATCGCGCCCGTGCCATGCCGCGTGAGACCTCGTAGTCCTCGTCACCTTCCTTCCACCCGCGGTAGGGGCGGTCGGCGGGGTCGGCGTCGAACCAGACGTAGTCGCCATCGCTAATGCCAAGCGACTTCCCATCGTCGGGGTGCATCTCCAGGTAGGCCTCGCCCACCCAGGGTGACCGCTTGTCGTGGCGGTAAGCGTCCCCGAAGGGGCCGAAGAGCATGCTCATCCAGTCCAGGTCCACCGGCGTGCTGTGAGCACCATGGCGGTACTTCGGCGTCATGAACATGAATCGGAACCGATCGTCCGCCGCGGTGAGGGGGTGCGTGGTGCCCTTCAGGTCGGCCCAGGCCTTGACCACGTTGCGGACCTGGCGGGTCTCGGTGGACAGGTCGTCCAGGGCAAGGCCGTATTCGGCCGGGCCCCGCGGCACAATGAGCGGATGCGGCTTTCCGTGGATGACGTTTGGCTCGTAGAACGTCGAGTCCACGGGCTCGCGGTAGACCGGCAGGTTCTCGCCGTACTCCAGGAACTCGGGCTCGTCGCGGTAGAACTCCAGCCGGCCAGAGCGGTTGTACCAGGGCTTGTTCTCCTGACGCTGCTCCCAGCCGCCATGCCGCGGGTACGTGCGGAAGTTCATCAGTGCAGGGATCCCCTGCTGTGCACGCTCTTCGAGCGCCAGCACGTCATAGCCACGCGTGGCGCCGGATGCGGTGAACACCCGCTGGAGGTACACCTCGTCGCGGCCTTCGTGGACGAACTTCCAGAAGTCCACGAAGCGCGGGTCACCCGTGAGTTCGCCCAATTTGGCGGAGATCCCGGCCATGACCTCGGCGTCGCCGCGGGTGTCATAGATCCGGTTCAGCGGGCTCCTTGGCGCCATGTGCAGGAAGGAGTTGGTGCAGGAGCCGGTGGCGTCCAGGTTCTTGCGTTCACCCCACGAGTCGACGCCGAACACGATGTCTGCGTACTCGCAGGACGCCGTCCACCACCACTCGTTCACGAAGATCGCTTCGATGCCGGGCAGGGTGTTGTGGACCACGTCGTGGTGCCACTTGATGTTGCCCAGGAGCGAGTTGGAGTTGCCGAAGTGCATCGACTTCGTCGGCGTGGGCATGTGCGTGTCGCCGGTGAAGTTCTTGTTTCCCACCCGCAACGGCCGGTCGCCATAGTTGTAGTAGTGCGCCGATTCCATCTTGTAGTAGGACTTGAGCGCCGCCGGCTTTTCGGGGTCCAGTTCAGGGTTGAACGGGTCCTCTTTGATCCACTGCGGGATGCCGTTGAAGATGGAGCCCCGGTAGTTCCCCGCATAGGCGCCCACGTTGCCGCCGATGTGGCCGACGTTGTCGGTCAACGCGGCCAGCAGGAAGATCGCGCGGTCCTTCAGGTCCGCGTTGAAGTAGTGGTTCGGTCCCATCCCGGTCGCCAGCAAAGACTTCTGCCGCGCGGCGGCGATCTGCTTCGCAAGGCTCTCAATCGCCGCGGGCTGCGCCCACGTCACCTCCGAGGTGGTCTGCAGGTCAAAGTTGTCGTCCAGGTACTGCTTCACCTGGCTGAAGACCGGCTGGACCGGGACGCTCGTCCCGTCTGCCAGCGTCACCGTGAACTCACCGATGAGGGCCGGGTCGATGCCGGTGTCGCGGAAGTGGTCACCGACCTGGTCACGCGAGACCCGCGCGGCTTCGCCGGTGCGCTGGTCCCAGACCATGAAGTCGCCCCACTGTCCGCGGAGCGATTCGGAGATGTACTGCGTGCCCTGCAGGGCCGGCTCCGGCAGCGCCTGGCCGTCCGGAATGACCTCCACGAAGTTGTCCAGCGTGGAGGGCACATAGTCCGGGAGCACGTCACGCGCGTTCAGGAGTTCGTGCGTGTCCATGCGGACGAGCAGCGGAAGGTCGGTCCACGCCTTGATGTGGTCTTCGTCATGGAGTCCGTTTGCGATGATGTAGCGCGCGCAGCCGAGCGCCAGCGCTGCATCCGTGCCAGGCCGGATCATGATGACTTCGTCCGACCGGTTGGAAGTGGACTGGTAGTCCGTGGAGACGTTGATGATGTGGGTGCCCTTCTGGCGCGCCTCCGCGAGCCAGTGGCTGTCCGGCATCTTGGTGGAGATCCAGTTCATCCCGAAGGTGACCACCAGGTCGGCGTTCTCCGGAGCGAACAGGTCGAACTCCACGGTCTGGTGACCGGTGACCAGCGGGTGACCGG
This sequence comes from Chloroflexi bacterium HGW-Chloroflexi-9, assembly GCA_002840675.1. Taxonomy (GTDB): domain Bacteria; phylum Chloroflexota; class Dehalococcoidia; order UBA2979; family UBA2979; genus W-Chloroflexi-9. Next base: position 14,888 of record PHBR01000028.1, read on the forward strand.
GCGGCAGGTCGGTGTGCCAGGAGTAGGAGTCCCAGCCCCGCCCACCGACGGCGTGATCCGGGCCGCTACTCCGAATGTGGTCGTCCAGCAGCGCGAGCATGTTCGCGAAGCGGTAGAAGCTGTAGATGCGGTGAATACCCAGCAGCGGCATACCGCCGCGGAGCTTGAGCACCTGGGTACCGGCGTCGTGCGTCGTCGCCACCATGTCCGGGTCGTACCCCTGGGCGGCGAGGCGCGCCGTGCCCTCCGCACCGGAGTAGGTGGAAGCGATGTCCATGTACACCCGGGCGGCGAGTTCGAACGCCTCATCCCACGGGACCTTTACCCAGGAGTCTCGCCCGCGGCGCTCCATGTCCTGGAGCGGCTTCCCGGTGGCCGGGTCGCGGGGGAAGCCCGCGTCCGCCCACTCCTTGAAGCCGGTGCGCACCATGGCGCCTCGGACCCGACGGTCGCCGTAGAACTTGCGGGCCAGGGACAGCCCTTTCTGGCAGCACCGCGGATCCCAGCGGTGCGTCGCCTGGTTCCCGTCCAGGTCGGTCGCGTTGCCGTACCCGTACGTGGGGCTGATACGGACGACGATGCCGTTCTTGACGTGCGCCTTCAGGAGACAGTTGTGCGTGTCATTCGGAGCACAGGTGAAGACGTAGTCGGAGTCCGGCTTGAACAGGTCGCGGTACGCCTTCTCCCAGTCGCGGTCGGGGAACACCGTGAACGGGTCAGACACCACCACCGGCTGGCTCGCCTCGAGGTGCCAGGGCTCGAACGCGAAGACCTCCGCGAGCGCCACGCCCACACCTGCTGCCGCCGCCCGCCGAAGGAATGACCGGCGTGAGATGCCGCTCTGCTGATCCATCGATCACCCCCACTCCGATACGGAACGCCTGCCGAGCGGCTCGCTGCTGGTCCGACCAGGGGCTCGCTCCTGTGCGCGCGTTCACAAACGGATTCTGCGCGTCGCCGCGTTACTCCAGCCGTTACGAAGTTCCGGTATCAGTCCCGCGGAAGTGGTGACGAACGTCCCTGCGATGGCATGTCGCGGGGCCTGAGACTGCGTGCGATCAGGCTCTCGTTCGGACAGAAGGGGTCATGGGTATCGAACGGCTGGTCGAGGGCTCGATCGGACCAGCGTTCGCGATCGCGAGCGACGGTCGCATCGTTGCCGTGAACACCGCCGCGGCCGACCTCATCGGTCAACCCGCCCGGGAACTCCTCAACCAGTACTGCGGTGACGTGGTCAATGCGCTAGACGGTGCCGGCGAGCGCCTCTGCCGCGCAGACGGTTGCCCGACGCTTGAAGCCCTCGCCGGTGGCCGACCGACTGACCTGTCCTGGTGTGCCTGGCAGACGCCCGACGGCGTCCACCTCCCGGTGTCCGCCACCGCCGTCGCGATCCCCAGCGACGCGCGGCCGGACAGCACCGCCGGGCTGATCCTGCTGCATGTGGCCGCGGCGCACACTGGCTCGAAGGACGCGGCAGCGGCACCTCTCGCTGGCGAGATACGGGTGCAGTTATTCGGCCGTCCCGAGTGCACCCGGGACGGTGTGGTACAGCCGGTGCCGCGGCGTCGCGCGTTCGAACTCCTCGCGCTACTAGCCTTTGCCGGCAACCGGGGGCTGGACCGAGAGCGCATCTGCGAGATCCTGTGGCCTGACCCGTCGGGGGGCAGTGAGCGGACACACCTGCGCGTCCTGCTCCACACCCTGCGGCAGTCACTGGGCAGGGACGTCACGGAGGCCGTCGACACCGACGACCGGGGGCGACTGCGACTGGCGAACGACATTCGGGTCGACATCGTCGCGTTCGAGCGCGGCGCCACCGCCCTCCAGCAGTGCGATCCGGCCACGCACGTCGGCGCCGGTGCGGAGGGGCGCCTCGGGGAGATCGACGTGCTGCTATCGCTCTACGTTGGAGACTTGGACGAAGCGGCGCAGTTCGGCTCCTGGGTGCTCCCCTACCGCGAACGCCTGCACTCCCTGTACCTCGGACTGCTGAACGAGGCGACCCGCCTCGCAGCTCGCGCGGGCGACGGCGCGCGCGCGATGGACTACTGCCGCCGTGCGGCAGCCGCGGACCCGCTCCAGGAGGAGTTCCAGATCGCGCTGATCGCTGCCTACGGCCAGCTGGGTCGCCCTCGTGACGCGGTGGCCCAGTACGACCTGTACCAGCGGCGGCTGGCATCAGACCTCGCGCTGCAACCCTCGATGGCGGTGCAGCGCGCCCTCCGCCAGGCCGTACACGGAGCATGAAAGGGTACGGATCATGACCACCCGGGTGCTGGAATCCTCGGTTGCCGTCGCCTGTGCCGCGAGTGCCGCCCAGCATGAGCGGCTCTGTCCGCGACAGGTGCTCGGCGTGCGGATCGGGATCGCGGCCGGTCAGGCGCTCGGCCTGACGCTTCCCCGGGATGACAAGCGACTGCTGCTCTTCGCGGAGACGGATGGCTGCGTCCTGGACGGTGTGACTGCGGCGACTGGATGCACGGTGGGACACCGCACCCTGCGCATCGTCGATTACGGACGGGTCGCCGTGACCGCCGTCGACGTCGAGACCGAGCACGCCGTGCGCATCGCCCCACGCGCGGGCGTGCGAGAACTGGCGATCTCCTTGGCGGGTGACGCCCTTCCCCGCTACTACGCGCAGGTGGAGGGCTACCAGCAAATCCCGGCGCATGACCTGCTGCGCATCGAGCCGGTGGCGCTCACATTCGACCTGGCGGCGCTGCTCGGGCACCGCGGTACGCGCGTGGACTGCACACGCTGCGGGGAAGAAGTCCTGAACGGCCGGGAGGTCTACGTGGGTGGCGGGGCGGTGTGTCCCGGCTGCCAGGGTGGTGCGTACTACCGGTCCTGCGCGGGGTAACGTCCGCCCGCTGCGGCCGCCACCGCGGTGGCGGCCGCAGACGCGCACTCGACGTTGAAGAGGCTAACGGTCGGGCGCGTCCGGAAGGCGTGCTCGTGGGCGATCGAGACGCCGGGCGGGACCCCCTCGCCCGGCATCTCGATCAGCGCATCGGCCCGAAGGCTGACACGCACGCGCCTGCCGCTCGTGCATGACACGAACGTCGCCGCAGTGGCACCCCGGTCCAGTATCCGGAGTGTTCCCTGGCCAGCGCTGCAGGCTGCAACGGTGGCGATGGCATCCGTGGCACAACGGGCCATCTCCACCGTCGCTCGGAGGGCGCCCCGCGAGGGAGGGAACGGGATGCCGAGGGCGTCCGATGCCGCCTGCACCATCCGCACGCCCAGCGTGATATCCGGGCAGCGGTGATCTGCGATGCCGACGGCCCGACGCACCGCCGCGCGGATCGCCGGGTCGCCGGCGGTGGACAGGGCGAACGCCGCCGCCAGCGCCTCGCCGATGCGGTCGATGTCGTCGATTGCCCAGGTCCCGAGTTTGCAACCCCCCGGGTCGCGGAACACGACGCGCCTCGGTCGGGCCTCGCCGATCTGCAGGCGCGCTCCCGCCTGCTCGTCGCGGAATCCCTCCGCGATCACCAGGTCCACCTGGTCGACGAGTGTGTTCGTCAGCACGGGCAGCACCGCCGGCGCCCCGGGGACGCGGGTCAGCACGCCGTCACCGGCGCGGAAGATCACCGGTGACGCCCCGGCGAGTGCGAGGCGTTCGGTATCCGACCCGGCCTTGTCGTCCATCATCCGGTGGTGAGAGTCCTTGATCGCTGCGACCCGGTAGTCGCGCGAATCGAACCACCTGACCAACTGCTCCGCGAGCCACGTCTTGCCGATGTTGCGCCCGGACCCGGTCACCCGGACCAGCGGCAACACCATGGTGCGCAGGGGCGCGGTGACGGGCTCGCTCGCGGTCATGCGCGGCGCTCTCCATCCCCCCGTACCGACTGGCCGGTGATCACCCCCGCGGCCGCAAGCGCCGCTGCGCGCGCATCGATGCCGCCGTGCTCGAACACGGTGACGCCGAGGTCAGCCAACTGCGACCGCATGGGCGCGCCGATATGGTCGGCGACGATCGCGCGGACGCGCTCCTGGCGCAGGAACGCGAGGATCGAGTCGTGGTGGGTGCCGTGAGGTTCCGCGTCGTGGCGTTCGCGCCACGGCACGGCGTGCTCCTCCCACGCCTGGATACCCTCGGAGTCCACCTCCGCGACGGTCACGATCGACGCTCGACCGAGCCCACCGGAGATCGTTCGACGGTCATCGGTCACCAGGAGCACGCGACAACTCGCCATAAGACCTCCACCGGCCGGGCGCTGTTCTCGGACCGCCTCATTCCAGCGTCGCGGGCCGGCGTTACTCGCACCGTTACTGGGGCACGGGTAACGGAACCAGTAACGCGCCCAGCCTAGGTTGTGCGGGCACCGAGGAGCCGTGGTGACCCATTTCCAGCGCCTGACCGTCGTGACGGTGGTCGCGACGCTTGCCCTGATCGGCATGGGGGCGACGGTCCGGATCACGGGCTCAGGCCTCGGCTGCCCGGACTGGCCGCTATGTCACGGGGGCTTCCTCCCACCGGCGGAACAGGCGCCCATCATCGAGTGGAGTCACCGTGCACTGGCGGGCGGGGTGGGGATCCTGATCGTGGCGCAGGCGGCGTGGGCGGTCACTGCTTTCCGCCGAGATCGACGCATGGTCGTGGCCGTGGCCCTGGCACTTCCGCTGCTCCTGGTGCAGGCACTGCTCGGCCGCGAAGCCGTCGTGCGCGAGTTACCGCCGATGGTGGTCGCGGTGCACATGGTGAGTGCGCAACTGTTACTGGCGTTGCTCGTGATGATGGCGGTGTGGGCCGTACGCGGGCGCGGCCTGGCGGTCGTTGGGGACGCCGAGGGGCGGATCCACCGACGCGCGACCATCGCCGCCGCGTTCGTCGGCCTCACGATGGCCGTCGGCGCCTACATGCTTGCAACCGGCGCCGGGTTCGCGTGCTCCGGCTGGCCCGGGTGCGCGGAGGCGCCGATCCCCTTCGTGGATGGCGGCCGCCTGGAGCACATCCACTGGCTGCACCGCTCGCTGGTCGGAGTCACCTTTGTCGCCGTGGGATGGTTCGCGTGGACCGCGCGCGGGATTGCCGGCAGGTGGATGTCCGCTGGCATCCGCGCGCTCATCGTGCTGTACGCGGCGCAGGTCCTCGTGGGTGCCGCCAACCTCTGGTTCGACTTCGCCCGGCCGGTACGTGTCGCACACCTGGTGCTGGGCTCGGTCGTCTGGGCGATCGCCGTGGCGCTGGCGGTAGCATCGAGGCGGCCCGGCCGAACGGAATAGTCCCGGAACAGGCGTGACGAAGGTCACGAGTAGCGCGGACAGATAGGGGCAATTGGGCGTTCCGGCACGCGGGTATGCCCCGGTTCCGTACCTCTTGCGCAGGGTTCCGAAGAATTGCGGTCCACCGGCGGGCCCCGTTGACTCCTCTGGAACAGGGGGAGGCCAACCGTGCTGAGCGTATCAAGACTGCTGACCGGCACTGCGACTGAGAGCGATGCGCTGCGGTACGGCCGCCAGAGCGGGCGCCTGCCCTCGCACCTGCTGCACTATTCGGAAGACAAGCGGCCGGTCGTGGTGTGGACATCCACGCGACGGTGCAACCTCCACTGTGCGCACTGTTACACCGATTCCCACGACCGCGCCTATCCGGGCGAACTCTCAACTTCCGAAGCACTGGCGATGGTCGACCGCCTCGCCGAGGCTTCCGTCCCGGTGCTGCTGATCTCCGGAGGCGAGCCCCTCCGCCGGCCCGACCTGCTGGAGATCGCGGCACACGCGCGCGAGCGCGGACTCCGCGTGGTCCTGTCCACGAACGGCTCGTTGATCACCCCAGAGACCGCCTTCGCCCTCGCGGACATCCAGGTCTCGTACGTCGGCATCAGCATCGACGGACGGCCGGAGATCCATGACCGGTTCCGCGGGATGCGCGGCGCGTTCGATGCCTCGATGCGTGGCATCGAAGCCTGCCGCGACGCCGGCCTGAAGGTGGGCCTGCGCGTGACGTTGACGAAGTCGAACCTGGACGACCTCCCGTGGTTGTTCGACCTGATGGAGGAGCGCGAGGTCCCGCGCCTCTGCATCTACCACCTCGCTCCCACCGGGCGCGGTGCAAAGATTCAGGACTTCACCCCTTCCCACGACGACACGCGTCGAGCGCTCGATGTCGTCTTCGACCGCGTCCTGTCGATGCACCAGCGCGGATTGGAGCCGGAGGTGCTCACCGCCGACAACCACGCGGACGCCGCGTACCTGTGGATGCACATCGGCCGTACGCAGCCGGAGCGCCAGGCGAGTGTCGCGACGCTCCTCCGCTGGAATGGCGGCAACGGCTCGGGCCGCGCCATCGCGGCAGTAGACGCGGACGGGACGGTCTACGCGGACCAGTTCTGGCGCTGGCGCCCCCTGGGCAATATCCGGACGCAGTCCTTCGAGGAGATCTGGGACACACGCCCGGCGCCGTTGCTCCAGGACCTGCGCGACCGGCGCGAACGTCTTCCCGACCGCTGTCAGGGGTGCCGGTTTCTGGACTTCTGCAATGGGAACTTCCGGTCGCGGGCGGAGGCGGTCACCGGCGACACCTGGGGCATGGACCCGCTCTGCTACCTCACCGACGAGGAGGTTTCCAGTGATGCAAGCGCCCGGCCGTCCTGAGCGCCCGTCGACACGCCCTCAGCCGTTTGAGGTCGACTTCGCGGAGCGTCCCTTCACGGTCGCGTGGGAGCTGACGCGCGCCTGTGCCCTCGCCTGTGTCCACTGCCGCGCTGAGGCACAGCCCCGGCCACACCCGGAGGAGCTCACGACCGCCGAAGCGTACGAAGTCGTGGATCAGCTCGCCGACCTGAAGCCTCCTGTGCTGGTGCTCACCGGGGGCGACCCACTGATGCGTGCCGACCTCTTCGACATCGCGTCGCGGGCGATCTCGCGAGGACTGCGCGTAGCCGTGTCGCCGACGACGACCGCCCTCGTGACCAGGGAGCGGTTGGAGCGACTGCGTGACCTGGGTGTGACGATGGTGCACGTCAGCCTCGATGGGGCCGACGCCGCCACCCATGACGGCTTCCGCGGCGTACCGGGCACCTACCAGCGCGTGATCCAGGCCCTCCGGGATCTGCGGGATCTGGGCATCCCCGTCCAGGTCGGGACCACGCTGGGACGGCACAACCTGCACCAGTTGGAGCAGATGTCCGAGTTACTGCATGGCTACGGGATCCGGATGTGGAGCGTCTTCTACCTGGTGCCCACCGGCCGTGGCTCCGCAGGACAGATGATCACGCCCGCCGAGGCGGAGGACTCCTGGGAGTGGCTGGCGGCCCTGAGCGAACGCGCACCGTTCGCCGTCCGCACCACGGCCGCACCCCAGTTCCGGCGCACCATGCTGCTCCGAGCACGGGCGGGCGGCACGGGGCCGGTGAGGTTGACCGGTGCTGGCTATCAGATCGCGGAAGCCCCGGGCGGCGTGCGGACACAGGGGGTCAACGACGGGAAGGGCTTCCTGTTCATCGACCATCGCGGAGGGCTGTGCCCGTCCGGCTTCCTCCAACTGCCGGCCGGCAACGTGCGCTCAGACCGGATCGCGAATATCTATCGCGAGTCTCCGATGTTCAGGAGTCTGCGCGACCCCTCTGCCCTGACTGGGCGCTGTGGTCGGTGCACGTTCGCGGAACTCTGCGGCGGTTCACGGGCGAGAGCGTTCGCAACGTCCGGCTCCTACCTGGGGGACGACCCGCTGTGCATGCTGGACATGCCCTCCCTCCCGTGAGGCACCGCCAGCGCGGCTTTCCGGCCCTCCCAGACGCGGGGCGGTACCCGCCGACCCCGTGGGCAGCGGCACGGCTGTATCGAGGGTTCGTCCTGGCCGCCATCCTGAGTGGCCTCTCCGGTTTCGGCCTCGGCGCCGCGCTGCTCCTGGCCACGGTCGGCCCCTACACGCTGACCCTGTCCTCCGTCGCGCTGATTGAGGTACACGGGGCGGTGCAACTCATCGGATGGTGCGGCCTGTTCACCATGGGGGTTGCCACGCACGTCATTCCGCGCTTCCGCGGGAACAGCGCCATCCCGTTCCCGTGGCCCCAGCGAGCCACCCTCTTCCTGGTCGCCGGGGGTCTGATCGCCCGGAGCATCGCTCAACCGTGGCCGGCGATGCCGGGGCGTCCGAGTGTCCTCGTCGGCGGAGGGATCGCCGTGTCCGCCGGCTTCGTGCTCTTCGCGGTAACGGCGGGTATCGCCCTGTCGCGCGGCCAGCAGACGAAGCAGCGCGTGGAACACTGGCTCTGGCCGGGGCTGATCGCCGCGCTCGTGACGAGCGCGCTGTACCTCGGGCTCAACGTGGAGCTTGCCGGCCGCGACGCGACGCTCGCCGATCCTCGCTGGAACGCGGCGTTCCACTCGGCGGTCGTGTACGGGTTCCTGGTGCCGTTCGTCTTCGGGGTATCGGGGCGAGCCGTTGCGGGCCTGTTCAGGCTCCGGCCCC
>PHBR01000029.1 GCA_002840675.1 Chloroflexi bacterium HGW-Chloroflexi-9
CGGAGGGCGCGCAGCCGACGACCTCCGCCGGCTGGTCGCCGCGATCACGGCTCCGGCCGCCGCGGACGTCGGCGCCACTCCGCGCCCGCTGCGGCGGACGGCGATGGAGGCACGGGCATGACGACGACGACGGCGGCGATCGACCGCGAACGGGCGATCCGGGCCGACGTGCAGGGCGAGTTGCGCCGTGCGATCGATCTGGACGAGTTGCTCACCCCCGGCCAGCACGAGGTCGACACGGCGCGGCGCGTGATCGCCGACCGGATCGCGGCGGCCGACCGGCAGGCGCAGACCCTGGGGCACCCGCCGCTCGACGACCCGCACGGACTGGCACGGCGGCTGCTCGACGACCTCCTCGGCCTGGGGCCGCTCCAGCCGCTGCTCGATGACCCGGCGGTCGAAGAGATCATCATCAACGGTCCGCGCCGGGTCTTCGCGATCAGCGACGGCCGCAAGCGGCTCACGGACGTGGTGCTCGACGACGACGACGCGCTGCTGCGACTCGTGCGGCGCGCGATCGGCCCGCTCGGACGGCGGCTGGACGAGGCGAGTCCGATGGTGGACGCACGTCTGCCGGACGGGTCGCGCCTGAACGCCGTGATCGCGCCGCTCACCTCCGGGTCGCCTCACGTCACCATCCGCAAGTTCCTGCTGCGGGCGCGGACGCTCGACGACCTGGTCGGCCTCGGGACGCTCTCGCGGGAGGCCGCCGACTTCCTCTCGGCCGCGGTGCGCGCCGGCCTGAACATCCTGATCTCGGGCGGCACGGGCAGCGGCAAGACCACCTGCCTCAACGCCCTCGGCGCGGCGGTCTCGGGCCTCGACGAGCGGGTGATCACGATCGAGGAGACGGCCGAGCTGCAGCTGGAGTCGGTGCTCCCGGACTGCGTCGCGCTCGAAGCGCGCGCCCCGAACGTCGAAGGCGCCGGCGGGGTGCCGATCCGGCAGCTCGTGAAGAACGCGCTGCGCATGCGGCCGACCCGCATCATCGTCGGCGAGGTCCGCGGCGACGAGGCCCTCGACATGCTCACCGCCATGAACTCCGGGCACGAGGGCTCGATGTGCACCGCGCACGCGAACGGCCCGCGCGAGGCGCTCAGCAAGCTCCGGACCTATGCGCTGATGGCCGGGGAGGCGCTGCCGGCGCAGGCGGTCACGGAGATGATCGCCGAGGCGATCCAGCTCGTCGTCCACCTGCGCCTCGACGCCGAGACTCACCGCCGCGTCGTGTCGAGCATCTACGAGGTGACCGGACTCGAGGGCGACGCCGTCGCCGGCAGCGAGATCTTCCGGCTGGAGGGCGGCCGCCTCGAGCGGACGGGCATCCGCCCGCGTCGCGAGTCACGCCTCGTCGCCGCGGGCTTCGCCGGCCTCGAGAGGCGCCCGTCATGACCACGCCCATGCGCAGGCCGATGCACAGGCTTGAAGAGGTCCGGAACGGATTCGGTACGCGTCCGTCCCGGACCGCCGCCGCCCGGAACGTCTTCGGAACCGTTTCGGAACGTCCTCGGAACGCGTCGTCCCATGATGGCTGGCCAGGGAGGTACGCATGGCGCTGCTACTGAGTCTCACGCTGGCGGCCGGGATGCTGCTGATCCTCTCCGCCCTCGCGGGAGGACGACGGACGCAGCGGGCCGTCGTCCGCCCGTCCCCGGACCTGCTGCGCCGCTTCCGCGCACGTGGCGGAGACGAGGTGGGCACGCGTGAGCTCGCGTTGTCGAGCGGGGTGGTGGCGGCCGGCACCCTCGCCGGTGCGCAACTCCTGCTCGGATGGCCGGTCCTCAGCCTGGCGGCCGGTGCGGTCGGGCTGTTCCTGCCCGGCTGGTACTTCCAGCAGCGCTCCGTCCGGCGACGCGCCGAGGTGGAAGAAGCGGTCGCGGAAGCCGCCGACGCCCTGCGGGACGCCTCCCGGGTCGGGATCGGCCTGGAAGAGGGAGCGCGGATGCTCGCCCGGAGCGGGCCCCTCGCCCTCCGGCCGGTCATGCGCGAGGTCGAGCGCGAGAGCCGCCTCTCCGGCTTCGACGCTGCGCTCCGGCGCGCCCGTGACCGCGTGGCGGACCCGGTCTTCGACACGTTCGTCGCCGCGCTGCTGATGTCCTATCGCACCGGCGGCCGGAACCTCAGCGTGGTGCTGGACGGACTCAGCCGCTCGGTCCGCGCCACGGTGCGCGCACGCCGCGAGGTCCGCGCCGCACAGGCCCAGAACGTGCTCTCGGCACGGGTGATCGCCGCGCTCCCGCTCGCCCTGATCGTCGTGCTCCGCGCCGCCAGTCCCGGGTACCTGGGGGTCTTCTCCACCCCCGGCGGGCAGGCCGTGCTCGCCCTCTGCCTGGTGAGCGTCGTGGCGGGCTACATGGCGATGCTGCGCGCGGCCGCCGTGCCGGACCAGGGGAGGGTGCTCCGATGACGGCCGCCTTCGTCCTCAGCGTCGCGCTCGGGTGCGGCCTCTGGCTGGTCGTGATGGGACAGCCGCTGGGACGCCCCCGACCCGACCTGGCGGCACGCCTGCACGGCCTCTCCGCGCAGGGCTGGATGGACGGCGACGCGCGGCGGCTGCGCGCCCCGATGTTCAGCTCGACGTTCCTGGAGCGGGTGCTGCGGCCGGTCCTCGACGATGCCGGCGACCTGCTTGGCCGGGCGCTCCGCCGCGCCGGGGTCGAGACCGGCGACCTGGAGGCGCGTCTCGCGCTCGTCCTGCCGGGGATGACCTCTGCCCAGTTCCGCGGACAGCAACTCTCTACCGGCGTGGTCGTCGCCTCCACGTTCCCCCTGATGAACCTGCTCGGCGCGCAGCCGTTCGGCCCCTGGCCGGTGTGGCTCTGGGTCGGCGGCTTCGCGCTCGGCGTGGCGGCTCCCAGCTGGCACCTCGCAGCCCGCATCCGCCGCCGCCACGCGGCCGTCGCGGCGGAGGTCCCCGCGGCGCTGGACCTGCTGGTGATTGCCGCGAGCGCCGGCTACTCGCCGGAACAGGCGCTGGTCGAGGGCGGCCGCCAGCTCGACGGGACCCTCGGCGCCGGGCTGCGCGAGGTCGTGCAGGATGCGCAGCTCGGCGACGCGGGGTACGCGAGCGGGCTGCTCGCGCTGGCGGAACGCGAGGGGGTGGCGGAGCTGCGCTCACTGGCCGATGCCTTCCGGCTCGCCCACGAACAGGGCATGCCCCTCGCTCCGGCGATGCTGGCGCTGGCGGAGACGGCGCGCGACCGGCAGCGGACCCGGCTCCTCGAGGAGGGCGGACGGGCGACGGTCCGCATGCTGATCCCGATGGCGCTGCTCATCTTCCCGGTCTTCCTGGTCGTGCTGCTCTACCCCGCCGGCGTCGAGCTGCTGGGGCTCGGCCGGTGACGCGCATCATCGGACTGCACTGAGAGATCACCGCGAAGGAGGTGACTGACATGGTGAAGAGGATGACGGACGCAGCACGGACCCTGCACTCCGACGAGTCGGGCGCCGCGATGACCGAGTACGCGATCGTGGTGGCGGGGATCGCCGTGGTGGCGATCATCGCCATCCAGGCGGTCGGTGCCGCGGTCGTCGGCGTCTTCAACGACATCGTCGCGGCGATCACGAGCGTCTAGCGATGCGTTTCCTCCGCGACGAGTCAGGTGGAAGCACGGTCGAGCTGGCGCTGGCGCTGCCGGTGCTGCTCATCGCGCTCGTGGGCGCGGTGCAGTTCGCGCTCGTCCACCACGCGCAGAGCGTCGCCGAGTCGGCGGCGATCGAAGGCGCGCGCCTGGCGGCCGCGGAGGGCTACACGCTCCATGACGGCGCGCTGCGCGCGCGTGAGCTCCTGGAGGCTGGCCTCGGGCCGACGGGCACGGAGTTCGTGGTGACGGTGGACACGGCCGGCGAGGCCGTGGTCACGACGCTGGCCGGGGGATATCCGCTGTTCATCCCGTGGGTGACCCGCCTGTCAGTCCCGATCGAGGTCTCGGCCGAAGTCTGGAGGGAGGGCTTCCGTGGCGGTCCGTAGACGGCTCAACCGGGCGCGGGAGGCCCTGGGTGCCGAGGGAGGGAGCGCCCTGATCGAGACGGCGCTCGTCCTCCCGGTGGTGCTCGTCCTCGTCGCGGGCATCGTGATGACCGGTCGCGTGGTCCACGCCCAGGTCGCCGTGCAGGCGGTCGTCCGCGAGGCGGCGCGCACGATCGCCGTGGCGCCTTCACTCGAAGCGGGCCTGGGTGCCGCCGAAGCGCGAGCGCTCGCCGTCGCGGACGGACACGGGCTCTCGCCGAACGACCTGGCCCTGTCCCTCGACGCCGGCGGGTTCGGGCGCGGCGGTACGGTCCGCACGACGGCCGCGTACCCGGTCTCCCTGGCCGGCCTCCCGCTCCTCGGGCGCATGACGGTCACCGTCACCGCGGTCCACGAGGAGCGTATCGACCTCTATCGCAGCCGCGCCGGGGTGTCTCCGTGAGGCCCGCGCTCCGCCGGGTGGCGTGCGACGAGAGCGGGCAGGCGATGGTGCTGGTGGCGATCTTCATGCTCGGGCTCATGGCGGTGGCCGGCCTGGTCGCGGACGGTGGGATGCTGCTCGTGCAGCGGCGCGACCTGCAGCACACGGCGGACGCCGCAGCCGCGGCCGGGGCGATGCAGCTGGACCAGGCGACGTACCGTGCCACGGGCGGTTCGGTGATCGCGCTCGACGCGAGTGCCGCATCGGGCGCGGCGATCGCATACCTCATCGGCGAAGATGGCACGGACTATGCCGTGCGCGTGGACGGCACCCGCGTCGAGGTCGAGGTGTCGAGAGACGCCAGCACGGCCTTCCTGCGGGTACTCGGGATCGCGCAGGTCGAGATCAGTGCGCGTTCCGTGGCGGAGCCCCGGTTCGGCATCTGGGGAGGTCCGTAACCATGGCCGCAGTCCGCACAGTCCTCACGCTCGTCGCCGTCATCGTGTCGGCGATTGGCTTCGCCGCCTGTCGGGGCGGTGGCGGTGAAGCGACACCCACGCCGCCGGCCCCAACGGCCACAGCCAGTGCGAGCCCGAGTCCGGCGACCCTGCAACCGACCGAGACGCCGTCAGCGGCGCTCGAAGACGAGGTGGCTGAAGCGTACCTGGCGTACTGGGATGCCTACGCGGATGCGGTGCTGAATCTGGATATCACGTACATGGATGGATTCGCGGTCGGCGAAGACCTTGAGTCCATCCGCCAAGACATCGAGCGCCTTCGATCCGAGGGATCGGCCGCACGTATCGAAATCGTCCACGACTTCGTTGTCGCGGCCGCCACTTCGACTTCGGCCGTCGTCATCGACCACGTCGTCAACGAGTCCTATCTGGTTGATCCGGTGACCAAGGCCACGATTGCCGGCGGCGGGACGGGGGAGACGCTCCGCTACACCTTCCACCTCGAGCGAATCGAGGATCGCTGGGTTGTGACCCGTGCAACCAGGGAAGCGAGTGACTAGAGCATGATGCGCTTGGTCTCGGGAGGACTGGCAGTGCTCCTCGTGCTCTGGATTCATCATCCAGCTGCCGCTGACGGCGGTGGTTCCGGGGGCTTCACTCCGAAGGCATCGGCGCCGGCTGTGTCGTCAGATGTTCAAGTCGCATCCGGGCCGTCAGGCGTCACCATCTACATCGGCATCACCAGCACGACACCCGGGTCGCCAGGTGATCCGGGCTCGACCGAGTTGATCAGCAGTCCGGGCAGTCCTGACTGCACCGCGACTCCGATGAACATCGGGCACAGCAGCGCGGAGTGGGTGCAGGCAGGCCTCGACGCGAACCCGGACACCGTGCCATGGACGGTCTCCTGCGACACCGGGTACTTCGGAGTCGCGTGGGTCCCCGCCGATGCGCCGGGAGCGCCCGATGTCGTAGTCAACGGCCCGCCCGGCGCGTCCGTCGATCCGTTGACCGTGGCCGAGTCGATCCTCGGGGCCGTGCCAGTTCCGCCGGTCACGGTCTCCGCGAACCCCGGCATCGGGATGGTCGCCATGCCGTCCTGGTTCTGGGTGGACGGCTATGACGGCGCGCCGCTGTACGGCGCGGAGACGCTCGGCCTCATCACCGTCCAGGTCGAGGTCACGCCGGAGCGATACGACTGGTCGTTTGGGGACGGTCACACGCTGGTGACGAACTCCCTCGGTCAGCGTTTCCCGGCCGAAAGCGACATCCAGCACATCTACGAGCGCTCGTCCGCCAGCACCGGCGGAGCCTTCCCGGTACGGCTCGATATCACGTTCAGCACGCGGTACCGGGTCAATGGCGGCGCGTGGCTGCCGCTTGAGCCGATCGTGCACTCATTCGCGCTGGACTACCCGGTGCAGCAGCTCCAGGCGGTACTCACCCGAGGACAGTGACAGGGATGGGAGGCCGAGCATGGCCGCAACCACAGATGGCCGGCACCAGCGGAATCGAAGGGATCAAGTTCGCTCCGAGGAACACCCGACCAGGACGCTCGTTGCCACGGTGGCCGTCGGGATCGGGTTGGCCGTCCTGCTCTGGCAGCTCAGCGGCCCTCCATCCCTCTCGCTCACCGGCATCGAGTGGGGGGCACTGCGCTCGGTCCTCGCCGGTAGCAGCCTGTCCGACACACAGTTGATCGCAGCCAGCACGGCCGTCGCGTGGGTGGCGCTTGCCTACCTCGCGTTCACGGTCGTCTTCCGAGCGGCGGCGGTCTGCGCCGATCGCGTGACGAGCGGGGCGCGCTGGGCGCGCCACACGCTGCGCCTGTCCAGTCTCGTCACCGTGCCGGCCGTGCGGCGGGTGGTCGATGGCGGGGTCGCGGGAACCCTGCTGGTGATCAGCTGGGTGCCGGTCTCCGGGCGCGTCGCGTCGGCGCACGACGCCACGCCCGCGGTGATGCTGCGTCCACTCGACATCGGGGAGGCAGCCCCGCACCCGTCCGTGGTCCCCGGACACGACGGCGCCGCAACCCCGTCCGTCCAGTACACAGTGCAGCGCGGCGACCACCTGTGGGACATCGCCCGTCGCTTCTACGCCGACGGCACGCGCTTCGTGACGATCTTCGAAGCGAACCGCGACCGCGTGATGAACAACGGAGAGCGGTTCATCGACCCGCGCCTGATCCGGGCGGGCTGGCAGATCCACCTGCCGCTGCCGTCAACGCAGTTGACCGTCGAGGCCGATCGCACGCTCTACCAGGTCGTCCGCGGCGACGACCTCTGGAGCATCGCCGCGCGGCTGCTCGGGGACGGCTTCCGGTGGATGGAGATCTGGGACCTCAACCGCGGTCGCGAGATGAGCGACGGGGCGCGGTTCTCTGACCCGAACCTGATCCGACCCGGCTGGCGCCTGGAGTTCCCGGTTGGTGTCATCGAGCAGGCCACCGGCGCGCGGTCCGACGCTCCTGCGCCTGGCGCATCTGCGGCTCCCCCGGAGCCCCCCCGCGATGTCCCGGATGAGGCGGGCGGTCTCCACGCCGCCGACCCACTGGCCGAGCCAGCGGGGGAGGGTGTGGGGTTCACGGAGGCGTGGCCCGCGGTCCCGCGGCCGCTCGTCGTGACCGCCGCGGGGTTCGCCCTGCTGGGTGCGGGCGTCCTGTTCGTCCGGCGACTGCGGCGCGAAGGCATCCTGCGGCTTCCGACGGGCACCCGGTCTGCGGTATCCGGACCGGGTGACGCGGGGCGGGTGGTGCTGGTGTCGCGTGCGGCGGTCGCCGCGCTCACTGAACTCGGGTTCGCGGAGGCCCGCCTGCTGACCGCGACGGAGTCCGGCGGTGAGGTCACGGTCGTCGTCACGGGCGTCGGCGGGTCGCCGGCGGATGTCGCCGACGCGGCGCGCGGTGTCGCGAGCCTCCTCGACTGCACCGTCGACGCAGGTTCGCGCGACGGGCATCACGTCGAGCTCCGGCTGCGCGGCGACCTCGCTCCCGCCATGCGTTCCGGGTCAGATGCGCCCGCTGGACGGGCACTACCGGTCCCCGCCGGCGCGGACGAGGCGGGCGCGCTCGTCTACCTCGACCTCGCCGGGGTGGGAGCCGTGACGTTGCGGGGTCCGGAGGCGCGCTACCTCCTGCGCAACTGGGTCTCCACGCTCGCGAGCACGACCGGGGCGGACGAGCTCACGCTGCGCGTCGACGAGACAACGCGGCAGGTCCTGCCGGAGGTCGCCGACCTCCCCCACATGGCGCCGGCCGCCGCCTGCCCGGAGACGGCCGCGCTGGTCGACGAGCTGCAGGAACTGGTCCACGCACGCGCATGGCAGGACTGGCGCGTCCCGGTCGTCGCATTGATCGACCTGGGCGGGCCGGTACCGCCGGGCCTCACCTCCCTCCTGGAACACGGTCCGGGCGCAGGGGTGTTCGTGGTCGGCGTGGCGGCGGACGCCGCGACGGAGCATGCGGACGACGGGTTTGGTGCATCGGTTACCTCCGGGATGGAGTTCCCGCCGCCGGACGGCGGCAACGACGACGGGCCGGATCCCCGCATCCGCCTGGTGGTCGCGGGCACGGAGCCGATGCTGCTGGACCCCGTCGTGGTCCGCCGGGACACGTCGCCACGCTGGTCGGCCCTCGCAGGTATCGCGGTGCAGGAAGTCGAGGCGGTGAGCGTTTCGGATCCCGAGCCGGAGATGGTGCGTCCCGCTGCCGATGAAGAGCGGCCGGGAGACCCGGCACCAGATCTGCCGGCGCCGTCACCGTCACGAGCGTTCGACTGGCATGCGGCGCTCTTCCAGCCGGAGGTGCGTGCCGCACCGCCAGCGGCAACAGCACCAGTCAGCCAGGAAGAAACGCACGATACCGGCGAGAGCGATGCTCCCGACCCCCGGGCCGTCGACGCGCTGCCGGCAGTGCCGACGGAGCCGCTGGCGCAGAGCGGCGTAGCTCCGGTGGTGGTAGACCTCGCCATCCAGGAAGACCCCGTGCTCTCCTGGCCGGTACCGAGTGCCCCGTCCGACGGCATGCGACGCAGCCCGACCGCTCCACCGGCGGAGGCCCCACCGCGTCAGCAGGGGCTCTTCTCTGCAGACGAGGCGACCGCAGCCAGCGAACGCCACGCCGGCACCGCCGGCGCGATCGTGACCGTGCGCTGCCTCGGGGAGTTCGAGGTCAGTGTCTGCGGCACGCCGGTGACGTCGTGGGAGTACGAGAAGACCCGGGAACTGCTGGCCCTGCTCGTCGCCCATGGAGGCGCCCCGGTGTCGCGGCGGGTGGCGGCTGACCAGCTATGGCCGGGCTTCGAGTGGGACGCGAGCCTGAAGAAGATGACGTCGAACGCCGCGAGCTCGCTGCGCGGCATCATCCGCCAGGGGTGTGGTGAACCCGACCTCCAGCCGCTGACCCTGGTGCAGGACCGCTTCCAGCTCCAGTACGGGCTCTTCGCGGTCGACCTGGATGACTTCGAGGCGACGCTCCGCCGCGCGGCCGGCCTGCCGGACGGGGAGGCGCTGGAGCAGTACGAGCGCGCACTGGCGCTCTACCGCGGCGACTACCTCGCGTACGAACGCTTCGAGTGGGCGGACTCGCACCGGGTCGAGCACCGCCGGCGCT
Source organism: Chloroflexi bacterium HGW-Chloroflexi-9 (assembly GCA_002840675.1). Classification (GTDB taxonomy): domain Bacteria; phylum Chloroflexota; class Dehalococcoidia; order UBA2979; family UBA2979; genus W-Chloroflexi-9. Next base: position 9,459 of record PHBR01000029.1, read on the forward strand.
TCGTGGAAGCCACGGTCGCGGCGGCGGAGATCGCGGCCCGGCTCGGCGACCTCGGTCGCGCGTGCACGCTGCTGGAGCGGGCGATCGAGCATGCGCCGACGGACGAGGCGGCGGCGCGCTGCCTGATGACGCACCTCGCGGCACGCGGCAATGAGATCGGAGCACGGAAGGTCTACCGCCTCCTCGCGGCAGCCATCCAGGCAGAACTCGACGACCCGCGCGCCGTACCGAGCAGCGAGACGCGGGCGGTGCTCGAATCGCTCACGTTGGGGGCCTCCGTTGGGCGGTAGCGTCCCGCTTGGTGGCGGACTGCCACGCGCGCGCCGGGAATGGTCGCGGGACCGGATAGGGCTGGTGCTCGCTGCAGTTGCCGTCGGTGCATCCGTCGGGACGCTGGCATTGATGCGGGGGGCGGTCGCGCTGGATGTCGTGCTGATCGCTTCGTGGGGAGCGCTGCTCACGGTCCTCGCGGTGGACGACCTGCGACACGGGGTAATACGGAACCAGGTCGTCTACCCGGCGCTCGGGATCGCGCTCGCAACGTCGCCGATCTGGTCAGACCGCGGGCTGGCCGACGCTGCCGCGGGCGGTGCGGTCGCACTGGTGAGCGGGGGCATCGTGATGCTCATGGCACGAGGAGGGATGGGCGGCGGCGACCTGAAGCTGTGGCTGCTGATCGGGCTCGTCGTCGGATACCCCGCAGTCTGGATCGCGGGCGTCGTCACGGTGTTGGCTGGCGGCATCGCAGGAGCGGTGCTCGTGCTTCACTGCCCAGCGCGGAGCCGTGGGACGCTGGCGTATGCGCCGTACCTGGCACTGGGCGGGCTGGTGGCACTGGCCGTGTGATGTGGGGGGCGGCAGACGGCGTAGGGCAATTCTGGATGCGTCCCTGTCCGGAGCGATATCCCCCTCTACACCGAAGCACTCCGAAGAACCGGGCCAGGCTCACGGCTTGGTGGAGACGGGGGAGTTGCCGACGCCCATAAGCCGTCTCTGAGGTTTCGAAGCTCGCGGACACGCCGGGTGGCCAGCGCTGGTCCTCCCCGGCCTGCCCCAACCTGCTCTCCAGCTTCCGCTCGTGGAGAGGCGCCCTGGACATGCCGGGACCATTAGCGGGGCTGAGCGGCCTAGCGGCGACCTCGTAATGCATCAAGCCTTGAGCCGCGTGCTCTTCTGAGAGCGAGAGCGCAGCGCCGAGCAGAGCAGACAGGTCCGAGTCCGCTCTCCCTACAAGAAGAACCAGCCGCGCGGCCTAGAACAGTGCCGTGAGGTCGCGGCCTAGCTCGAAGGCGCCGATTGCGGCGAACGCGACGAGGCCGATGCGGCCTAGCCAGAGCCACTGAGGCGTGCGTAGTAGGCGTGCAAGGTGGGAGCCGTAGCCGGCGGCCCAGGCGAGCCAGATCCCGGCGCCGATGGCCCAGCCGGGCGGGCCGAAGATCAAGACGCCGACCGTCGATACCAGTGCGGCGACCATGAAGAGCCAGGCGGGTGCGCGCGCCGTGAGGCGTCGTCCCAGCTCGAAGAGCGGTTCGAGGGCTGCGGCGAACGCCGCGGGGATCAGCACGAATAGACCGGCGGCGAGCGGACGAGGCGTGAGCAGCGTGAAGTCGATGCCGTCGGCGTGGACGAGCGCGCCGCCACCGAGCACTCCGAACACGACAGCGAACACGGGCACACGCCACCTCGACGGGACCCAACGCCTCGCAACCATGTAGACCGGGCCCATGACGATGACGGCGCCTGCGGTGAGCGCGGCGATCAAGTCGACCGAGGCGGCGGTGAAGCGGCCGATGATGAAGCCGTCGTCGCTTTCGATGCCGATGACGTGGCTGCCGGAGGTGACGCGCAGCAGGAACATGGCGAGGCGTCCCCCGACGCCGGCGATGAGGAAGCCCGCGACGAGCGCAGCGAAGAGCGAGGGGAGCGCCTCGCGGCCGACGGCGACCAGCAGGTCGCTGCGAGATGCGCTGCCGGCGGGTTCTGGGACTGCGGGCGCGCTTGCCTCGGCAGCCATTTCATCTGCTCCGTCCTAGCGTGGCGACATAGTGCCAAAAGGTGGGCGGACCAGTGGGATGCGTTTCGCGCTGGTGGGCGGCATACAGAGCCAATCCCTCGATGGCCGCCCCTGAGCGCTCGGGGAGCCGTCGCGGTGCGTAGTGGCCCACGGCGATGTCGAGCCCCGTTGCGCGTCGCGCAGGGAGTATGCCCTGCTGCGACTACACTCCAGCCCGTCGCTGAGGTAGGAGTGTGGTCATGGTTCTCGACGAGGTGACACGCGAATCAGTCCTGCGAGCCATTGAAGAGTTCAAGAGGATTGGCCGAGACTCGTTCCTTGCGAAGTACGGTTATCGGAAGTCCTACCTCTACCAAATCGAATTCGAGGGGGATGAATTCGACTCAAAGGCGATTCTGGGAGCCGCTCACAGAATCCAATTCCCCGGAGAACCAATCCCGAACTTCGGCGGCGGAGACCCAACGCGTTCCGTCTTGGAAGGTCGCCTCAAATTTCGGTGGGTGCCACTCGGACCACGTCGCATCCTTGGTAGGCGCGCCGGAGCGGAGTCACTACGCCCGGCCTCGGCCATCCCGCCTCTGGTCCTCACGCAGAACGAGGCGATTGTCGGGGACCGCTTCTCCTGGGAGGACATCGAGGGTGTCCAGTACCACTACCCGAACCAGTACCGGAACCTCGTCACTCCGGGGGCACCGTTCGTCTACTACAGGGGCGTGCACCGCTCCGACGGGAGTCGCGGCCAGGCTGAGTACTTCGGTACGGGGCTCATCGACGAGGTGTGGACCGACCCGAGCCAGCCTGAAGACACGCCGCCCGCCAAGCGTCACTGGTACTGCTCAATCGCTGACTACGTGGCGTTCCAAGAGCCTGTCCCGGCCAAGACGGAAGACGGCTTCGTCGAGGGGCTCGGGAGAGATGCTCCGCTGCATGGCAATCACTTTAGGCCTGGGGTGAGGGCACTCACGGAAGAGGCGTACGCCTTCATCGTCGAATTCGCGGGACTCTCTGCTGATGCGCCCGTCCTCCGCAGCGGAGCTGCCAACCTCGAGCCGGTGGACACGCTGGAAGTTGGCGAGGCGCCACTTGATGAAGTTGTGCGCATCACACGCCGTTCGGCATCCACCGTCGACGGCACAAGGTGGCGAGGCACGCAGCGCTCGCGGGAACCGAAAGTGATTGGTGATCGCGCCGAGGAGATCGTGTACCGGGTGCTCTGCGAACGACATGGTGTCGGCTCGGTTCGCTGGATGGCTCGCGATGGAGAGACTCCAGGCTGGGACATCGAGTACGCCGACCGCATGCGAGGGACCGTTCGCGCGGAGGTGAAGGGCACGACCGCAAGTAGGTTCACCTCTCTGAACCTGACGCGTAACGAGTGGGATGCAGCCCAATCCCACGGGCCCTGCTACGAGCTGTGGCTAGTGAGCTCGGTACTGTCTTCGTCGCCGCGTTACGCGGTCTTACTCGATGTGCCAGCTGCGATGTCTCAGGGGCGGGTATCAATCGAACCCTCCGTTTGGGAACTACGGTTCGAGCGGGGCCGTTGAGCGCGGGATTGACCGAGACGCGCCGGCCCGCTTCTGTGCGAGTTGTGGACTGCCAATCGCGTCCGTCGAGCGTGCCCCCGCCTGTTACCATGTGTCCCGTTCGAAACGGGGCCGGGCATGCTGCGTATCGCTTCCATCGCCGTCGTTGCGATCCTTCTGACGGCTTCCGCAGCCATCGTCACCAGCTCGCAAACTGCTGAGGCGCACCCCGGCAACACCGACAGCTCCGGATGCCACACCTGCCGAACGAACTGCCCAAAGTGGGGCCTGAGTTACGGGCAGTACCACTGCCACAACGCGCCAAGCACGCCGCGGCCCGCAGCCACGACAACACCCCGGCCGACCGCTACGCAGCCTCCGCCCGCGCCGGCGCCGGCCTCGCTCACTCAGGCCTCCACCGCCAATTCAAAGGTCGTAGCCGCCTATATGACGACGATCCGGGACGCGGGTACCAGCGGGCAGCAGAGACGTTCGGACTGCGTGGTGACCGCCATCGTCGCCGGGCCTCTGATGACGAATGGCACGAACGTCGAGGTCCAGCGCGAGGGGACAGGGCGCTGCTCGGGCTGGAGCATCGTGTTGGCCAACGGTGCGACCTCGTGGATTCGCAACCTGCAACTCACCCGTGCGCCATCGAACGCCCGCCCCACCGCGACGGCCTCGCCAACGCCGAGGGCAGCGGCGACGCCATCCCCTGCTTCGTCCGCCGGGGCGGCAACGTGGTCGCCGTCAGTCTTGACTCTGCGTGTCGTGAACGCGAGCACCAGCGGCTGGCAGTCGACGGACGGAACACCGCTGGTGCCGGCCTGGACCTCCTGCTCGGTGACGGGTGAGCATCACGGGTATGGGTTCGCGGACGGGGTGTCCCTCCAGTCGATCGGCACAGGTACCGGGGGCTGTAGCGGCTGGTATCTCTTCGTCGTGGACGGTGAGGTCGCTTGGCTGCCCACTTCCTACCTCAGCGCCAGCGTCACGGCTCGACCGGCGAGCGCCACAGCGCCATCGGCGGAGTATGTGACCGTCCTCGCGGACCTGTCCGGTAACGAGGTGCTCGTGCAGCGAAACGACGGGGCGCTCTGGCTGCTGGACTATGGCACCGGCTGTCTCAGCATGTGGCGCTACGAGGGGCGAACCGTGACGATTCTGAACCCTGGGAGCACTTTCGCTGGGGTCGGCTCAGAGATCGCTCTCGGCGCAGGCGACGGAGTCTGCCGGATCTGGTCGGCGACAAGTCGCCTTGAGCGCGCCACTGCCACCCCGGGCCCGGAGTTCGGCGAGGTGTATCTCGTGCGGGCTAACGGCGAAGTCTGGCTCACTGAGATCCTCGTGGGCTGCCTGAGCCTGAGCTACGCAACGACGTCCGTGGTCGTGCAGTCTTCCGGTCTGTTCGCCGGGATCGGCACCGAGATCATCGTTCTGGACAACGGAGACACATGTAGCGTCTGGGATGCCAGACGTCTCCCGTGACGACCGCTCCACCTGCCGTGGGTAGACTGCGCCGGAGTGAGCGGGGGCCGGTGATGTACCTGCGTCGAGTGCTGTGGCCCCTTGTGTCTGCCGCTGTGCTGTTGGCTGGGTGTGCCCCGGCCGCCTCCGTAGACGTGGGCGCCGCAACCACCGTCCCAGGCGCAGCGGCAGAGGAGTCTGCCGCGCCCTCCGCCACGCCGGACACCACCGTTGTGATAGGCGTTCCATCGACAGCCGTCCCGGGGGTGGGTGACACAACAGCCGCGCCGCCTTCAGCGGGAGCATCGGTCACAGAGACCTGGACGGTTACCCACGTCGTGGACGGCGACACTGTCGACGTCGTCTCAAGCGCCGGGGTCGAGGAGCGCATCCGGGTGGTCGGGATCGACACGCCAGAGCAGGGAGAGTGCGGGTTCGAGGAGGCCGCCGACGCGCTTGCCCGACTGGTCGCCGACCAGACGGTCACGCTGGTTACAGGTGCGCGTGACGACCGTGATCGCTACGGGCGGCTGCTTCGCTATCTCGACATCGGCACCGTCGACGCCGGGCTGGAGCTGATCCGGGCCGGGCATGCGATCGCTCGCTATGACAGCCGGGATGGATACGGTCGTCATGCCCGCGAGGATGTATACGTGGCAGCTGACACGGCCAGCCTGAGCGTGTGCGCCACACCTACACCAGCCGCCACGCCTCCGCCAGCCGCCACGTCGGCACCGCCAATGGCACCGACGTCTGCCGTCGCGATCCAGGTCTTCCGCAATTGCGCCGAGCTGAACGTGGTCTACACGGGCGGGGTCGCGAGGGTCGGCGTGGCGGGCAACACGGTGTCCGGCACCCTACGCCCCTTCGGCATCACGCCACACTTTGACGACGCGCTCTATCAGGCGAACGTTGCGCGGGACGGCGACAAGGACGGGGTCGCCTGTGAGAAGTAGCGTGTCCCCCATCGACCCATCAGGGCTCGCACGTAGTGGACTTACCTCAGGACGATCCCCATGCGCCCACTCACACCGGTGAGAGCATCGGCGATCTCCAGATCAACACCGTGCGCGACACCATCCAATGGGACTACCTGTTCGAACACTTCGGCGTCGATGATGCGGGCGCGGACGTAGGTCGAGCCCTTGCCTGTCTCGGCGTATGCAGCGGACCATTCACGGCGCCGCTCTAGCCACACCCAACGCCTGGCAATGCGCCCTAGTTCGATGCTGATCTCGGTTGTGAAACGATCGAGGATTTCGTTCCGAGTTGCCTCAGGCGGTTCGATCGGGTGCCACGCCTTGGGGTGTCGCACAACGCGATACAGCGCCTCGCGCGTTGCCGTAACCAAATCCGCCACCGGTTTCAGGTCGGCGTACTCATCTCGATCCAACCCCGAGAGCCGGCGAGTCAGCGCCTTGACTCGGGCCCAGTGCTCCTTCGGAACCCCCGGAACATCCTCGCGACCCAGGAGCCCCTTCCAGCGCCTGCGAAAGGCGGCGCCCGCCTCTCGGGTCGCCTCCTCAAACTGCGCTCGATCGTAGATGGGTCGTGCCTCAGAAGGATCTGGCGGGGCCGGGACGTAGCAGATCAACGCGAGCAGGTGACCGAGTGCCTCCAGCGTCCTGCTTGCATCTCCCACCTCCGCGTTCAGGCGGAGATGAATTCCACCGAGCATCACAGTAGCCTCGTCGACCCTCTGGCGGAGCCGTTGCTCGTCCTGAGTTGCGAGTTCAGTCCCGAGCTTGATTACGACGTTCTCCACCGACGACAGGACGTGTTCCTCTCGTTCGTCGATGCTGGTCAGGTTGTCCCCGAGGACCTGGTCGAGGTGGCTGAATGCCAGCACCAACTTCTCGATGTGGCCCGACGTGAGTACGGCCCGGATGGCCGCTATCGACGCTGCTTGCATCGGCTGCGTGCCGTTGTCGACGAGGAGGATGGAGTCGACCGACTCGAAGTAGTCCACCAGGCGCGCAGAGACGGACGCCGAGGATTCGGGAGTATGACCAAGGCCTTCCACGTCGATCAGCGAGAATCCTCGGACAGAGGTGGGCATCGCATTGGGAACAAACGGGCCGCGAACCCGAACACCGTTCACCAGAGGGGTGAGCAGTGTGCCGAACCGCGCTGCGTAGTTGCTGGAGAAGTGATTTATCTCCTCGATGAACGCTCCGCGGTCGCTGGTCCGCCAATGCCAGCGGACTGGCCAGTTCTCCTCGACTTCTATCTCGCCAACGGTGATGAGGTCGAACCGCTCTTGCATCTCATCCACGAGTGTGGCCACGTGATCTTGTAGCACCTCATCGGACCCGAGGAGCTGTTCGATCTCCGTCTCAATCTCCTCGCGGAGCAGCTCAGGCGTAATCGTCTCGTCGGCCTGGCGGAGATCGTCACGAATGTCTTCGGCGACCTCCATCACGAACGTACGGATGGCATCCAGCGCCCCCAGCACGATGGAGCGGGAACGGTCGATCCGCTCGCGTTCTCCGGGACCCGGCTCGGCCTCAGAAGTCTCGCTAGTGCGTATGTTCCCGAGTACGTACTGGAATCGGAAGCGCTGCTCGGGATGTTCCAACAGCCGCTTCAGCAGTTCGCTGTCCCGCCGCTTCTCAAGGACGCCAACAGCTACCTGCATGAAGCAGTCCTGCACGGCCGCAGTGACCTCCGACCGAGAGACGAAAGTCACAACCGCACTAAAGTCAGGCGCCTCGGGATCAACGATGATCTCGGTGTCTGCCACGGTCGTCTTGGCAGCAGACGTGGACGGGAAGCGTTCGCTCTCCGGGTCAGTCCCGATTAGCTGGCGGACTAGCGTCGTCTTGCCGGCTCCAGTGGTCCCGACCAGGAGCGTGCGAGGGAATCCATCTGCCGCGACTGGCAGCGGAATGATCTCATCGCGCAGGCCTGCCGCTCGCTCAGCACTGGTGCGGTGTGTCGCAGCATCTCTCGGATCAGCCATCGAAATAGCCTTCCCTAGCAGCATCGATGCTCACGATGCTCCCTTCGGACGTGCGCGGCGGGGTCGAGGCGGTGGAGGCTCCGTCGTTGGGGGCAGGACTTGAAGTTCACCCTGCGGCGACGGGGTGGGGTTGGATGGATTCACCGGAGCCACAGGGGATGCCGCTTGAGCGAAGGGGGGCTGCTGGAGCACGGCGCTTGTATCAACGCGCACCGCCGCCGGTTGATGGTCGGCGCTGGGCGTGGACGCGGGCATCACTGATGGGGCTGCGGGCTCCCGGACGGTCGTCGGGGTATGGCCTCGGCGACCCCGTCCAGTTATCAGGCCTGCGAGCTGTCGCCCCGGCCAACCGACCATCAGGACTACCTCACCGACGATGTCGATGATCCCAACAAGTAGCGTCTGCATGAAACGGAGTAGGTAGGCAAGGATCTCGAAGATGAAACGGAGTCCCTCGATGACGATCCGTGTCAGCGCCGCGAGTATCCCGCCGATGATACCGAGCACCAGCTGAAACAGACGCAATAGCAGACCCAGCAACAGGAGGGCCCGCTCCCCGGCGAGCAGTAGGAGTAGGTACGCAACAACGAGCCCCAGAAATCCCCACCAGAGTAGTGGGGTCATCATGAGCATGGGCGCGATAATCGCCGCCTGTGAGATGGCGGCGCCCGAGTCGATACGCGCAACCCATGAGGGAGAGAGGTTGATTCCTTCAACACCCTTCAGGCGCGTCAGCCCGAACAGGACCGCGAATGTGACCGCACTCAATGCGAGTGCAGCGCAGTAGGTGAGCAGGGCGATCCGGGTCTTACCGCTCGTCCGCCACGGCACAAAATGAGTGCGGTCGAGGACGTCAGCCACGACGATTCCGAGCGCGATCAACGTGCCGGCCGACGCTGCCAGGATCGGCAGCACGATCCCGCGAAGTCGTGCGGGAATTTCTGCCTCAGGGAACTGCGCGCTTAGGGCGTTAGCGCCGACGGACAAGTCTGCATAGACGAACACAGCCAGCAGGGCGCCATAGACGATGGCCCCGATCACATGCCAACTGCGGAGATCCTCATCGCGAAACACAGTGGCTGTTGTCGAACGGCGGTGACGGTCGAGCTCGACGGCGGTTCCAACCAGAGAGCGGTTCATCGTCTCGATGACCGGTGCGATCGCAAGCGCGCCGCGGCGCACCGCCCCTGCGATCGGGTCGGCGCGAATGGCTATCGCCTGCGAGAGCTTGCCTAGCGCTTCGATCGCCACTCCGAACAGGTCGGTGAACACTGCGGCGACCCGATCCAGCAGGGCGTCGATCCGGTCATGGAGAATGGTCAGTAGCAGTACCGCTAGGCCGATAGCGCTCCATATCTCCCACGTGAGCCCGAGGTACATACGCCGCCCCTATCGTGCCGCTCGGGCGATACCCTCTGCGGAAGTACTTCCCGTTGCTAGGACTGTGACTGATTCCGCAGCGTGTGCCGCGAAAAACGCGCGCCAATGCTCGGCCTTCCTGTCGAGATCAGCTGGCGTGTCGTAGGGCATGAGTGCGATCACGACGCCGATGCCAGAGAGGTCAAGCTGCCCCTCCTCCAATTGAGTGCCCCGGAGTTCGTCCATGTCGGAGAAGATCACGATGGTCTTTCGATCCCCATCGAGGGTTTGGATGGTCAGCGACGCGTCGAACACGGCTTCGTAAATGTGCGTGGCAACGTTGTCGATACGAGGGTCTAGTTCTGCAACCACCTGTCGGAGATCAAGTCGGAAACGTTCAGTGGCGAGTGCTTGCTCTCGGGTCCCACTTTCAACCGCACGGTTTGTGGCCGATATCCATTCGGCTAGGTCGCAGTTGTACGCTCCCCGCGCGCGCTCCCGCTCACGGAGCCTTTGAAACCGAAGCGCATCGCTCGCTCCGTCAGGGATCTCAATCTCGGAGTACTCCGGTCTAGGGGTGATGCCTGATATTGCGACGACAGGGGCACGCGGGGGCAGGTCGCCGAGCGCCGGGATCACGGCCTCCGACGGCGCGCCTGAGTTGCTGCCGATCCATGAGACATGGAATGCGGCGTTGGGGGCGCCAAGCGCATCGATCGTGCCCTCGACAAGTCGGAGTGCTTCCGGGAGGTACGTCGCGTACGAGGACGAGCGGTCGATGAGGAAGAAGTACCGGCGCAAGGGCGGTTCGACCGGGACTTCGTGTACAACCTCGGTGGGCGCCGCGCAGTCCCGCTGGATGGCCGACGCACCATCTACCGGAGCACATCCCGATGTGATGGCTACAACAAGCGCCAGTAATATGACGGCTGGGCGAAACATCGCCGAGATCCATTTTCCGACCGCTACCTAGGCTGCCGCCGGGAGACTAACACCTGCTGCCAGGGTCCGGTTGGCGTTCACGCGTCCTCGCCGACGCCAGAATGCCCGATGGCACCGCAGGTCCGTTCCTCGCCACAACGGTCCGCCGCTGGTCGTCCGAAGCCGAACTCACGTCGTGCCATACCCGAGAGCCGCGGCGGAACGCCCCATCGAGCGCGGTGCGCGGCTCGACGAGGACCGATCCTCGCTCAGCCCGGCAAGACCGACCCAGCACCCGACGCCGGAACCGGCGGTTCACCGCGGGCAAAGGATCTCACCGGATGGAGGTCGTGCCGGTCCGCAGGGATAGCCGGCGAACGCATCGTGTGCGCACCCGGCACGCCGACTCATCGACCGAGAGGCTCACGTCGACCGGAGTCAGGTACGACGGCGGCGAGCCGGAGCGCTACTCGCCGTCTCATCCTGCGGCGCCGAATCGGGACTTGAACTGGGGCGACGCCCCCGAAGCGCCCCTACCTCAAGCGAAATGGTCGCAGCCATGGCTCCAGTGGAAGCCTGACGTCGTCTGCGCAGCGGCTGCAACGTCGGCGGGAAGTCAAGCCTTGTCCCCGTGGGGAGGAGTCGCCCACCCATACCTCTCACTGAGTTTCTCGTGCACATCTGTGAGGCTCCACATGAGGTCATCACTCGTACTCGGGCCGACGATGATTCGAAACCCGCGGGCTGTGAGCCTGCCGTTGATGAAGGAAACCGGAAGGAGAACACTGGCTGCAAGGTCTGCGGGCGTGTCATCGGGACGGCTATCCGCTAATGCGAAGTGTGCTGCGACCTTGTTCCGGTAACGGAGTACAGGGGGAGGCACGACCTCTTCGGCATAGGCTTTGGCAGCCTTCGCGTCACCATTGTTGGCGAGCCATCCGCAGAGTCGCGCGTAGTTGTAGAGGGACACCGGGTACCAGAGGAAGTAGGAGGAAAGCAGTTCGGGAACCACCCGAACCTTGCGGGGCTCCCACTGACCACCTCCGGGTGAGGGGATGGTGAGCCTGCCGGTTCTCCGGACAGTTCGCGTGCGAACTCCTCTGCGGTCGGCCTCAGATTGATCATCGCATCCACGAATCGGTAGTCGACCCCGCTCCCGAACACCTCCGTGCCCGGCCTTCGTCCTGCCAGAACGACCCCGTGACCGATTCCTGACTTCCGGCAGGAGTTCGGAGCCTCTGGAACTTCATCGGCCCTGTTCCGGAACGTCCTCGGAACGACTCCGGAACACCCCCTGCCACGCTCACTCCCGACCTCGCCGCCGTAACGCCCTGAACCGCAGGGCCCACGGCGGCGGGTGGAAAGGGGGTGATCGTGCGAGGGACGCTGCTCGCCGTCACCGTGGTGGTCCTCTGCTGGTTCGGCATTCCCTCGCCCGCTGCCGCCCAGCAGGCGACCGATCCGCTTGCGGACCTCGTCCTCGCCGGCGCGCCACTGGTCGCCTCGACTGGGATGCCGTCCGGCGGGACCGCGATGGCGGCGGTAGCGACCTCATCTGCACCCCGGCCGAGCGCCACGGGCACAGCGCCTGCGTCGTCGCTTGCGATGCCCGCCCGGGCACCTGCTCCGCCAGTCAGTCCTGAGCAGGCCGTCCCGAACCCGCTGAACCTCCTCGGCGGCCTCGACCCGCGGAACTGGGCGGCCGCGATCCTTGATGCCGTCGTCGAGGCGTTTGCGGGCGCCCTGCTGGACGCGGTCCGCGGCTTCGTCGACTGGGCGCTCGGCTTCGGCGACTCCTCGCTCAACTTCATCACCCGGACGCCCGCCGCCGGTACCTACGACAGCACGACCGTGCGCACGCTCTGGGACCTCACGCGCGGCATCGCCAACGCGGGGATGGCCGTGATCGTGATGTGGGGCGGCTTCAACGTGATCCTCAAGGAGCACACGCGCGCGCCCTACGACGGTGTGATGGAGCTGCTGCCCCGGGTCCTGCTCGCCGCGCTCGCGGTCAACCTGACCATCGAGATCGTCCGCGTCCTCGTCGAGCTCAACAATGGCTTCGCCGGGGCCGTCGGCGAGGTCGGGCTTCCGGGATACGAGCAGGCGAACGCCAGCCAGGACGGCATGGCGATGGTCCTCGTCGCCGTCGCCTACGGGGTCGTCGCGCTGCTGCTCGCCTTCCAGATGCTGATGCGACTGGCATTGATCTGCGTGCTCACGGTGCTCGGCCCGCTCATGGTCCTGACCTGGGTGCTGCCGCAGACGCAGGGCTGGGCGCGCTGGTGGGCGCACCTGCTCCCGATCACCGTGTTCCAGCAGGCCGTCCAGGTGCTGGTGTTGCGGCTCGGCTCGACTCTGATGGTCGAACTGACGCCCGGCAGCGCCGCGGACGCCCTGCTCACGCTGCTGCTCGGGACCGCCGTCTGCTACCTGACGCTGCGGGTGCCGTCGCTGCTCTCCAGCCAGGCGCGGTTCGCCGGCCTCGGCTCCGTGGTCTCGCTGGTCGTGCTCAGTCGCGCGGCCGGGACGCTCGGGAGTCGCGGCGCCGGAGCCGCTTCAGGGGCGCGACCGTGAGCGGGCAGATCGCGGTCGTCGCTGTCTCGGCGCTGGGCGACCTCGCCCGCGACGGGTTGCGTCTCGTCGGTGGGGTGGTCGCGCTGGTGCTGGCCCCCGCCGTCGTGGTCGTGGTGGTTGTCGCGATGCTGGTCGCCGCGCCGTTCGCCGCGTTCGGGGGCGGGACCTCGCAGCCACCTCCGATCCCCGCCGACCAGCTCGCGGTGATGGTCGAGGTCTCCGAGCAGAGCGGCGTGCCCTGGGCGCTGCTCGCCGCGATCGCCTCGGTCGAGAGCGGCTTCGGCGCGAACATGGCCACCTCGTGGGCCGGGGCGATCGGCTATGGGCAGTTCATGCCGGCGAGCTGGGCGCACTGGG
>PHBR01000030.1 GCA_002840675.1 Chloroflexi bacterium HGW-Chloroflexi-9
GTCGGCGCCACGGGGGGCGTCGGCGCGCGGCGCCTCGGTGCGGGGCGGGGCACCCTCGCGGGGGCCGGCGGACATGGGGATGGCGCTGCCCTTGGCGGTGACACGGACGAGCGCGTCCTGGGCACCGAAGCCGAAGACCCCGGCCTTACCCTCGGTGATGACGTCGACGTCGACCTGATCGCGACGCAGGCCGAGGCGGCTGAGCGCCCGGGAGATCGCCTCTTCGACCGTCTTTCCGTTCGTCTCCTCTGATCGCATCGGTGCCCCTCGATTCGGACTCGCCGCCCGCACGGGCGGCGCCAGACTGTCGGTTGGTCGGACGGTGTGCGGGCGCGGCGAGCATTGGCATGCCCAGACGCGCACGCGCCACGTTCGGAATCAGCGAGCCCCAGGTGAAGTCACCGGGGCCGACGAACATCCACTGGAGAATGATGCCGATGATGGTGCTGGCGGCCCAGTACAGGCCCAGGCCCGCCGGCGTGATGATCACGAACCAGGAGAACATGGCCGGCATGAACCACTGCATCATCTGGTTCATCTGGCGCTGCTGCTCGGACTGGGTCGCCTGCGTGGTGCGGCTGCTGGAGATGCGCTGCTGGAGCCACATGGAGCAGAAAACCAGGACCAGCAACATGATGTTGCCGTTCGCGCCGAGGTCGATCCACAGGAACGTCCGGCTCAGCGGCACGGCGTCCTGGATGAAGTCCACGTTGTAGAGACGCCCGGACAGCCCCAGGACCGCCTCCGGCGTGTTGCCCAGGGTGATGCGGATCACCTGGTAGAGGGCGATGAAGACCGGGAATTGCACCAACTGCGGGCCCAGGCAGCCCAGGGGGTTCACCCCGGCCTCCCGGTACAACTTCATGATCTCTTCGTTGCGACGCTTCGGATCCGAGTACTTCTTCTGGATCTCCTGCATCTGCGGCTGGATCTCCTGGAGCGCCTTCATGGAGTGCAGCATCCGGAGGGTCAGGGGGAAGAGGATCGCGCGGCTGATCACCGTGAAGGTCAGGATGGCCAGGCCGTAGGAGCCGAACGCCAGCGCGCTCAGCCCCACCATGATGTTGATGAGCGGGGTCTCGAGGAGGGTTTGCCAGGCGGCGCCGATCGGCATAGTCCAGGCGCTCCTTTAGTCCGAGACCGTCAGGCGCTGGACAGCGCCCGTGTTCGCCGCGTCCACCCTCAGCACGTCGTGCTGGGAGGTGACCAGGAAGATGTCCGTGCCGCGCACCGTCGCGTGCGCGTTGAACTCCACGTTCTCGATGGTGGTCGTCCAGATCGGCGCGCCGGTGGAGAGGTCCAGCGCGGTGATCAGCCCCTTGCGGTCGATCGCGACCAGTGAGGCGTTCGCCACCACCGGGGTGGTGCGGTATTCCGCGCCCTCCACGGTCTGCGCCCAGCGCTGGGTGCCAGTGACCGCATCCAGAGCGTAGACAGTGCCGCGCATGGTGGCGACGTAGAGGGTGTCGCCCTGCACCACCGGCGCACCCATGAACCAGCCATCGCCCTGGAACGTCCAGCGTTCCGCGCCGCCGTTCCCGATGTCCAGCGCGTGGAGGGAGCGGTCGAAGGAGGGGACGTACAGGAGGCCATTCGCGACCACGAGGTCGGCGGCGGACGCCCCGACGAACGACTGCGACCACAACTCCTGGCCGGTCGAGGGGTCAATGGCGAGCGTGACGCCTCGGTCGAGGTCGCCGAGGTACAGGATGCCGTTCGAGAAGGCGGGCGCGCCCCAGACACGGCTCTCATCGGTCAGAATCGGCTCACCGCGGTTCCCGGAGTCCAGGTTCAGCCGCTCGATGCCACCGTGCTCGGTCGGGACCAGGAGCGTGTCGCCGTCCACCACGGGCGTGGCGACGACGCGGTGCTCCAACTGGACCTGCCACACCTGAACCGGCGCGCCACCGGAGATGTCGAGCCGGCGGACCAGGCCGCCGTACCCGGCGAGGTAGACCGTGGAGCCCTCGATGAGCGGGGTCGCGTAGAAGGGGTTGGCGGCGTCCTTCTCCTGCGGGAACCGCCACGCGGCGTTGCCGGTGGTCGGATCCAGCAGCGCAATCTGGCCCGGTGCGACCTGCACCAGGACCGCCTCGTTCGCGATCACCGGTGCGGCCCAGCCGAGCGGCTTGGCGACGCCGGCACACCCGCCGAGGAAGAGCGCAGCGCCGGCTACAGCAGCGACCAGCCGCATGCGCGTCGCGCGCGAGCGGGGCGCGGGGGCGGTGTCGGTGTTGATGTCGTGGATGGAGTGTTGATGTTTCACGTGAAACATCCCGCGCACGAAGCCTGATCTCACGCCTGGAGCCTCGTTTCCGTCCGCCGAGACTCCGCGGCGACCTGGAGGGCCTCCGGCGAGCCTGGGACGGGGTCGTAGCCACCGGAGCCACCCGGCCGGCAGCGGGAAAGTCGTCGCGCGGCCAGCGCGACACCCCGGAGGGCGCCGTGCCGCTCGATCGCGCCAAGTGCGTAGTGGGAGCAGGTCGGCTCAAACCGGCAGGCGACGCCCAGCGAGGGCGACACGGCGCTCTGGTACAGGCGGATGAGGAACAGCAGCGGTTGCTTCATGCGTCCTCGACGCCCATGAGGCCCATCCGCTGCGCGGATGTCTTCAGGGCGCTCGCCAGCTCGTCGAATCGCGCGGAATCGCTGCCGGGGCGAGCAATAATCACCACGTGGAAGCCCTCGCGCCACGGGAGATCGCGAAGGATCATCCGTAGCCGCCGCTTCAGCCGGTTGCGCACCACGGCGCCACCGACCTGTTTGCCAACCGAGAACCCGATGCGGGTGACCGGCTCTCCGGTACTACGCGCCACCACCTGGAAGAGGTGGTGGCGTGCTCGGCGGCCTGTTCGCATCACCAGGGCGAAGTCCCCGCGGCGTCGAAGACGTTCCGGGGGCCGGCGGCCGGGCTGAGCGGACTCACGCAATGTGATCAGCCTCCCGGGACCGGCCGTGTGCCGTCGTCCCCCGGGGGCGTCCGTCCGCCCGGTGCCCTGGTGCGTTGAGTTCTTAGACCGACAGTTTGGTGCGGCCGCGCTGACGGCGACGCGCAATGATGTCGCGGCCGCTGGCCGTTGCCATGCGCGCGCGGAAGCCAAGCTTGCGCTGTCGCGACAGCCGCTTCGGTTGCCAGGTTCGCTTCACCGTAGCTCCAATTCTTCGCGTACGTCGGTCGAGTATAGAGACGGGGGGAGGGAGGGGCAATCCGCCGCCAGCGGCCCCCTCATTCCTGCCCGGACCGAGGCCCTAGGGAAGCGACGGCGCCAGCGCACCGGCGTAGATGTACCGGTACATAGCGTAGTTCTCCATCACCAGTTCCAGGTAGAGCCGCGTCTCCACGAACTCCACCGCGTGGATGAAGCCGTCCGCCCCGCCAAACGGCTGCACGTCCAGCCAGTAGGCCGCGTTACCGGGCCCGCCGTTGTACGCCGCCAGCGCCGCCAGCATGTGCCCATCGAACCACGAGAGTTGCTCACCGAGGTAGTACGCGCCGTAGCGCAGCGCCCGCCCGGGCTCCGCGAGCCCCTCGAACGTCCACTCTTCGCCCAGCGCGGCGGCGATCGACGCGCCCGTGGGTTCGATCACCTGCGTCAGCCCGAACGCGCCGGCGCTGGAGCCGGCCCGAGGGTTGAACGCGGACTCCTGGCGCACCAGCGCGAGCAACAGCAGCGGCGGCACGCCGAACGCCTCCGCCGCGGCGTGCGTCTCCTCGTGGAACGGTGCCGGGTAGGCGAGCATGAGGAGCGGCGGCGGCGCCGCGAGGCGCTGCTGCGAGGAGAGCGGGCCGAGGATCCGCGTGGCCGCACCCATCGCGACGTCGTGCAGGCCGGTGTCCAGCGCGGCGAAGGCCACGTCCAGCAGTTCGTACGGCTGGCCTCGGCGTGCGTTCAGTTCCGCGAACAGCAGGTCGCCCGCGACGCTCCGCTCGCCGGCTCGTGCGAGTTCCAGCGCCAGCAGGACGCGCGGCTCGTCCAGCGCCGCGACCTGCGGGCGCTCCCGCGCGCCGAACGTGAGGAGCAGCCACGCCTCTACCTCCGCACTGACCGCCTCGCTCATCACGAACTGGGCAGCCCGTTCCTCCTGTGCCGAGACGGGAAACGGGGAGGTTGCCGCCGCAGCCCCGGAGCGCTCGAGGACCGCTGCGTAGGAGATCGGGTCGATCGCGGCGGCGGAGATCGCCGGGACATCCACCCGCCCGGACTGTTCGAGCAGGACGCTGTGCCAGCGTGCCGCCTCCGCCGCCGTCGCCCCGCCGTCGACGGCGATGGCGCCGAGCCGCGCGAGGGCGTCGTCTACGTTCCCACCGAAGCCGGTCGCGACGCCCGCGCGCAGACGTGCGTCCGGGACGAAGTCGCTGCCGCGGTACGTCGCGACCAGCGCGTCGTATTCCACCACCGCGTCCGTCGCGCGGCCCAGTTCCTCGAAGACCCGCCCGCGCCAATAGACGGCGTCGTCCGCGAGCGCCGAGTCGGGGTTGGCGGCCAGCGAGTTCGCGTACGCCTCCAGCGCGTCTTCGCGGTCGCCGAAGCGCTCCGCGATCGCGCCCAGGTAGAACCAGGCCGTCGCCTGCTCCTCCGCGTCCAGCACCTCGGCGTCCAGAAGCGCCCGCAGGCGCTCGTCTGCCGCCACGTTGCGGAAGCCGCGGTACTCGACGGTGGCGGCCAGCATCCCGGGCACCCGAACTTCCGCCGCCTCGAGCGCGTCGAGGGCGTCCCGCGCGGCGCGCGACGTGGGTGAGGTCTCCATCCCCAGCAGGGCGAGATCGATCCACGCGGGATCGCCGGCTTCCTGCAGCAGAACGGCCCGCTGCCAGCGTGCCTCCGCCAGGGTGCTCCCAAAGACTCCGTCCACCGATTCAACGGCCAGCAGCGCGGCCTGGGCCGCCGCCACGCGCTCCACCTGCAGGAATGCGCCCGCGGCGTCCATGAGCGCGACCGCGCGGAGCGAGGCGGGGAGCGCGTCGATGTCGACGACCTCCGCATAGGCGGCGGCCGCGGCCTCGGACTCCCCAGCCAGACCCAGCATCTGGGCGTCGCGAAGGGCGGCCATCGGCGCGAGCGGGGAGGATGAAGCGGCAACGGCGGCAAAGCGCTCCGCGGCCAGCGCATACTCGCCCGCGTCGCGGGCCTCGATGGCCGCGTGGTAGCGCAGCCGTGCCGCCGAGCCGACCGCCAGCTGCAGGAGCCCGTGGAAGGTCTCCCCGGTATGGGGCAGCGCCAGCACCGGCGCCGACGGGTCCACCGTGGGGGATGCCAGTGGCCCCGTGGCCACGGGCGTCTGCACCACGACCTCAGCCGCCTCGTCCGGGTCGCCCGCGCGCCGGACGTCCGTCAGCACGAACGCGAGCAGCGCGACGAGGAACACGCCGGAGGCGGCGAGGGCCATGTGGAGGCGTCGTGCGATCATGGATCTACTGTATCGGCTGGCCCCGGATGTCCCCGGGCGGGTGCTGCCCGTTGTGGTGCGGCGCGCTAGACTCTGGCCGAGTTGAGCGCGCCCCCAGCGGCGCGACGCCCTGCGCCGACGGCGCTGATGGAAGGTGGACGATGATGCGGACGATGACGGCGCGCGTGAGCGCGGCACTGCTCGGCCTCGGCCTCGCGTTCGTCCCCTCGCTCCTGCTCGCCGCGGAGCCGGCCGGCGACGCCGAGCACGCAGACGAGGCGGCCGGGCCCGTCTTCGAGGCGTCCGGGCGCTCCCTTGAGGCGGGCGCGGATATGTCCATGGTGATGTGGGTGACGCTGCTCTCGCTCCTCGCGATCTTCGTGCTCGCGGTGCTGGGTTACGCCTACCGCCAGAAGCGCCAGTTGAACTGGGCCTTCCAGCAGCCGGACGCCCCGCACGACGCGCACCACTAGCCTCGACGTTTCGCGTGACACAACGAGAACGGCGGCCTGACGGCCGCCGTTCTGTTTGTCTGTCTGAGGGCCACTACTTTTTCGCGGGCTTCGCCTGCTTCTCCTCGGCGATGCTCGCCTGGATCTCGCTGCGGCGGCTCTGGACGCGCGTCATCTTCGCAGTGAGCTCTTCGCGCATGTTCGCCAGGTGCTCCACCTTGTGCTCGACGACATCGAGTTGCTTGGTGAGCGCCAGGATGATCTTCTCGATGCGCTCCAGGCGAGCGGGCAGTTCGCGGTCCGGGCGGTACGTCTCCCGGATCTGCTTCATCAATTCCTCGGCTTCGACCATGTCCTTGATCTCGGCGAGGGTGAAGCCCAGCAGGTTCTGGAGCCGCTTGATGTACTCGATGCGCTCAACGTCATCGTCGGAGTAGAGGCGGAAGCCGCCCTCCATCCGCTCGGGCGGATCGAGGAGGCCCTTCTCCTCGTAAAAGCGCAGGGTGCGCTGCGTGACGCCGGTACGCTCCGCCACCTCGCCGATCTGGAAGCGGGCAAGGTGCGGGTCAACCACGTCGGGTGAGTCGGTCGTCATGCCCGGCATCGTAGAGAGCGCCATTTTGGGGCGTCAAGCAAACGCGCACTTAACGTCAGGGGCGGACTCAGGCCAAATCCGGCAAACCGGGCCGTGCTAGTCGTCGTCCTCGTCATCGTGGTCGTGGTCGTGCTTCGGCGCGAAGGGGGCGCCGAGGACGGCGGAACCTTCGCCAACGGGCGCCTTGCGGGGCGCCGGCACCAGCCGGGCCGCCTCCAGCGTGCTCTCCGCAAGCGCGGCCGGGACCAGCACCACGGGGCCACCGGCGTCTCGCCAGGCCTCCAGGATGGCGCCGTCCGGCGTGCCGACGGAGCGGACCAGGAGCGGCGCGCCGCACAGCAGCGCCACGCGGCGGAGTTCGATCTGCTCACGCACGGTGATGACGTCCGCGTCCGCCTCCACGAGCACCGCGTCGAGGTCGATCGCGGCGACGGAGCGGAGGCGCTGCTCGTCCTGGTCGGCGCCCAGCAGCAGCACGTGGCCCAGGTCCTTCACGGTCAGGGCGGAAGCGTGCGTGAGCGCGTCGTCGAAGAGGAGGAAGTCCGCACCCGCCTCGCGGGCGCGCTCCGCCTCCACGCGGGTCGCGTCCGGGACGCGGAAGCCCACGGGCACCTTCACGGCGGCGACGGCCTCCGCGAGATCGGCAAGGGGGCCGGTGAAGAGAATGGCATCCACGCCGACGCCGGCAGCGCTGCTCGCCTCGGCCAGCGTCGTCGCCTCGGCGACGACGAGCACGTAGCGGGGGCGTTCCTGGCGGGCGATGGCGGCGAAGCCGAACCCACCGATGGCGCGACCAACGTCGCGGATGCGCGTGCGGAACTTGCTCATCGCATAGCCCTTCGTCGCGCTCACCGGGTCGTATACAGGGAATACCTGGAGCCGCCGGTGGGACTCGAACCCACGACCTGCTGTTTACGAAACAGCTGCTCTGCCTCTGAGCTACAGCGGCCCGGTCGGATCAGTATACGGGCGCGGCGCGGAGGCTCAATCGGGGGGCCGCCGCAAGGCCCTAGAGGTCGCGGTTCCCGAAGATCCAGAAGGAGGCGAAGATCGCCCCCGCGGTCAGGCTGGCGAAGACCGTCAACTCCCGGACGATATCCCAGGCCGGGGTGTGGCCTCGGAAGGTCTGGGGGAGGCGGGCCAGGACGGAGGTGGTGCTCATCCACTGGAGGCCGAGGAACTGGAGCACCACCCCGGAAATCACGACCACCAGCAGTAGCGTCAGCACCGCCAGCAGCACGTTGCTCATGAGCGAAGAGAGCGTCAGGCCGAGGGCGCCCAGGAACGTCAGGATCAGCGCCACCATGGTCACGCCCACGACCAGGCCGCCGTAGGTCGTGTCCGGCGACGCGTACCGCACGATCAGGTAGACGAACGGCAGCATCACGGCGAAGTAGACGGCGAGCGCGAAGCCGAGCCGCGCAACCACCTTCGCCCAGACGAACTCAGTGCGGGTGACGGAGCGCGAGAGGATGCCGTCCGCGATCACGGACGCCTCGCCGCTGATGGCGCCGGCCGTGAGGACGGCGATCGCGAGCCCGGAGATCGGGATGACGACTGCGGCGACGTACGCGCCGAGCGTCTCGGACGCCAGTTCCGCCTCGTTCGCCGCGACCACCACCAGGAACAGCGCGGGGGCCACCAGCAACGGCAGCCAGATGCGCGTGATCCAGGAGCGGACTAGCTGACCGAGGTCATACCGAAGGATGGCCAGGAACGCCTGCATCGATCTCCTCGGGGCTGTCGCCCTGGTGGGCGACTTCCTGTGCGGCGGCCCAGGCGGCCACGCGCAGGAAGCCGCGCGTGCGGTCGTCCTCCAGGCGGCGGAGGAACGCCTCTTCGATTTCGTCTGAGCCGGTGTCGATGTGGAGCAACTCCACGCCGGTGCGGTCGATCAATTGCAGCACGCGCTGCAGGTACTCCGTCAGCGGTTCGGTGCCCAGGAAGGTGATGCGGAACTCGGAGCCCAGCCGCTCGTAGCGGACCGAGCCGATCTCATCCAGCGTCTGCAACTGCTGCTCGAAGGCGACCGTGTTGCCCTCGATCTCCACGGCAACGGTGCCCTGGCGCGCGAGGCGGCGCATCTCCGCCATGGGGCCGGAGTAGATCAGGCGGCCCTGCGAGATGATGCCGACGTCCGTGCAGACGCGCTCCACGTCCGTGAGGATGTGCGTGGCGATGATGATCGTGCGGTCACGGCCGGAGAGTTCGCGGATCAACTCGATCGTCTGCTTGCGGCCGGCCGGATCCAGGCCAGAGGTCGGCTCGTCCAGGATCAGCAGTTCCGGGTCGTTCATCAGCGCGGCGGCAATACCCAGGCGCGTGAGCATGCCCGTGGAGAACCCGGACATCTTCTGGGAGGCGGCCTGCGTGAGGTCCACCGCCTGCAGCAGGCGCGACAGCTGGATCTTCGCGCGGTCGCGCGGCATCCCCAGCACGGAGCCGACGAACTCCAGGAAGGAGATGGGCGTCATGTGCTTCGGGAAGGTGGGATTGGTCGGCAGATAGCCGATGCGGCGGCGGAGGTCGGCGCGGTCGCCGCTCATGCTTTCGCCGAACACCTGGAGCGACCCGGCGGTCGGGCGCTGGAGGCCCAGCAGCAGCCGGAACGTGGTGGACTTGCCGGCGCCGTTGGGGCCGACGAGGCCGAAGACCTGGCCCTTCTCCACGCGCAGGTTCAGCGCGTTCAGGGCGATGTACCGGTCTTCGTAAATCTTCGTGAGGTCGGTCGTGTTGACGACGTGCATCGTGCGGTCCCGAGCGTCATCGGATCAGGGGCGCGCTCGATGCGTCCCACACCGGCCGATGCCGGCGCCAGCAGGACGCCCCCACGCGCGTCACCGATCATAACCACGCGAGTGCACCGGGCGAAAGTCGCCGCCCTCCGCCCGGTTGGATTCGTGCCGGACACATGCGCGGACTACACTCCGACGATATGCAGCGCATCCTGATCGTCTCCCAGGACGCCGCTCACATCCGCGCCGCTGAGGCAGCCGCGCGGACGGACGGTCGCGTCGTGCGCACCGAGGCCAGCGCAGAGGGCTGCCTGATTGCCGTGCGTGAATGGCGGCCGGCACTCGTCATCATCGACCTGGGCCTCGGGCTGACGATCGGTGGACTGGCGGCGCTCTTGCGCGACGAGGCGGTGGAGGAAGGCGTGGCGACACTGGCGATCGTGGCGCCGTCCCAGTTGTCGATGATGACCTCCAGCCTGCCGCTGGACGACTTCATCATGACGCCGGTGGACGAGGATGAACTGCGCCTGCGCCTGTCCCGCCTGGTCTGGGAGCAGACCGGCGCGGACGAGGCCAATGTGATCCGTCACGGGCCGCTCGTGATCGACCTCGAGCGTTACAAGGTGACGATCGATGGTGGGGTCGTGGACCTCACCTACAAGGAGTACGAGCTGCTGCGGTTCCTGGCGTCCAACCCCGGCAAGCCGTTCACGCGCGAGGCGCTGTTGAACCAGGTCTGGGGCTACGACTATTACGGCGGTTCACGCACCGTGGACGTCCATGTCCGGCGCATCCGCGCGAAGATCGAATCGCGCGAGATGTTCATCGATACGGTGCGGAACGTGGGCTACCGCTTCGTGGAGACGTATCAGTCGGCCAGGAGGGGCGCCAGCCGGTAGCCGACCCGCGTGACCGTGTCGATGATGTCGGCGGCCTCGCCGAGCTTCGACCGGATGCGGGAGATGATCACGGCCAGCCGGCGTCGCGCGTGCGGGACGGGTTTCCCCCACAGCGCCTGGGCGAGTGCGTCGTAGGTCACGACGCGGCCCGACTGCTCCACGATGTACCAGAGCGCGTTGAACTCCATGAACGTCAGGCGTACCGGCCGTCCGTGGACGGTGACCAGGTAACGCTCTCGGTCGATGAGCAGATCGCCGGCTCGGATCATGTCGCTCTCGTTCACGCTGGGTGGGCCGGGTGGAGCCGCCCCCGACATCCGGGAGGGTGGATGTCGGGGGCGGCGTGGTTCGGCGGGGATGACGCCTCGGTGCTTAGAGCGCTGAGTCGTCCTGCTCACCGGTACGGATGCGGATGGCCCGGGCTACGTTGGAGACGAAGATCTTCCCGTCGCCCACCTCGCCGGTGCGAGCAGCCTCCACAATGCGCTGGATGACCAGGTCGACATCGGCGTCCTTGACGACCATCTCGACCTTGATCTTGGTGAGGTACTCCACCGCGAAGGTGCGTCCTCGCCACTGCTCCGTGACACCGCGCTGAACGCCGTGCCCGCGGACTTCCGTGAGGGTCATGCCGCCGTGGGCCAGGTCCTCCAGGGCGGCTTTCACCACCGAGAGCTTGTCCGGACGGATGATCGCTTCGATCTTCTGCATTTCTCAGTTCCTCCTGGTCGCCAGTATGCCTAGCGGCCCGTGCCGCTGAGGGTGGCGAAGGGGTCGCGGCCGCCGGTGAACTCCGGGTAGGCCTCCATGCCGTGTTCGTAGACGTCCAGGCCGGCGTCCTCCTCAGCCTCGCTGACGCGGAGGCCAATGGTGGCCTTGATGATCCCGAACAGGATGCCGGAGGCGAGCACCACCCAGACCGCAGTGGCGGCGATGCCCACCAGCTGGGTCACGAACAGGTCGGTGCCACCACCCAGCAGGATGCCCCAGGTGGACGTGACGCCGTACGCGTTGTCCATGAGCGCCTCGCTGGAGAGCAGGCCCACGGCCAGCGTGCCCCAGATGCCGTTCAGCAGGTGGACCGGGACGGCGCCCACCGGGTCGTCGATCTTCAGCGTGTCCAGCAGGGCGACGCCGTAGACGATGATGAAGCCCGCGACGACACCGGCGACAATGGCCGCCCACGGCTCCAGCGTGGCGGTGCCGGCCGTGATGGCGACCAGGCCGCCCAGGATGCCGTTCAGCGTGAGCGAGAGGTCGCTCTTGCCGTGCTGGATCCAGGACAGCAGCATGGCCGTGGCGCCGCCGGCACCCGCTGCCAGCGTGGTGGTGACCGCGACCCGAGCCGCGATCTCAGCCAGGCCGCCGCTCATACCGAGCGTGGAACCGGCGTTGAAGCCGTACCAGCCGACCCAGAGGATGAAGACGCCCAGCACGCCCAGCGGCAGGGAGTGGCCGGGGAATGCGTTGACCTGGCCGTTCACGAAGCGGCCCTTGCGGGCGCCGACCATGATTGCGCCCACCAGCGCGGCCCAGCCGCCGACGGAGTGGACCACCGTGGAGCCGGCGAAGTCCACCACGCCGACGCCGTTCATCGGATCGTCGCGGAACGCGGTCAGGAAGCCGTTCCCGTCCCAGATCCAGTGCGTGACGATGGGGTAGATCAGGCCCGTGATGAACACCGTGTAGACGATGTACGCGGAGAACTTGGTGCGCTCCGCCATGGCCCCGGACACGATGGTCGCGGCGGTCGCGGCGAAGACGAACTGGAAGAAGAACGTGGCGTAGTCCGTGTTGCCGCTCATGAAGAACGACCCGGAACCATAGAAGCCGGTAGCCGCCTCGGCCGCACCGTAGGCGAGGCCAAATCCGACGGCGAAATAGACCATCGCGCCGAAGCAGGCGTCCAGGACATTTTTCATCAGAATGTTCGTAACGTTCTTCGAGCGTACAAATCCGGCTTCCACGAGGGCGAAGCCTGCCTGCATGAACAGCACCAGCGTGGCCGCCACGATCAGCCACATGGTGTCGAGTGCGGCCGTCAGGTCGTCCAGGCTGGCCTGGATCTCATCAGGCGTCTGAGCCGAGGCGACCCCAACGGTGAGGAGCGCGAGCCCGCCACCGATCAGTGCCGCAAGTGAGAGCGAACGTGCTTTCTTCAACGGTGTTTCCTCCTTCGCACGGTGGATGCAGTCTCTCTGCGGCGCGTTTCCCTCCGTTGTCAGTCATGTGAAACGTCCATGTCGGCCGCGTTTCGTCCGCGTTTCGCAGCCCCCGCGCACCTCCCGGCGCGCTGTGGTACACAGCGATGTCACCGGTCCGCGCCCGGCCGGGAACAGGGGAGACGCTCGTGACGACACTTGAGGAAGTCCGGCAGCAGATGGAGGCCGCCGGCGCGGCCCGCGTGGACCTGCACGTCTCCGACCTTTTCGGCCGGTGGCATCGCTTCTCCATCCCGGCCGCGCGGCTGACGCCAGAACTGGTGGCGCGCGGCCTGGGCTTCGACGGCTCCAGCCTGCGGGGCCTCCAGCCGATCGAGGAGTCCGACATGCTGCTGGTGCCTGACCTAGGCACCGCTGTGATCGACCCCACGCAGGACCCGCCGGCGCTGAGCGTGATCTGCGACATCGCCGACTCGATCAGCGGGCAGCGGTCAGCCCGCGACCCGCGCGGCATCGCCGCACGGGCGGAGGAGTACCTGCGCGGCACCGGCATCGCGGACACGGCGTACTTCGGGCCGGAACTGGAGTTCTTCGTCTTCGACGAGGTGCGCTACCAGCAGGTCGCGAACACCGGCTTCTACTACGTGGACTCGGCAGAGGGGCACTGGAATACGGGTCGCGACGAGCAGCCGAACCGCGGCGCGAAGGTGCCGCCCAAGTCCGGCTACGCGCCCACCGCCCCCTTCGACCGCCTCGCACCGCTGCGCTGGGCGATCGCGGACGCGCTGACCGCGGTGGGGCAGCCGGTCGAGGTGCATCACCACGAGGTGGCCTCCGGCGGCCAGTGCGAGATCGCGACGCGCTTCGACTCGCTGCTGCGGAAGGCGGACCAGGTGCAGTGGTACCGCTACCTGGTGCGGAACGTGGCGCGGGCGCACGGGCAGGTGGCGACGTTCATGCCGAAGCCGCTGGGCGGCGACAACGGCTCCGGGATGCACACGCACCAGTCGCTCTGGAAGGACAGCCTGCCGCTCTTCCACGACCCGAACGGCTACGCCGGCCTGTCGCAGACGGCGCGCTGGTACCTGGGCGGGCTCCTGCGCCACGCGCCGGCGCTGCTGGCGATCTGCGCGCCGACGACGAACTCCTACCGGCGCCTGGTGCCGGGCTTCGAGGCGCCGGTGCACCTGGCCTACTCCGCCCGGAACCGGTCGGCGGCGGTGCGCATCCCCACGGTCGAGGAGCAGCCAGCGGCGAAGCGGCTGGAGTTCCGCTCGCCGGACGGCATGTCCAACCCGTACCTCGCATTTCCGGCGATGTTGATGGCAGGGCTGGACGGCATCCGTCAGCGGATCGACCCCGGCGACCCGGTGGACCGCAACATCTACGAGCTCTCCGCCGCGGACGCCGCCCGCATCCCGCACACACCCGCCACGCTGCCCGCCGCCCTGGACGCGCTGGAGGCGGACCGGGCCTTCCTGCAGGAAGGCGGCGTCTTCCCCGCCGAGGTGATCGACACGTGGATCGCCCTCAAGCGGGCGGAGGTGCAGGAGGTCGAGACACGGCCCACCCCAGCGGAATACGAAGCGTATTTCAACGGCTAGCGGCCCTCGCGCGGGCTCGCAGAAACACCTCTGAAACACCCGGCGCGCTACCATCCGATCATGCATGAGCGACCCGCAGACTCCGACCCCCGGCAGCACGTCCTGCAGGCGTGCCGCGACCATGATGTGAAGTTCATCCGGCTCTGGTTCACCGACATCCTGGGGATGCTCAAGTCGGTGGCGATCACCATGGAGGAGCTGGAGCACGCCTTCGACGACGGCATCACGTTCGATGGCACGGCCATCGACGGGTTCGCCCGCCACGGCGAGGCGGACATGATCGCCGCCGTGGATCCGGCCACCTTCCAACTGCTCCCGTGGCGCCCGCGGCCGCTGGCGGTGGCGCGGATGTTCTGCGACATCCTGCGCACGAACGGCGAGCCGTTCTCCGCCGACCCTCGAGGCGTCCTGAAGCGCGTCCTCTCCCGCGCCGCCGAGCGCGGGTTCACCTTCTACGTGTCGCCGGAGATCGAGTTCTTCTACTTCAAGGACTCGAAGCAGACGGAAGTCCTGGACCGGGGCGGGTACTTTGACCTGACGCCCATGGACAGCGGCTCCGACCTGCGTCGGGAGACGGTCCTGATGCTGGAGGACATGGGCATCGGCGTGGCGTTGAGCCACCACGAGGTCGCCCCGAGCCAGCACGAGATGGACCTGCGCTACACGGACGCCCTGACCATGGCGGACGCGGTGATGACCTTCCGCCTGGTGGTGAAGGAAGTGGCGATGCGCCACGGCGTCTACGCCTCCTTCATGCCGAAGCCGCTCCAGGACGAGAACGGCTCCGCGATGCACCTGCAGCTGTCGCTGTTCCGAGGCGAAGAGAACGTCTTCTTCGACAGCGCCTCCCCGGGCGAGATCTCCGCGGACGGCCGGCACTTCATGGCGGGGCTGCTGCGGCACGCGCCGGAGATCACGCTGGTGACCAACCAGTGGGTGAACTCCTACAAGCGGCTGGTGCCGGGCTACGAGGCGCCGACGTATACCTCCTGGTCGTTCCACAACAACTCGGACCTGGTGCGCGTGCCCGCCCACCGGCCGGGGCAGGAGGCGGCGGCGCGCGTGGAGTACCGCTCGCCGGACTCGGCCTGCAACCCGTACCTGGCCTTCGCCGCGGTGCTTGCCGCCGGCATGGCCGGCATCGAACACGGCTACGAGTTGCCTGCACCCTCCGACGTACCGGTGAGCGAACTCACCGACGAGGAACGTGCCGCCCGCGGCGTCGCTTCGCTGCCGGCGTCGCTGGGGGAGGCGATCGCGCTGTTCGAGGAGTCCGCGCTGATGCGCGAGACGCTGGGCGACCGCGTCTTTGAGGCGCTAGTGCAGAACAAGAAGCTCGAATGGGCGGAGTACAGCCGCCAGGTCTCGCAGTTCGAGCTGAACCGCTACCTGCCTCTCCTCTAACCGCTGCCACCAGCTGGGCCATTGCTCTAGCCACTCCTGCGGCCGGGCCCCTGCTCTAGCCACTCCCGCGGGCCGGGCCTCCCCAGGGTGCCTCTCTTCACCCTCGCCACCGCCTTGTCACGGATCCACCCAGACTCCCGCAGGGCGACTGACGAGAGCCGTCGCGGGCTGCTATGCTCCCGCCGCTATTCGGGGAGATAGGGCCACGCATCGACCGCCCTCGGGCGGAGGTGACGGGGCGTGACGATGGAAGAGGAGGCGGACTTGGCTGAAGTCATGGAACTGACGCCAGAGATGAAGGCGGCCGTCGGGAAGCCCGGCGAGCCGACGTTGTACGAGGTGACGTCGCTGGGTATCCGGACGTTCGCCCGTGCGGTCGGGTACAAGAACCCGGTCTACTTCGACGACGACGCGGCCAAGGCCAAGGGATTCCCGGCCATCCAGGCGCCTCCCGGCTACCTGGGCATGCCCGTGTGGAACCCGAACAAGACCACGGCTCGGCAGGCCTCGTTCGAAAGCCCGTTCAAGCGCAACCTCAACGGCGGCACCGCCGTGGAGCCGCTGGAGCGCGTGTTCGCGGGCGACGTGCTGGAGGCGGTGACTACGCTGACCAGCCTGGAGATCGTGCCGAGCGCCGCGTTCGGCCAGATGATGATCCGCGTGTCGGAGACCGTCTACACGCGGAAGTCTGACCGCAAGGTCGTGGCCAAGACC
Source organism: Chloroflexi bacterium HGW-Chloroflexi-9 (assembly GCA_002840675.1). Taxonomy (GTDB): domain Bacteria; phylum Chloroflexota; class Dehalococcoidia; order UBA2979; family UBA2979; genus W-Chloroflexi-9. The sequence continues at coordinate 15,954 of PHBR01000030.1, forward strand.
CGGGGCACCGGGCTCTCGTACTAGGAGGCACCATGCCAGCAGCGCAGACCTGGGACTCCGTGTCCGAGGGCCAGGAATTCGAGACGGTCGAGGCGAGCGACTCGCAGCGACTCGTGATCTGGGCCGCCGCCTCAGGCGACTTCTACCAGATTCACTACGATGACAACTTCGCCAAGAACAACAAGCTGCCCGACATCATTGTCCACGGCGCCCTGAAGGGCATGTGGGTCGGTAAGTTGCTGGACGAGATCGCCGGCGACGACGGCTGGGTGAAGCAGTGGGACGTCTCTTACCGCGGCATGGACATCGCCCGCGAGGACGTGACCATCTTCGGCAAGATCACCAAGAAGTACGAGCAGGGCGGTGAGCACCTGGTCGACCTCGAGGTGGGCGTCCGCCGCAAGGACGGCTCCGTCTCCACGCCGGGGACCGGCACCGTCCGCCTCAAGAAGTAGCCCCCGCGGGGTTCGCCCCGACCGAGGACACGAAGAAGCCCGGCCTCGCGGCCGGGCTTCTCTGTGTCCGTCGTTCTCCGGCCGGGAGGCCGGCGGTCAGCTTCAGCCGGCGGCGAAGAGCGCCAGTGCGGCCTCGTGCGAGACGCGGTAGAGGGGCGTGCCCCAGATGCCGAGCACCACGACCGCCGCCAGCAGGGCGCCGGTGGTGAGGTAGCCGGTGGGGGAGATGCGCCAACGCGTGGTGTCACCGACCGGCTCGTACAGGTACATCTGCTTGATGACCATCAGGTAGTAGTAGAGGGAGATGGTGCTCGCGACGACGCCGACGACGACGAGCCAGAGATAGTCTGCCTCCACGACGGCCTGGAACAGGATGAACTTCGTGAAGAAGCCGGCCAGCAGCGGCATGCCGGCGAGCGAGAACAGGCCCGCCGTCAGCACGAGCGCCAAGTAGGGGTTGGTCTCCGCCAGACCCTTGAGGTCGGCGATGCCTTCCTTGCCGGTGCGGTTGTAGAAGTGGATGACACCGGTGAAGACCGCCAGGTTCGTCACCAGGTAGCCGCCCAGGTGCACCAGCAGCGCGGACGCCGTCTCCGGGCCCATGCCCGCCACCGCCATCAGCATGTAGCCGACCTGCGCGATGGAGGAGTAGGCGAGGAAGCGCTTGAGGTTGGTCTGCTGCAGCGCCACGAGGTTACCGACGACCATGGTGGCCACCGCGAGGGTGGACATCATCCAGCGCCAGTCCTCCGCGACCGGGTACAGCGGCCCGGCGAACCAGCGGAGGATGAGGGCGAACGTGGCCGCCTTGGAGGTGGCGGACAGGTAGGCCGTCACCGGGATCGGGGCGCCTTCGTACGCGTCCGGGGTCCACATGTGGAACGGGACGGCGGAGGCCTTGAAGCCGAGGCCGCCGATCACGAGCACCAGGCCCAGCATCAGCGCCATGTCCGTGCTGCCGTCCGAGGCGGACAGCGCCGCGGCCATCTCCGTGTACTGCGTGGAGCCGGTGACCCCGTAGATGAGGCTCAGGCCGTAGAGCAGCATCGCGGAGGCGACGCCGCCCAGCAGAACGTACTTCAGGGCGGCCTCGCCGGAGCGGAGGTCGTTCTTGGCGAGCGACACGGCGACGTAGAGGGAGAACGACAGCACCTCGACGGAGAGGTACGCGGTCAGCAGGTCGCGCGCGGCCGCCATGTAGATGGCGCCCACGGTGGAGAGCAGCAACAGCGCGTAGAACTCGCCATGGTGGTTGACGTGCTTCTCGATGTACTCGTGCGAGCCGACGATCACGATGACCGTGGTGCCAATGAAGAGCATGCGGAAGAACGTGGTGAAGTTGTCGACGGTGATGAGGCGGGAGAACTCGTCCGTCTCGTTCACCCAGACCAGGCTCAGCGCACCGGCGCCGAGCAAGCCGGCGACGGCGAGCAGCGGCAGGGCGCGATAGCCGACCTTGAACTCGGCCTTGAATGCGTCCAGGAAGAGGATCGCCACCGCCGTGAGGGCGATCACGATCTCCGGGAGCAGTAGTGCGTAGCGGAAGTTGAGCGCGTTTCCGAGCACGTCCGTCACTGGTGGTCCTCCGGCTCTCTCGACTCGCGCGCTACAGGCCCACGCCGGCGATCTGGATGATGGACGGGCCGATGCGGTCGATCCACGGCGACGGCCAGAGGCCGAGCGTGAGGATCGCGAGCGCGAGGACGGTGGCGCCCGCGCGCTCCGCCCAGGTGATCTCCTTCAGGCCGGTCCACCTCGGGTTCATCTCCCCGAAGAAGGCCTGCGACAGCATGCGCAGCAGATAGGTGGCGGTGATGGCCGCCGTCAGGACGGCCAGGCCGCCGACGATCGGGTAGGCGCGGAACGCGCCGATGAAGATGTGGACCTCCGCGACGAAGCCTGACAGCCCGGGCAGGCCGAGCGAGGCCAGCGACGCGAGGATGAAGAACACGGTCCAGATCGGCATCTGCTTCGCCATGCCCGAGAAGTTCGGGATGTCGCGGTTGTGCGCCTGGTCGTACATGCCACCGATGAGGAGGAAGAAGAGGGCCGTCATCAGGCCGTGGGCGGTCATCTGCAGGACTGCGCCGCTCCAGCCGATCACGTTCACCGTGCCGAGGCCCAGGAACACGTAACCCATGTGGGAGATGGACGAGAAGCCCATCATCAACTTCATGTCGGTCTGCTTGAGGGCGGAGATGGCGCCGTACAGGGCGGCAACGATGCCGACCACGATCAGCGCCGGGGCCCAGAACGCGCCGCCCTCCGGCATCATCTGGAAGCCCAGGCGCAGCACACCGAACGCGCCGACCTTCATCAGCACGCCCGCGTGGAGCATGGACACCGCCGTGGGCGCCGAGGCGTGACCGTCCGGCGACCAGGAGTGGAACGGGAACATCGCACCCAGCGCGCCACAGCCGATGACCACCAGCGGGAAGAAGACCTTCTGGAAGTTCTCATCCTTCTGGGCGTTGATCAGCACTTCCATATCGAAGGTGCCGGCGCCGACGTGCGTGTAGAGGGCGAAGATGACGGTGAAGATGAAGATGGACCCGGCCATCAGCATCATCATCAGCTTCATCGCGCCGTATTCCTTGCGCGTGGAGCCCCAGATAGCGATGAGCTGGTACATCGGCAGCAGAGCCACTTCGTACGCCATGAACCAGAAGAACAGGTCCAGCAGGACGAACACGCCGAAGACGCCGGAGGTGAGGATGTAGAGGAGGACGAAGAAGTCCTTCGTGCGGTGCTGCACCTTCCAGGATACCCATGTGCCCGGGACGATGACGATGCCGGTGAGGAGGACGAGGGAGGCGGTGATGCCGTCGATGCCGACCTTCACCTGGATGCCATCGGCGCCGAGGACGCCCATGTTCTCCATCCAGGTGAACGCCAGGACGCCCTGGAACTGCTGTCCCTCCGCGAAGGAGTAGGACGCGAAGGTGTAGAGGGAGAGCGCGAGCATGGCGGTGGAGGAGAGCGCCGTGACACCGATGATGACGGCCCGCTCGCGAGAGGGAACCAGCATCAGCAGCACCGCGGTACCCAGGGGCACCAGGAAGAGTGCCAGCAGGACGTAGCCGTCAGATTCGGTCATCGGTCCCTCACGTCCCCATCATCTTCACGCTCACCTGCGGCGCGCCCTCCTCAGAGGACCCGCCGAGGCGTCACCATCTCCATCGACCGCGCAGTCAGCCGCGCGGTACCCCTTCGCTCACGCGCGGCCGGTGCCGCGCCGGCCGGCCTCGGGCGGACTAGCCGCGCGTGCCGACCGCAACGATCGCCAGCGCGACCACGCCCACGGCCATGCCGAGCGCGTAGTTCGGGATGCGACCCGTCTGCAGGAACTTCAGCCGGTAACCGAGGTAGGAGATGGTCTGAGCGCCACCATCCACGCCGGTCTCGTTGACGATGCGCTTGTCGAACCAGGCCACCACGGTGGCCGCGCCCAGGATGACGCGGTTGATGATGCCCTGGTACAGGTCGTCCATGTAGTAGCGGTTCGCGAGCAGCGCGTGCAGGTCCGGCGCCCAGGCGCGCGCCTGCACGGCGCGGCGGGCGTCGCCTCGCCAGTACGCCATGCCGATGCCGATGCCCGCGAGCGCGGTCAGCGTCGCGATGCCGGCGAAGGCGTAGTCCACCTGCGTGAAGTGGTGCGGGTGATCGATGTACACGAGCGCGCCGATGCCGCCGGCGAAGCCGAGGGCCTCGCCCACCTGGTCGAAGACGAAGAAGCCGGCCACCGTCGCCAGCACGGCGAGGAAGATGAGCGGCAGCGCCATCGCCGGGCCGGACTCGTGCGCGTGGTCGTAGGCGTGGTGGTCCTTCGGCTCGCCGAAGAAGGTGAGCAGGACCAGGCGGGTGGTGTAGATGGCGGTAAGGAGCGCGGTGCCGGCGAGCAGCACGTAGACCACGGGGCCGCCGTCTGCCTGCACGTAGTGCAGGATCTCATCCTTCGAGAAGAAGCCGGCGAAGATCGGGATCCCGGACAGCGCGAGGCTGCCGATGATGAACGTCGCCGTGGTGATCGGGAGCTTCTTGCGCAGGCCGCCGAGCGCGCCGACCTCCTGCTGGTGGGTGGCGTGGATGACCGAGCCGGAGCCCAGGAAGAGCAGCGCCTTGAAGAAGGCGTGGGTGAACAGGTGGAACATCGCCGCGCCCACGGCGCCGACGCCGAGCGCGACGAACATGAAGCCCAGCTGCGACACGGTGGAGTACGCCAGCACGCGCTTGATGTCGGTCGTCACGAGGCCCATCGAGGCGGCCATCATCGCCGTGATCAGGCCGGTGTAGAGGACCACGTCGCGGGCGACGAGGACCTCCGCGTACACGGGCGAGAAGCGGGCGACCAGGTAGACGCCGGCGACAACCATCGTGGCGGCGTGGATGAGGGCGGAGACGGGGGTCGGGCCCTCCATGGCGTCCGGGAGCCAGACGTGCAGCGGGAACTGGGCGGACTTGCCGACCGCGCCGCCGAAGAGGAACAGCATCGCGATGGTGAGGTAGCGGTCGCCGATCTGGCCGGAGGTGGCCGCGGAGATGATCTCCTGGATGTCGAAAGTACCGGTGGCCCGCCAGAGCAGGATGATGCCGATCAGGAGGCCGACGTCACCGATACGGGTGGTGATGAACGCCTTCTTGGCGGCCTCCGCGGCCGACTGGCGCTCCCAGTAGAAGCCGATCAGGAGGTAGGAGGCGAGGCCCACGCCCTCCCATGCCAGGTAGAGCTGGATGAGGTTGCCGGAGACGACCAGCGTGAGCATGGCGGCGACGAAGAGGGAGAGGACCGCGAAGTACCAGCCGTAGCGGACCTCGCCGTGCATGTAGCCGACGGAGTAGACCATCACCATGAGGGCGACGATGGTCACGACCGGGAGCATGACCATGGTGATCGCGTCCACGTAGGTGGAGAACTCGATCACGAAGAAGCCTTGGCCGATGTTGATCCAGTCGAAGGCGTAGGCGTTCGCGCCCTCGGGCGTGAAGAGGCCGCCCTGGAAGGCGCCCTGGAACTCCACCAGGATGACGAAGACCAGGCCGACGACGGTCGCCATGCCAAGAATCGCGAGGAAGTCGCCCCGTCGTGGCATCAGCCCGTTGAAGAGGGCGATCACGACGAAGAGGACGGCCGGAATGGCCGGCAGTACCCAGGCCTGCTCCATGCCCATGCGGGCCTACCTCCCCCTGCAGCGAGCCGAAGCGCGGCGATCCCGCCGCGCGGCCATTACCACTTCAGGCTGTTCGCTTCATCGACGTTGGCGGTGCGGCGCTCGCGGAAGAGCCGGAGCACCACACCAAGCGCCAGGCCGACCTCGGCCGCGGCGACGGTAATCACAAACAGCGCGAACACGAGACCGCTGAAGGCGTCATGGTCCAGGTAGGACGCAAAGGCGATGAAGTTGATCGCCACGCCAGCCAGCATGATCTCGACGGACATCAGGATGAGGATCGCGCTCCGGCGTGCCAGGACGCCGTAAAAGCCGATCGCGAAGAGCAGGGCGGAGAGGACGAGGAAGTTCTCGATCGGGATCACGAGCGGCCCTCCTCGTCGTGCGCTTCGGCGCGCCGCGCGTTCACGAAGGCACCGGTGAGGGCGATGTCCAGCAGGACCGCCACGATGATCACCGGGACGCTGAAGTCACGGAAGATGCGCGCGCCGAAGTCCACGAAGGGAATCACGGCGGCCGTGGGGTCGCCCCACTGTGCGTCCAGGAGGGCGGTGACGAAGACGCCACCGATCAGCACCGCGACACCGAAGGCGAACGGCTTCTGCGAGCCGTCCTGCACAATCGGGTCGTCCTGCGCGTTGGTCATCATCAGCGCGAAGAGCAGCAGAATGATGACGCCGCCGCCGTACACCAGCACCTGCACCAGGGCGATGAACTCGGTCAGCAGCAGCAGGTAGAGGGCGGCGACGCCCAGGAGCGTGGCGATCAGGCTGAGGGAGGCGTGGACGATGTTCTTGATCAGGACGGCACCGAGCGCGCCGCCCAGGACCACGCCCGCGGCCATGTAGAAGACCATTTCCACGGCGGAGATGGTGCCCGTGATCTGGAGGCCGAGCAGCACGATCAGCACCGGCGCGGCCACGAGGCCCGCGATGGTGCCGCCCGCCATGATGGTGCGGTCGAGTTGCGACGGGAGCGGGAGTCGGTCGAACACGCGCAGATCCTCGATCGTTCGGGTCAGGTCAGGCGGGCCATAACCGGCACCCATTCCTTGATGGCGCCGGCGTGGGACTGAGACAGCAGCATCTGGAGGTCCATGACGAGGTCCTTGCGGTCATGCACGGAGGTCTCGTGGCCGGTCCAGGTGTTGTTCATGGCGATCGCGTCGAAGTTGCAGACCTCGACGCAGATGTTGCAGCGCATGCAGCGCGCGTAGTCGATCCAGAACTTGTCGATGATCTTGCGCCGGGAGGAGGTGCCGCCCACGGACTTGTGGTTCGGGTTGTCCTTCATCAGCACGGTCATGCACTCGACTGGGCAGGCGCGCTCACAGGCGTGGCAGCCCGTGCAGAACGGCTCGTCGATGTCCTGGTCCCAGAGCAGCAGCGGGAAGGCGCGGTCGCGCTCCGGCAGCGCCTTGTGGACGTTCGGGTAGTCGCGCGTCACCGGCTTACGGCTGAACGTCGACAGCGTGGTCAACAGGCTCTTGGCGATGCCCTTCATCTAGGCTGCCTCACCCTTCAGTGCCGCGGCGCGCGCAGGGATCTGGCGCGGGCGGTTCGCGGCGCGGCCGGTGATGGAGACGAGGGCGACAACCCCCGCCAGGCCGACGACGCCCAGGATGGCCTCGCTCCAGCCGTACACCAGCACCAGCCCGTTCACGAGGATCTGCACCAGCACCAGCGGGAGCAGGATCTTCCAGGAGTAGCCCATCAGCTGGTCGATGCGGAGACGCGGCAGTGAAGCGCGAATCCAGAAGACCGCGAAGATGATCAGGCTGGCCTTCGCGCCCACGAGGACGACCTGCCAGCCGAGCCCGAGTTCCTCGCCCAGCGGCCAGGCGTAGCCGCCGAGGAACACCGAAGCGCCCACGACCGCCATGATCAGCAGGCCGGCGTACTCCGCCAGCATGAACATGGACCAGCGGATGCCGGAGTATTCGACGAACGGGCCGCCGACGACCTCGGACTCACCGACCGGGATGTCGAAGGGGGCGCGGTTGAGTTCCGCGAGGGCGGCGATGAAGAAGATGGCGAAGGCCATCGGCTGCCAGACGATGTAGGGGACGGAGCCCTGCTGGCGGACAATCTCGTCCAGGTTCAGCGTGCCCGCGACCATCGCTACCGAGAGGAGCGAGAGGACGAGCGGGAGCTCGTAGGAGATCGACTGGGCGGCAGCACGGAGGCCACCGATCATCGCGTAGCGGTTGTCCGAGCCCCAGCCGGCCATGACCCAGCCGACGATGTTCACGGACGAGATGGCGACGAAGTAGAGGAGGCCGAGCTCCAGGACCTTGATGTTCCAGCCCACGAGGAACGGGACGATCACGAAGCCCATGAAGATCGGGATGAAGACCAGGAACGGGGCCAGTTCGAACGTCCACGGGTCGGCGTTCTTCGGCCGGAGGTCTTCCTTGCCGACGAGTTTCACCGCGTCCGCCAGGGACTGGAGGAGGCCGAACGGGCCGGTCTTCTGGGGGCCGATGCGCTGTTGGAAGCGGCCGAGGATACGGCGCTCCGCCCAGATCAGGCCCATCACGACCACCGTCATGAAGACCACGATGAGTTGAAGCCGCAGCGCGGCATCCGCCCATACGTTCACCTGAAGGCCGAACAGGTCCGTGTTCACTAGCGGTCGACCTCACTCAGGACGATGTCGATCGAACCCAGCACCAGGATCGCGTCGGCCACGTACTGGCCCACGGACATCTGCTTCAGCGCCTGGAGGTTGGAGAGACAGGCGCTCCGCACCTTCAGGCGGTAGGGGCGGTTGCCGCCGTTGCTCACCAGGTAGACGCCGTACTCGCCACGCGGCGCTTCGGTACGGATGTAGACCTCGCCGGGGGGCGTGCGGAGCATGCGCGGCATCTTCTCCGGCATGATCGGACCGGTGTCCGGCATCTTCGCCAGGCACTGCTCGATGATCTTCACGGACTCGCGCAGTTCCTGGAGGCGGCAGTAGTAGCGGTCGAACACGTCGCCGTGCTCACCGGTAATGACCTTGAAGTCGATCTCGGCGTACTTCAGGTACGGCTCGTCCTGGCGGACATCCATCGGCACGCCGGAGGCGCGCAGCGACGGGCCGCTCATGCCGTAGTCGATCGCGTCCTCGGCGGAGATGTAGCCGACGCCCTTGGTGCGGGCGACGAAGATCTCGTTCTCGGTGAACAGGCCGTCGAAGTCCTTGATGCCCTGGGTGATGGACTTCAGAACCTCGCGCACGCGCGCCTTGAAGTTCGTCGTCACGTCCCAGGCGAGCCCGCCGGGGCGGAAGTAGGCGTACATCATGCGGTCGCCGGAGATCTCCTCGAAGAGGTCGATGATCCCTTCGCGTTCGCGCCAGCCGTAGATGAACGGGGTGCCCATGACGCCGGTGTCCACACCGAAGGCGCCCATGAACATGAAGTGGCTGGAGATGCGGTTCAGCTCGCAGAGGATCATGCGGATCCACTGCGCGCGCTCCGGAACCTCAAGCCCCGCGAGCGCCTCGACCGCCATGACGTAGGAGAGCTCCGCGTTGAACGCGGCGAGGTACTCCGTGCGGTCCATGAAGCCGATGCCCTGGCGGTAGTCCATGGTCTCGCACAGCTTTTCCGCACCGCGGTGCAGGTAGCCGATGTACGGGATCACGTCCTTGACCAGTTCGCCGTCGATCTCCAGCACCATCCGGAACACGCCGTGCGTGGACGGGTGCTGCGGACCGACGTTGATCAGCAGGTCCTGGGTGTCGAACTCACGAGCGCGCTCGGTGACCATTACGCGCCCTCCTCCGGGTAGCCCATGCCTTCACCCTGCAGGACTTCGATCTCGGCGAGCGGGTGCGACTTCAGGAGCGGGTGGACGTCCGTCATGTCCTCCGGCATCAGCAGCGTGCGCGGGTCCGGGTGCCCAGTGAACTGGATGCCGAACATCTCCGCGGTCTCGCGCTCCAGCCAGTTCGCCGCGCGCCAGACCGTCGTCGCCGTGGGGACGTTGAGGTCCGTCGTCGGCAGCGTGGTCTTCACGGTGAGGTTGTGCTTCTTGTCTGTGGAGTAGAGGTGGTAGACGACCTCAATGCCGTCGGCCTCGCGGTCGATGGCGGTGAGGCTGCGCAGGTAGTCGAAGTGCAGCGCGGCGTCCGTCTTCAGGCGACGGAGCGCGGTGACCACCTCGTCGCGCGGGATGTGCGCGATGACGTCGATCAGGCCGCGCTCCGGGCGCACGGTGACGCCGGAGAGTGCGCGGTCGACCTCGGCCCAGATGGTGCCAGAGAAGTCCGCGACGGGCTGCGTGGTCTCCTCGGTCGTCATCGACCCATGCTCCCGCGCTCTTCCATGATCATGTCCTGGAGCGAGAGCAGGGAGTCGATGAGCGCCTCGGGACGCGGCGGGCAGCCCGGGACATACACGTCCACGGGGATGATCTTGTCCACGCCCTGGAGCACGCGGTCGTACCGGGTGTAGGGGCCGCCGTTGGTGGCGCAGGCGCCCATGGAGATGACCCACTTGGGGTTCGGCATCTGTTCGTAGAGCAGCTTCACGGCCGGGGCCATCTTCTTGGTGACGGTGCCGGCCACGATCATCACGTCCGACTGTCGCGGGGACGGCCACGGCACGATGCCGAAGCGGTCCAGGTCGTAGTGCGACATAAACGTGGCGATCATCTCGATGGCGCAGCAGGCGAGGCCGAAGGTCATCGGCCAGAGCGAGGACTTGCGGCTGGCGCCCAGCAGCAGGTCCAGCGGGGCCTGCATGACGCCGGGAAGGACCTGCTTGTAGAGGGCCTTGCCGGGGCGCAGCTCCACCGGGACCAGGCGAGGGGCCTCGTTCGGGTGTTCGCCAGGGATGACGGGCAGCGGGATTTCCACCGGCTCCGGCGTGATGACCGGGACGGTGACGGGGGATTCCGGGGTCGTGACCATGCCGGGCGTTACCGCCACTGCAGGGCTCCCTTCTTCCAGGCGTAGCCGAGGCCGAGCGCCAGGATGGCGATGAAGATCACCATGAGCCAGTAAGCAAAGGCGCCGATCCCGATGAAGGAGAGCGCCCACGGGAAGATGAACACCGCCTCCACGTCAAAGATGACGAAGAGGATCGCGTACAGGTAGAACCGCATGCCCACATTGGTCGACGCGCGCCGCAGGGGCAGCATGCCGCACTCGTAGGTGGTGCCCTTGCCGGCTTCGTGGGAGAACGGCGCGAGCAGGCGGGCCGCCAGCAGCGCCGTGATGACCATGATGAAGCCGACAACGGTAGCAAGCAGGACGGGGATGTAATTCGTCAGGAGAAGGTCGGCTGCAGCCACCGGGACTCCCGATCCAGCGCGCCAATCTTCAGCGACTCGGGGATTTCGTCGAACAGGTCTTCGATTTGCGCGACACCGATGGCATGCAACATGCTGTTGACATCGGTTTCGCTATGGGGAATGAATGGCATGACAGGATTCCAGACGGCTGTAGGGAACCTCTTGAAACCTACCGCGCGACCCGATTGCTTCGTTGCGCGGTGCTCGAAACCCTCATGTACGCATATGTACACTGCGGTTCCTGCGCTCCGTGCGCCTTGCACTCGGGCCGCTCGCTATGGTTTCAAGAGATTCCCCGTAATGAAACCGGCCGCAATGCGGCCGGTGGGAGTCAATGTGCTTCGTCTTCGATCAACTCGGCGTAATCATCTGGCGTGAGCAACTCGTTGAGCTGGTCGGGTTCTGACATCTCGACAACAAATATCCAGCCCTCGCCGTAAGCATCTTCATTGATCGTTTCGGGTTTGTCGGCCAGTTCGGTGTTTACTGCAACCACCGTGCCCGACACCGGGCTATAGACATCCGAGGCAGCCTTGACCGATTCGACCACTGCTACACCAACCGATTGCTCAACCTCATCGCCAACGTTTGGCAACTCGACGTAAACCAGATCGCCGAGCAAACCCTGTGCGTGATCGGAAATGCCGACCGTGACGCGGCCGCTATCTTCAAGACGGGCCCACTCGTGGGACTTGAGAAACTTCAGATCACCCGGGATTTCACTCATGACTGGCTCCTGCATTGAGGCTGATTGTGGACGGCAAAACGTGGACTGGGGATTTGATGCCCCTGCCTGACCCGATGGCCGGGTTTCGCGGACGGGCACATTGTACTAAACGCAACACGGTTCAATGCGATCACCGTGTCAGACCAATACCTCGGGCTGCGCCTTGCCGTCACGAACAAACGGCATGCGGACCACACGAAGCGGCACTTCGCGGCCACGGATATCCACCCGCACCGCACCCGCCTCGCCAGCAGGAACACGGCCCATGGCAATAGCCAGACCGAGCGTCGGGGAGAAGGTACCCGAGAGGATTTCGCCAGCTCCGGCCGCGCTCAACAAACGCTGACCGTGGCGCAACACACCCTTGTCGTCCATCACCAGACCGATGGTTTGCCGTGGCACGCCCTGCGCTTTCTGATTTTCCAGCGCAGCCCGACCGATGAAACTGCGATCAGTGTCCAGACTGACCGTCCATGCCAGCCCGGCTTCCAGTGGGCTCACGGTTTCATCCATATCCTGGCCGTACAGCGGCATGCCCGCCTCCAGCCGCAAGGTGTCGCGTGCGCCCAAGCCTGCAGGCTTGATACCTGCGGCGAGCAACCGGTTCCACAGGTCCACCGCACTGGATTCATGCACGATCACCTCGTAGCCGTCTTCACCGGTGTAGCCGGTGCGTGCAATAAACAGACCATCGATATCGGCACCGACAAACTTGGCCAGATTTGCCGCAGCCGTGGCGCCTTCGGGCGACAACAACGAAGCCATTTT
>PHBR01000150.1 GCA_002840675.1 Chloroflexi bacterium HGW-Chloroflexi-9
GGTCGCACCGGAACCGCGGCCGCTGGCCCCACCACCGCTCGCCGTCCCACCGGTCGCCACCCCGCCCGCGCCGGCGCCAAGTGTCACGTCCGACCCGGCGCCGCGCCTGGGGCTGCTGAGCGAACTGGTGGCGGGCGTCGCACATGAACTGAACAACCCGCTCACCTCGATCCTCGGCTACGCGCAGATCCTCTCGTCGCTGGAGGGCACGGAGCGTGAGGAAGCGATCGAGACGATCGAGTCGGAGGCGGCGCGCGCCTCGCGCATCGTCCGCAACCTGCTCTCGTTCGCCCGCCAGCGGCCCGCCGAGCGTTACCCGATCGACCTCGAGCGCATCATCCGTCGCGTCATCGACATTCGCCGGTACGCCCTGGAGATGGACGACATCCGCGTGATCCCGCGCTTCGGCCATGTGCCGGACGTGCAGGCGGACGAGTCGCAGTTCGAGGATGTGTTCCTCCACCTGCTGAACAACGCCCAGCAGGCGCTCCAGTCCCGTGGTGGCGAGATCACGATCACCACGGCCACCGTAGATGGCCGCGTCATCATCACCTTCGGGGACAACGGTCCCGGCATCCCGGACGACGTGCGCGCGCGGATCTTCGAGCCGTTCTTCACGACGCGGGAGGTCGGAGCGGGCGAGGGGATGGGGCTATCGATCGTGTACGGCGTCGTCACGGGGCACGGTGGACGCACCTGGGTGGAGAGCGGCCCGAACGGCGGCACACAGGTCGTGATGGAACTGCCCGCCGCCCGGCCGCTGCTGACGTCCGACATCGTCACGCCGGTGACGGCCGGCACGCGCATCCTCGTCGTGGACGACGAAGCACCGATCCGCGCGCTCACCCAGGAGATCCTGACCGCAGCTGGCTACGAGGTGGCGACCGCCGCCAACGGCATGGAGGCGGTGCGCGCGCTGGAGTCCGCGCCGTTCGACCTCATCGTGGCGGATGTGCGCATGCCCGGGATGGGCGGCGCCGGGCTCTACGATGTGGTCCGCCAGCGGTGGCCGGAACTGGCCACGCGCATGCTGATGGTCTCCGGGGACATTGAGGGCGACCAGGCCGGACAGGCCCTCCGCGAGCACGTCCGCTACCTGGAAAAGCCGTTCGACACACGCGAACTCCTCGGTGCGATCAGCACGCTGCTGGAGTTGCGCCACACGAATAGCACCGGCCCCGCCTCCGCGTGACCGCCGCCCTGCCCGGGGAACCGCGCCTAGTGCGCGCCGGCCTTGCCCGCGTCGTGCTCGCGCTGGTGCTCGATACGGCTGGACGACACGCCGAGGAACACCGCAAACGCCGCCCCCACGAACAACAGCACCCCAGCCGCAATCAACGCTTCAATCGCCATCTCGGACCTCCTCCGGTACCACCGGATCGTGCCGAGACGTGGCGAAGACGGAGAGTGACCTTTGTCCTTGATCACCCGGGACCAAGGTATGGAAACGGCCCCGCGCTAGCGGGGCCGTCCTGTAAGAGCACCGGAACGCTGGCTCAGTCGCCGAGTTCCATCGGGTAGCCGGCGGCCGCCCAGGCCTCGTGCCCACCGTCCACGTTGTACAGGTCCGTGATGCCGAGCGAGGCGGCGAACTCCGCGGCGACGGCGGAGCGGGCGCCGGACTTGCAGATGAACAGGATCGGGCGGTCGCGCGCCAGTTTGTCCGCCTGCACCAGGACGGCCATGTGCTGGATGCGCAGGGAGCCGGGCACATGGCCCTCCGCGTGCTCCCACGGCTCGCGAGCATCGATCACCTGCACGTTGCCGGCGTCGATCATCTCCTTCGCCTCGTGGACGTCGACCCGCTTGAACGGCTCGCCGGGGCGCTGCTCAGCCATCTATCCTCCCACCGAGGTCACGCGGCGCGTGCCCCGACCATGTCATCAATCGTGAGGTCATCGTGGCGACGAGTGTACCAGCGCAGCCGCTCGTGCTCGGCGTCGACCTGCGCAGCGGGCCGCGCTACCCCACCGGCATCGCCGTGATGGATGCGGCACGCCGCTGCCTCACCGTCGCGAAGGTCCGCACGGACGAGGAGATCTTCGCGCTGGTGGAGGCCTACCGCCCGCGCCTCGTCGCCATCGATGCCCCGCTGGGCCTCCCGGAGGGCCGTGACTGCGCCGACCCGACGTGCGCATGCGCCAGCGTGGGGATCATGCGCGAGGTCGACCGGCTCGCCGCCGCGCAGGGATACCGCCCGTTCCCCGCGCTCCTGCCCTCGATGGTGAAGATGACGCTGCGGGGCATCGCCCTGCGCGAGACGCTGACGGAGATGGCGCACGAGGTGGTAGAGGTCTACCCCGGGATGACGCAGGACATCCTGGGCATCCCCCGCAAGGGCGCCGGCGTGGACGGCCTCCGCCGCGGCCTGAAGAGGCGCGGCGTCCGAGGCCTGCCGCGACGGCCGATCTCTCACGACGAACTGGACGCGGTGACCTGCGCGCTCACCGGCTGGCTCTATCTGGACGGCCTGACGGAGACGATGGGATCAGGGCTGCCTGCGCCGCTGGTGCTCCCGGATCGCCGCCTCGCGTGGTGATCCGGCCGGCACCGGGTTGCCACGGTACAATCCGGCCATGCCCTCTCCCCTTCCCCGGCGTGCCTCGTGAGCCCGGCGCCGCGCGTCTTTGTCGCGCGGGGGCTGCCCGGCGGCGTCCAGGCGGGAAGCCCGCTGCATCGCCTCCAGCAGGCGGCTGACGTAGACGTATGGGAAGACGGGGCTCCTGCCGATGCTCACCGACCGCGTGGACGGCGACCTGCTGGACGCCTGTCCTCGGATCCGCGTCGTGGCGAACATGGCGGTCGGTTATGACAACATCGATGTCGCCGCGTGCACGGCGCGAGGGGTGCTGGTGACGAACACCCCGGGCGTCCTCACGGATACCACCGCGGACATGACCTGGGCGCTTCTGCTGGCTGCGGCACGGCGCCTGCCGGAGGGCGAACGGGCGGTGCGCGAGGGTGCGTGGGGGCCGTGGGCGCCCACATGGCTGCTCGGGCAGCGTGTCACCGGCGCCACCCTGGGCATCATCGGCCCGGGCCGCATCGGCGCTGCGGTCGCCCGGCGGGCGGCGGCGTTCGAGATGCGTGTGCTGTACCACGGCCGCCGGCCGCAGGCGGACTTTCCCGGCGAGTACGTGAACCTAGACGAGCTGCTTGCCCAGTCTGACTACGTCTCGATCCACACACCGCTCACCGCGGAGACCGCGGAGATGTGCGACGACGCGTTCTTCGCGCGCATGCAGCCGCACGCCATCTTCGTGAACACCGCCCGAGGCGGGGGGGTCGACCAGGTGGCGCTCGCGCGGGCGTTACGTGACGGGGTGATCGGCGGCGCGGCGCTGGACGTGACCACGCCCGAGCCGCTGCCCGTGCATGACCCGCTGCTGGACGCACCCCATCTCGTCATTGCCCCCCACCTGGGGAGCGCCACAGAGGAGACCCGCACCAGGATGGCCGACCTTGCCGTGGATGGACTGCTCGCCGGGCTAACCGGACAGCGCCCGCAGCACCTCGTGAACCCGGACGCGCTCGCCGTGGGGGGACGTCGATGACGCAGTCAGCAGACGACGCACAGGGACGGCTGTGGCTTGCGGAGACGCTGTGGCGGCTGGGCGCGATCCAGTTCGGTGACTTCAGCCTCGGCCGCACCGTGCGCAACTCGCCGGTGTACGTGAACGCGAAGCTGCTGATCTCTCGGCCGGACGCGCTGAAGCGCACGGTGCGCCTGATCCAGGACGAGCTGGAGATGGGCATGGTGATGCGCAAGCCCACCGTGCAGCCGTTCGAGGCGATCGCCGGTGTGCCCATCGGCGGCCTGCACATCGCCACCGCCCTGGCGCTCCAGATGGAGAAGCCGCTGCTCTACCTCCGCCCGCCGAGGAGCCCCGACGAGGTGGTGGCGCCGCACGTGGAGGGCATCTACCGGCCCGGCCAGCGCGTGCTGGTGGTGGATGACCTCGCCGCCGGCGGTGGCTCACTCGTGGAGACCGTGGTTGGCCTCCGGGACGCCGGGGTGCACGTGATGAACGCGGTGGTCCTGATCGACCGCGAGCAGGGCGCTGCGCGGCGGCTGGAGGCGGTGGGCGTGAAGTTCCACGCCATCCTGACGCTGGAGGTGATGCTCACCTACCTGCACAATGCCGGACACGTCAGCCGTGCCGACCTGGACCGGTCGCTGGCGTACTTCCGTCGCGAGGGCGAGCCGCGCTCCGAGTTCGACTAGCGACGGCGCCCTTCACCAAACCCGCGCGTAGCAGTAACGTGCCGCCCCGACAGGCGGTTTCCCGCGGCACCCCGCACGCCCCCACGACGGGGGGCGCGCATCCCCGGCAGGAGGCCCCTCATGAGCGCACTCCGTGACTGGCCGCGTACCGCGCTCGCCCTCATCGCGGTCGCCATGATCGGACTGCTCGGCGCCTGCTCGGACGACGCTGATGGCGAAGCGGCAGAGGGAGCATCTGCGGCTCCGTTCCGCGTGCGGCCGCTGGGCGAACTCAGCGGCTATCGGTTCAACGTGGACATCGTGATGCTCCCGGAGGCACTGGCTCGTGCGAGCGACCTTCCCGCCGGCCTGCTGGAACCCGGGGACACGGTGAACCTGCGCGTAGAAGGCACCTATGTGGCGCCCGACCGGGAGCACTCCGTCAGCTCCTTCAGCCTGGGCGACCTGATGCTCACGATGGAGAGCACCCGCGTCGGTGAGCGGCGCTGGACCCGTGACGGCGAAGGGCCATGGCGCGAAGGCTCCGCCTCGGAGGTCAACCCGCTCCTGGCCAGCAGGCAGTACCACCCCGCCACGATCTTCGCGGTGGACGACGACTTCTCCCTGGAGGCGCTCAGCGAACGCCTGGACGCATACCCGTACACGGTGGAGGTCGTGAACGGGTATACCTCCCGGTACTACGCGCTGACGTCCGCGGAGTTCGAGGTCGTCTTCCAGACCGGCCGCCAGATCCTCCCGCCGGAGGCCGGGCCGGACGCCACCTGGGTCGCCGACCTGTGGATTGCCGAAGAGCAGGGCACGCCCGTCCGGCTGAGGCTGACCGGCCATAACGCCCAGGGACAGGAAATCCTCAAGGTCGATATGGACATGTCGGACCTGGGCGCGACGAACCTTGAGGTCGAGCCGCCCTCCTAGTCGGTAAGGCCGTGGGCCGCGGTGCGCGCCGGTAGCCATCGCCAGGTGACGAGGGTGAGCGCCGCCATCCCCAGCAGTTGCGTCCCCAGCAGCGCGGCCGTCAGCCCCACTGCCTCCGCCAGGAGCGCCACAACCAGCGCCAGCGGCAGGAGCCCCAGGACGGCGCTCACCGCCGTCACGGCGCCCGGCCGCCCGGACGCCGTGGTCAACGACTCGCTCCGCGCGATCGGCCAGAACAGCGCGAACAGGAACCCCAGCGGCGCTCCCACTACAAAACGAGCCCACGTCCCCGGCAGCAGATACCACGCCGGGTAGAGCACGAGCAGGCCGAGCGCGGCGACCAGCATCAACCGTCGCGGGGGCACACTCGTGAGCCAGCGATCCAGCGCCAGCACTGCCACCAGCGCCACGAACGTCTCGAACAGCACGTACACACCCACCAGCACCTGGCTCATGCCACCTTCGTCCGACAACCAGATCGCCCGGAACACGATCGGCGCCTCCACGACCTCGTGGACGAACAGGAACAACAACCACGTCCGCGCGGCGCGGTCGCGCGCCACCGCACGCAGGTTGGCGAGCAACTCGCGCGCGAGGCCGAGGCGGGGCGCGGCATCATCACGCCCATCGGGGGTGGCGTCCGCCTCGGGCACAGCCGCCGGGAAGCGAGTGCCGGCGAGGAGCGCGCCGTATCCGATGCCGGCGAGGCCGAGGAGCACGAGCA
>PHBR01000031.1 GCA_002840675.1 Chloroflexi bacterium HGW-Chloroflexi-9
GGAGGCGGCCTCCGCCGCCGCGGCCGAGGCCGGCGCTTCGCGCGTCGTGCCGCTGACCGTCGCCGGCGCCTTCCACACCCCGCTCATGCAGTCCGCCGCCGACGGCATGCGCGCGGTCCTCGCGGCCGTCGCGTTCCGCGACCCGGGGATCCCGGTCGTCTCCAACGTCACCGCGCAGCCGATCACCTCGGCCGCCGCGCTGCCGGAGGAACTGGCCGCGCAGGTCGTGAGCCCCGTGATGTGGGTGCCCTCCGTCCAGACGATGCAGGCCGCCGGCGTCTCGCAGGTGATCGAGTTCGGCCCCGGCCGCGTCCTCACCGGCCTGGTTCGGCGCATCGACCGCGCGATCGGCATCCGCAACGTGAGCACCGCCGAAGAGGCGCGGGCGTGACCCAGGGCCACCGCCCGCTCACGGGGAAGGTCGCGCTGGTCACCGGCGGCGGACGGGGCATCGGACGCGCCATCGCCACGGAACTCGCGCGAGGCGGCGCCTCCGTCGCCATCACCTACCGCGGGAGCCAGGCCGCCGCGGAGGCGCTCGCCGTCGAACTGAACCAGGCCTTCGATGTCGCGGTGCGCCCCGTCCTCTGCGACGTGCGTGAGGCCTCCGAGATCGAACGCGCCTTTGCGGAGGTGAAGGACACCATGGGCGCGGTCTCCGTGCTCGTGAACAACGCCGGCATGACCGCCGATAACCTGGTTATGCGGATGTCCGAGGAGGCGTGGGACGATGTCCTGGCCACCAACCTCCGCGGCACCTTCCTCTCCTCCAGGGCCGCGCTGCGCGACATGATCCGCGCGCGCGGCGGTCGCATCGTGAACATCACCTCGGTGGTGGGCGTGTCCGGCAACGCGGGCCAGGCGAACTACGCCGCCGCGAAGGCCGGGATCATCGGCTTCACCCGGTCGCTCGCCCAGGAGGTCGCCAGCCGCGGGATCACGGTCAACGCCGTGGCGCCCGGCTTTGTCATGACGGACATGACCGCCGGCCTGACCGACGAGCAGAAGGAGGGGATCCGGCAGCGCATCCCGATGGGCCGCTACGGCGAGGCGTCAGAGATCGCCTCGGTCGTCGCGTTCCTGGCCTCCGACGCGGCGTCCTACATCACCGGCCAGGTGATCAACGTCGATGGCGGGCTGGTGATGGCGTAGCGCCGCCCGGCGCGCCAACCTCATGGCCAGCACCTCCCGACGCCGTTCGCGCATCGTCGCCTTCCGCACGCTCTTCGAGGCGGACCTCTCCGGCCACCCGCTGGAGGGCATCCTGGTGCGCCAGTTGCAGGAATCCGGGCTCACCCCGGACGCGCGGGCGTTCACGAGCGCGCTGGTGGCTGGCGTAACCTCCCACCAGGGCGAGATCGACCAGGTGATCCGGCGCCACGCCCCGGCCTTCCCCTTGGAAGACATGGCCGCCGTGGACCGGAATGTGCTCCGCCTTGCAATCTACGAAGTGCTCTTTGATACTGAGCCCGCGCCGCTCCGGTCCGCCATCAACGAAGCGGTGGAAATCGCCAAGGGCTACGGGTCGGAGTCATCCGGGCGCTTCGTGAACGGGGTGCTCGGCGCCGTCGCATTGGATGCGGCTGTGCGGCACGAAACTGACGATTCCGTCGCCGACGACGATGTCGACGGCGACTAACTGGGAGGATTGCCTTCAGTGGCTTCGATCTTCGAGCGGGTGCGCGGACTCATTACCGAACAACTGGGCGTCGATGACGACGAAGTGACGATGAACGCGTCCTTCGTGGACGACCTCAATGCCGACTCGCTCGACCTCGTCGAGTTGATTATGTCCATCGAGGAGGAATTCTCGAAGGACGGCGTGCAACTGGAGATCTCTGACGAGGACTCCGAGAAGATCCGCACGGTGCAGGACGCGGTCGACTATCTGAAGGACGCGGGCATCGAGGACGAGTAAGGCTCGCCCCGGTTCTGTGTGAACCTCGCGAACAACCATGTGCGCCCCGGCAGTCCCCAAGACTGGCCGGGGCGTACTATTGGACACCATGAACCTTTTCGGCGTCGGCGCGTCTGAGGCAGGGCTGATCCTCCTCATCGCGCTCATCCTCATCGGCCCCCAGAACTTCCCCCAGGTCATGCGGCAGGCTGGCCGGTGGTACAAGGTCGCGCGCGCCTTCAGCAACGAAGTCATGAAGGATGTCCGTGCCGCGGTCGATGAGATCGAGCAGGAAGTCACGCGCGAAACCGGGGACCTGCAGTCCGTGCGTGAACTGACGGCGGGCCTGGACGCCGACCTCCGGCAGGTGAAGTCCGAGATCCGTTCGATCGGCGACCAGACCTCCAGCGTCGCCCGCGGGACGGAGGCGGCGCCCGGAGGACTTCCCGCCCCCACCCCTGCCGCCGCCCCGGCGAAGGGCTGGTGGGAGAACCGCGACCCGAACGACCCCTTTGTCCGGCTGGAACGGGAGCGCGCCGCCGCCCGCGAGGCTGCGCTCGCGGCGCGCGAGGCGGCCCCCGCCGCCGCTTCGGGCACCCCGGCCGTCGCTGAGCCGTCTGCTACTGACGCCGCGCCTGTGCCCAGCGAGCAGAAGCCGGACGAGGCGGTTTCGTGAGCGCCGCCCAGCTCCAGTCGCCCCGCGAACCTGAAGGCGAGCGTGCCGGCGGCGAGATGACCCTGATGGAGCACCTGATGGAGCTCCGCCGGCGCGTGACGTGGGTCGCCGTCTCCGTGATCCTCGGGATGTCGATCTTCTTCGTCCCGCCGATCGGGTTCCGGGTGATAGAACTGCTGCTGGAGCCCGCGCGACGGTCCGTGCCGGACTTCCGCCCGCAGTACATCGAGCCGCTCGAGAACATCGTGGTCTACTTCCGCGTGGCGCTCCTGGGCGGCATCTCGGTGGCGATGCCGATGATCCTGATCCAGGTCCTGGGCTTCGTTACCCCGGCGTTGACCTCCAGGGAGAAGAAGTGGATCTTCCCGATCGTGATCGGCGCCACGCTCTCCTTCGCTGCCGGGCTCGCCTTCGCGTTCTTCTTCGTCCTGCCGTTCACGCTGGACTTCCTGCTGACCTTCGGAGAGTCCTTCGCGGAGGCGGACTGGCGGATCGGCAACTACATCGACTTCGTGACGCGCATGCTGCTGGTGCTGGGGCTGGTGTTCCAGACCCCGCTGCTGGTGATGGGGCTCGCGAAGTTCCGCGTGGTGACGGCACGCCAGCTGCTGAAGTGGTGGCGGTTCGCCATCGTTGGGGCGTTCATCATCGCCGCGGTCGTCACGCCGACGATCGACCCGGTCACCCAGTCGATGGTGGGTGGCCCGATCATCATCCTGTACTTCCTGGGCATCGGGCTGGCGTGGCTCGTCCGGCGCGACTGACCGGATCATCTGTATATCTGTTTATACCAATCATTGCCCCCGTCAGGCCTCGGTGTTACCCTGCAGGCAATGCATCGCACCCCTGCAACCGTCGCGCGTCGGTCGTGCCGGACCGCTCTCGCGCCTCGGCCGGAGGGTTCCCGCGTGGCTGATCCGCGCCTGACCGCACCGCCTGCGCTCCGCCCCCTCTACGAGGTCCCCGCCGTCGCGGCTGACCTGTACGAGGAGGTTGCCGACTGCCCGGCGTGCATCCTCGCGAAGACACGCACGCACACCGTCCCCGGTTCCGGCCCCATGCCGGCCGACCTCATGCTCATTGGCGAGGGCCCCGGCCAGCGCGAGGACGAGTTGGGCCTGCCCTTCGTGGGGCGCTCCGGCCAGTTCCTGGACGAGCTATTGGGCACCATTGGCCGGTCACGCCAGGACGTGTACGTCACCAACGTGGTGAAGTGCCGGCCGCCGGGCAACCGCGACCCCGAACCCGCCGAGATCGCCGCCTGCCGCGGCTACCTTGACCGGCAGATCACGATGGTCCGGCCGCGCGTGATCGCCACCCTCGGCCGCTTCTCGATGGCGCGCTGGTTCCCCGGGGAGCGCATCTCTTCGATCCACGGCCGCGCGCTGCGCGCCGGATCCACGTGGGTGGTGCCGATGTACCACCCCGCCGCCGCCCTGCGCACCGGTTCGCTGCGTGAGGTGATGAAACAGGACTTCCAACAGATCCCGGCGCTCCTCGCGAGCGCTCCAGCCGACGAGGCGCCCCGCCCATGACCGACCAACTACGAGTGATTCCCCTGGGTGGGCTGGGGGAAATCGGCCGTAACATGATGATCTACGAATACGGCGACACCATGATCGCCGTGGACGTGGGACTCATGTTCCCCGACTCCGACCACCCCGGCGTTGACCTGATCATCCCGGACATCAGTTATGTCATGCAGAATGCCTCGCGCCTGAAGGCGATCTTCCTGACCCACGGGCACGAGGACCACATCGGCGCGATCCCGTTCCTCCTGCGGGAGGTGAACGCGCCGGTCTTCTGCCTCCAGCTCACGCACGGCCTCGTGCAGGTGAAGTTGAAGGAGCACCACCTCGCCGACACTGCGGAGGTGAACGTGGTGGAGCCGGGCGACATCGTGGATGTCGGGCCGTTCTCGGTGGAGTTCTTCTCCGTCTCGCACTCCATCCCCGACTCCGCCGGCCTGATTATCGAGACGCCACTCGGGCCGATCGTCCACACGGGCGACTTCAAACTCGACCACACACCGATCATGGGCCAGCACACGGACCTCGCCCGCCTCGCCACCGTCGGCGAGGACGGCGCGCTGCTGCTGTGCGCGGACTCCACCTACGCGGAGGTCGAGGGCTACACCCCATCCGAGCAGCGCGTCGCGGAGACGCTGGACCGGTACATCGGCGCGGCCGACGGCCGCGTGATCGTCACCACGTTCGCCTCGCTCATCTCGCGCGTGCAGATCGTCATCGACTCCGCCGCGAAGCACGGGCGGCGGGTCTTCGTGACCGGCCGGTCGATGATCAACAACGTGAACATGGCGCGTGAGCTCGGCTACCTGAAGGTACCGGCGAACATGCTCATGTCCGTGAACGAGATGCGGAACCACCCCGCCGCGAAGACCGTCATCATCTGCACCGGCTCGCAGGGCGAGCCCACCTCCGTCCTCACGAGGATGGCGGCGGGCACCCACCAGCAGATCACGGTGCAGCAGGGCGACACCGTCATCCTCTCTTCCAGCCCGATCCCGGGTAACGAGAAGCTGGTCTCCCGCAACATCGACCTGCTCTACGAGGCCGGCGCGCGCGTGCTCTACAGCCGGATCGCAGACGTCCACGTGCACGGCCATGCCGCGCGCGAGGAACTGAAGATCATCCACCGGCTGGTCCGGCCCAAGTACTTCGTCCCGATCCACGGCGAGTACCGCCACCTGGTGATGCACCGCGAACTTGCGATCCTGCTGGGAATGCCGCCGGAGAACGCCTTCGTCCTGACCGACGGCAACGCGCTGGAGATCGACGCCAACGGCGCGGGCTTCGGCAAGAAGGTCTCCGCCGACTACGTGTATGTCGACGGCCTCGGCATCGGCGACGTGGACGACTTCGTCCTGCGCGACCGCCAGAAGCTGGCCGATGACGGGTTCATCGTGTTCGTCGCCACCATCGACCGCCACGGCGGCAAACTGACCCGCCCGCCACAGGTGATGTCCCACGGCTTCATCGGCCCGGACGAGGAGCCTGCCGTGCTGGAGGAGGTCCGCCAACTGGTGGTGGACGTCCTCGGGGGAGAGTCTCGCGCGATAGACTGGAAGCAGTTGCACGAGTCACTCAAGGACGATGTCGCCGACCTGCTGTACCGGAAGACCCATCGGCGTCCGATGGTGATCCCGGTGATGCTGGAGGTCTGACGACCGCGGAAGGAAACAGGACACATCGGTCGCGTCGGGGCGGGGGCCTGAGGCGCGACCGAAGGAGCAAACGGAGCCATGGCTCGGACCCGCACCCGCCGTTCCCGCGCTGCCCGCAGCGCCGCCCCCGCACTGCCCGACATCTCGACGGTCGCCCGCGGCGTCCTGCGCCCCGAGGTACTCGGGACCATCCTCGTCGTGCTCGCCGTCGCCTCGATCCCGTACCTGGTGCCGCTCACCGGTGTCGTGGGCGAGTTCCGTGACCTGCTGGTGCAGGCGTTCGGCCTCCACGTCTTCACCCTGATCGTCCTACTCGCCGGTGCCGGCGTCCTGCTGGCGACGAAGCGCGCCGATGTCCTGGGACGCCACGCCCGGCACATCGCCGGCATGCTCGCGCTCCTCGTCTTCCTCGCCGGGCTGCTGGGGCTCTGGCAGCCCGTGACCCGCGTGGGCGGGGTCGACTTCGCGGAGGTGTCCGCCGGCGGCGACGCCGGCCGCGCCCTGACCTCCAACATCTACGCCGTCCTCGCCTGGTTCGCCCTCCTCGTCGCCGGGTTCGCCCTCCTCTGGCCGCGCACAGCGCGGGCGGTGGCCACGAACACGCCGAGGGTGCTCTGGGAGACGCTGCGCTGGCTCTGGGACCTGGGCCTGCACCGCCGCCTCGGGCACGCCCTCTTGGCCGTCCCCGGGCTCCTCGCGCGCCTCAACCGCCGCCCGGACGCCCCGGCCACCGAACTCGAGGCGCCCGAGGCTGCCCCGAAGCGCGCAAAGCGGAAGCCGGCCGAGACCGACGCGGCGATCGCCGTCGAAGCGGACGCCGGAGCCGAGACCGTCGAGCCTGCTGTCGCCGCGGCACCGCGGCGCCGCTCGAAGCCGGTGGAGGAGGACGTGGAGGCGAAGCCGGCCGCGCAGCTTCTGATGGACATGGAGACGCCCGTCGGCGAGTGGCGCGAGTCGGCGGACGGCTGGCAGATCCCGCCGATGAAGATGCTGGCGCCTCAGCCCGCCGAGACCGACCGCACCGTCGACAACGGCATCCGCGCGCGGCTGATCGAGCAGACCCTGAGTTCATTCGGCGTGGACGCCAAGGTGGTGGAGATCAACACCGGCCCCACCGTCACGCAGTTCGGCCTGGAGCCAGGCTGGGACGTGAAGACGAAGGCGGTCGTGGAACGCGACGCTGCCGGCGCGATCATCGTGGACCCCTCCGGCGCGCCCCGCACGAACGACGTGGAGATCGCGCGCACCCGCATCCGCGTGAACCGCATCACCGCGCTGCAGAATGACCTGGCGCTGGCGCTGGCCGCGCCGGCGCTCCGCATCGAGGCCCCCGTGCCTGGCAAGGCGATGGTGGGCATCGAGGTGCCGAACGGGACCACCTCGGTCGTGACGCTGCGACAGGTGATGGAGTCGGCGGCGTTCAAGAACCTGTCGGAGAAGGGGGCGCTGCCGATCGCCCTCGGCGCGGGCGTCTCCGGCGACGCGGTCGTCGCGGACCTGGCGAAGATGCCCCACCTGCTCATCGCCGGTGCGACCGGCGCCGGCAAGTCGGTCGGGCTGAACTCGATCATCGCCTGCCTGCTGATGAACTTCTCGCCCGAGCAGCTGCGGTTCGTCATGGTCGACCCGAAGCGCGTGGAGATGACGGCCTACCAGCCGATCCCGCACCTCGCATTCTCGGAGATCGTCGTGGAGATGGACCGCGTGGTCGGGACGCTCCAGGCCGTGATCAACGAGATGGAGACGCGCTACCGCCGCTTCGCGCAGGTCGGTGTCCGCAACATCGAGCGGTACAACGAGAAGGAAGCCCGCAAGCTCCCCTACTGGGTCGTGATCATCGACGAACTCGCCGACCTCATGATGGCGGCGCCATTCCAGGTGGAGCACCAGCTCGTCCGCCTGGCGCAGCTGGCGAGGGCGACCGGCATCCACCTGATCGTCGCGACGCAGCGACCCTCCGTGGACGTGATCACCGGCCTGATCAAGGCGAACTTCCCGACGCGCATCGCGTTCGCGGTGTCCTCCATGGTGGATTCGCGCACGATCCTGGACCAGGGCGGCGCGGAGAAACTGCTGGGCAAGGGCGACATGCTCTTCCTGGCGCCGGACGCGCAGAAGCCGAAGCGCGTGCAGGGCGTCTATGTGAAGGACGACGAGATCGAGGCGATCGTCTCCTTCTGGACGCAGGACCGCTTCAAGAAACTCGTGCCCGAGAAGTACGACGCGATGCTGGAGCAAGCGCTCGACCAGGCGATCAGCATGGGGCCGGATGGCTCCATGCCGCCCGACGCGGCGGACGACCCGATGGTGCAGCGCGCGATGGACGTCGCGAAGGGCAGCAAGTCGCTCTCCACCTCCATGCTCCAGCGCAAGCTCGGCATCGGCTACCCGCGTGCCGCGCGCCTCATGGACCTGCTGGAGGAGCGCGGCGTCGTCGGGCCGCAGGAACCCGGGAGCAAGCCGCGCGACGTCCTCATCGATGGCGACGGCGACGCGATCGGCGGCGTGGACGCCTACGCGCCGGCGAGCCTGGCGGCGCACGCCGCCTCGTTCACCCCGAAGCGGCGCGAAGAGCCTCTGGCAGACGACGGTCTGCGGCCGCGTCCGTTCCCGCCCGCCTTCGACTCCGACTAGCCCGTTCGCGCTCGTTCGCACGAGCACATCTGCGAGGTCGCGTGCGTTCGCGCACGCTGCGTGCGGCTCCCGGTGTCTGCTCCTGCCCCCGCCGTGCGCGAGGTCGCCGCTCCGCGTGCTTGCGCAGCGGGTGGACACTCAATGCACGACACAGGCAGCGAGGTTGCCACTGACAGGGGGGCCCGCCATTGCAGCACGAGACACCTTTACCGACGCGAGGCCTTCCCCGGACGTAGTCAGGTCGCGCCAAGTTGTGAGTGAGGTTGTGAACGAGCCCATGTGGCCGCGTTCCTGAGCGCTTCGATGCGCGCCAACTCTTGCGCTCCAATCTGTACTCCAGGGCCAACGCCGTCTCACGGCGATTGCGACTCGGACGCACTTTCGGGGATCGACAAGCCGCCCCCGGCAGCAATGCCGGGGGCGGTCTGGTGTCTGCCGGCCGACGAGGGGGCCTACTTGGTGCGCTTCGTGCGGCCGCCACGCATCTTGCGGGCATCCGGCCGCCGGGTCTGCTGCGAGAGCGACCGAAGCGACTCCGGCATGCCGTCCCCGATCTGCTCGCGGCGGAGTTCCACGACCTGGTCGCGCAGCAGCGCCGCCCGTTCGAAGTCCAGGTCCTTCGCTGCTGTCTTCATCTGACGCTCGATGTCCATGATCATCCGCGCGAGTTCTTCCTTCGGCACTTCACGCGCGTTGACCTCGTAGCCGGGCGACTCCTCGGACACCTGCCGCAGCCGGTCACCGATGTCGCGAATCGTCTTGCGGATGCCCTCCGGCGTGATCCCGTGCTCTTCGTTGTACGCGAGCTGGATCGCGCGCCGCCGGTTCGTCTCGTCGATCGCGTACCGCATCGAGTCGGTCATGACATCGGCGTACATGATCACCCGGCCGTCCACGTGGCGGGCCGCCCGGCCGATCGTCTGGACGAGCGACCCGCCTGAGCGCAGGTAGCCCTCCTTGTCCGCATCGAGAATGCAGACCAGCGACACCTCCGGCAGGTCCAGGCCTTCGCGGAGCAGGTTGATGCCCACGACCACGTCGTACACGCCAAGCCGCAGGTCGCGGAGGATATCGATCCGTTCGAGGGTGTCGATCTCGGAGTGGAGGTACATCGTCTTGACCCCCATCTCCTGCAGATAGTCGCTCAGATCCTCCGCCATCTTCTTCGTGAGCGTGGTGACCAGCGTTCGCTCATTCCGCGCGGCGCGCGCCCGTATCTCGCCGAGGAGGTCGTCGATCTGCCCCTTCGTCGGGCGGACGTCGATGCTCGGGTCGATCAGACCGGTCGGCCGGATCACCTGCTGCACGACCGCCTCGGACACCTCGAGTTCGAACGGCCCCGGGGTCGCGGAGACGAAGACGACCTGGTTGATGTGCGCGTTGAACTCGTCGAAGTTCAGCGGGCGGTTGTCCATCGCGCTCGGGAGGCGGAAGCCGTACTCGACCAGCGTCTCCTTGCGGGCGCGGTCGCCCAGGTACATGCCGCGCACCTGCGGCATCGCGATGTGCGACTCATCCACGAACAGCAGCCAGTCGTCCGGGAAGTAGTCCAGCAGCGTCCACGGCGTGGAGCCGGGCGCGCGCGCGGCGAGGTGACGCGAGTAGTTCTCAATGCCGGCGCAGTAGCCCGCCTCGCGCAGCGTTTCCAGGTCGTAGCGCGTGCGCTCCTCCAGGCGTGCGGCCTCCAGGATCTTCCCGGCGCCCCTGAACTCCGCCAGGCGCTCCGCCAGTTCCGTCTCGATCGACTTCACCGCCTCCACCATGCGGTCGGCGGAGGTGACGAAGTGCTTCGCCGGGTAGATCGCGGCGCGCTCCACGTCGCCCAGGATCTCGCCCGTCAGCGGGTCCAGGGTGCTGATGCGCTCCACCTCGTCGCCGAAGAAGTCGATGCGGATTGCCAGGTCCTCGTACGCCGGAAAGACGGTGAGCGAGTCGCCGCGCACACGGAAGGTGCCGCGGATCAGGTTCATGTCGTTGCGCCCGTACTGCATCGCGACCAGCTGGCGCACGAGCGAGCTGCGGTTGACATGGCGGCCCTTCCACAGGTCCGCGACGAACGACTGGTACTCGCCCGGCTCACCCAGGCCGTAGATACACGACACGGACGCGACGATGACCACGTCTCGCCGCTCAAAGAGCGCGCGCGTCGCTGCGTGGCGCAGCTTGTCGATCTCGTCGTTGATGTCCGCATCCTTGGCGATGTAGGTATCGGACCGCGGGATGTACGCCTCGGGCTGGTAGTAGTCGTAGTACGAGACGAAGTACTCGACGGCGTTCTGCGGGAAGAACTCGCGGAACTCCTGCGCCAGTTGTGCGGCGAGCGTGCGGTTGGGCGCGAGCACCAGCGTGGGCCGTTGGTACTGCGCGATGATGTTCGCCATGGTGAAGGTCTTGCCGGTGCCGGTGGCGCCGAGCAGCGTCTGCGCGCGCAGGCCACCCTTCAGGCCACCCACCAGCGCCTCCACGGCGCCCGGCTGATCGCCGGTCATGTGGAAGTCGGAGACGAGGGTGAAGGGCTGCCCCTGGGCAGAAGGTGGGTCGGAAACGGTCACTGGAGCCCCCGGATGGTGCGGATCCCAGTGTACCGCGCGGCTAGGACGGCTCTGGCCGAGGTGGTGACACCGGCTCGCCGCTGCTGGTCATGCCCTGTCCGAACAGCACGACCTGGTTCTTCCCGGCCCGCTTCGCCTCGTACAGCGCGCGGTCCGCTCGGTGGATGAGTTCGAAATCGTCATGGTCGGGCTCGACGGGCAGCGAGGCGACGCCGATCGAGATGGTCATGCGCAGGGGCGCGTCCTCAGGCGGCGGGAGGCCATCCAACTCGAATGCGAAGACCTCGATCGCGCGACGGAGCTTCTCCGCCACGATGACCGCCTGTTCCGGGCCCGTCTCCGGCAACGCCACCGCGAACTCCTCGCCACCGTAGCGGCCGATGATGTCTGACTCGCGGACGTTTGAGGCGACGATCTGAGAAGTGCTCTGGAGGACGTAGTCGCCGAACGGGTGTCCCCACTGGTCGTTCACGCGCTTGAAGTTGTCCAGGTCCAGCATCAGCACGGACATCTGCCGGCTGTACCGCCGGGAGCGGCGGAACTCGATGCCGAGCAGGTCGAAGAATGCGCGGCGGTTCAGAATGCCCGTGAGGGGGTCGGTGCGCGCCAGCCGGTCCAGTTCTGCGGACACCTCGCGCAGCTGGGCGGCGGTGCGCACGAGGCGTCGCTCACGCTGCAATGCCGAGCGGCTGTTCAGGAGCAACTGGAGCGCCAGCGCCACCGCCAGCAGCGTGCCGATCGCCCCCCAGGCATCGTGGCTGAGCCCCAGGAAACTCCACCCGAACAACTCGGTGCTGCGCCGATCGAGCACCGCGAGCACCACGCCCAGCGCGAGCGCGACGATGAGCGGCCAGCGCTGGCGGATCATCAGCATCATGAGGGGCTGCCCGCTGGCGCCTGCTGCTCCAGCACGGCGCGGAGCAGGTCCTCCAGCGCCTGCACATCCGGCCGCGATTCCAGCACCTGCTCCACCGCGCGCTCCGCGTCGCGGCGCGTGTACTGGAGCGACACCAGCGCCTCCACAGCGTCCTCGCGGAGGTCTGGTCCGCCGGCCGGCGCCGGGGGCGCCTCGACCACGCCGTCGCGGAGCAGGGCTTCCAGGGTGAGCCGACCAGAGAGTTGCGCGACGATGGTCTGCGACAGCCGCTGACCGATACCGGGCAACTGCTGGATCGCCTTCACGTCCCCGGCCTCGATCCAGCGCGCGATCTCGGAGACCGGACGCGTCAGCGCACGGACGGCCTTCGTCGGGCCGACGTCCGGCACCTCGATGAACTTGCGGAAGAATTCGCGCTCGGCGAGGTGCTGGAAGCCGACGAGCAGCGGCGCCGGCTGGCGCTCCGAGACGTGGTAGTAGGTGTGCACGGTGGTCTCGCCCTGGTCCAGGACGGAGGCGATCCAGTCCGCGGCGAAGGCGGGGATGCGTACCTCGTAGGTCACGCCTTGCACGAGCACCCACGCGGTCGCGGTCTCCGCGTTCCAGTGGGTCACGGTGCCGGTGAGCGCGGCGATCATCGGGCCATCGCCTCTTCGAGCTGCGCATCGGCGAGCCGCGTCAGTGCGATCGCCGCGGCGTCGGACACATCCAGGGGGCCTTCGAGTTCGGTGATGCCGAGGTGGAGCAGCACCATCTGGTGGACCTGCTCCTTGGGAGCGCCGCCCCAGCCGGTCACGGACTCCTTCACAGACGCCGGCGCGTACTCGAAGACGGGGCGCCCTGCCGCCGCGGCGGCGACCATGGCCGCGGCACGCGCCTCACCGATCGCCATCGCGGAGCGCACGTTCTCGGCGACGAACTGCTGCTCGATCGCGACATCGGTCGGGTCGTACTCCGCGATAAGCGCGGCGACGAAGTCGTGGATACGGTGGAGGCGCTCGGCGCGAGGGAGCACGGCGCGCGTGCGGAAGGCACCGGCATGCACCAGCGTGCCGCCGGATCCACGGCCGTCCACGACGGCGAATCCGGTCACAGCCAGTCCCGGGTCAATGCCCAATACGCGCCGCGGGAGCGGCGGCCTGCGCTCGGACATCTCGCCCCCTCAAGCGGACCCCGACCAGTGCCGTGGAGATCACAGGCTAACCCGCGATCGCCTCCAGCACCGCGTCGTCGAACTCCACGTTCGAGAACACTCGTGACACGTCGTCCAGCTCGTCCAGGCGGTCGAGGAGGCGCAGTACCGCCTCCGTGTCCTTCTCAGAAACGGCGATGCGGTTTCGCGGGATCGGCGCCAGGTCGGCGCTCTCCACCACGAGCGCCTGGGCCTCCAGCGCCTCGCGGACGCGGTGCAGGTCCGCCGCCTCGGTGATCACCTCCACCGACGCCTCGTCCGTCGCGTCCACGTCCAGCGCGCCGGCCTCGATCGCCTGCAGCTGGACCTCGTCGAGGTCGCGCCCGGCGGCGTTGAGGAGGATGACGCCGCGGTTGTCGAACTGCCAGGAGACGGCGCCGTTGTCGGCCATGCTGCCGCCGGCGCGCGAGAACGCGAAGCGCACCTCCGCGACGGTCCGGTTCCGGTTGTCGGTCACGACATGCACGATCACGGCCGAGCCGGCGGGGCCGTAGCCCTCGTAGGTGATCTCCTCGAGGTTGGCGGCATCGCCGAGGCCCGCGGCACGTTTGACCGCACGGTCGATGTTATCGGCCGGCATGTTCGCCTGCTTGGCCTTCTGGATGGCCAGGCGCAGGCCGGCGTTCAGTTCCGGGTCGGGGTCACCCTGCTTCGCCGCCATCGTGATGTCACGGGCGAGCTTGGTGAACATCTGCCCCTTCTTCGCGTCGGTGGCAGCCTTCTTGTGCTTGATCGAGGCCCATTTGGAGTGACCGGACAACCCTGCGACCTCCACGATCGGGCGCGCGAGGCGATGCCCGCGCGACTACATCTGAGAGCGCATGCTAACAGTTTGCACCCCTTGAGACACGGCCGCGCGGCGCCTCGCCGAGGGGCGCCCGTCGAGGGCGTCCAGGGGCCCTGGGTGCCTGCGGCGCCTCGGGTCAGACCGCCAGGAGCACGTTGTCGATCAGTCGGGTCTTGCCGAACCGGACCGCGAGCGACAGGAGGGCGTCCCGGGTGGCCGGCCCCGCGCACTCGGCGAGGGAGCCCTGCTCGGCCAGCGAGACGTAGTCGATGCGGGCGAGCGGCTGCGCCTCGATCTCCTCGCGCACCAGCGCGCGGAGCGCCTCCGCATCACGGACACCGTCCGCCCAGGCGGCCTCGGCACGACGGAGGCCGCGAGAGAGCGAGAGCGCCTGCGCCCGCTCCTCCGGGGAGAGGTAGACGTTGCGAGACGAGAGGGCGAGGCCGTCCGGCTCTCGCACCGTCGGACAGCCGACAACCTCGAGCGGAAGCAGGAGGTCGCGGCTCATGCGGCGGATCACCATCAGTTGCTGCGCGTCCTTCTGGCCGAAGTAGGCGCGCTCCGGCTGGACGATCGCGAACAGCTTGCTGACCACAGTCGTAACACCGTCGAAGTGCCCGGGACGCGCGGCGCCCTCCAGGGTCGTCGAGAGCGGCCCGACACTGACCGTGGTGGTCGCGCCCTCCGGGTAGATCTCCTCCACGGGAGGCATGAGGACGAGCGAGACGCCCTCCTCCCGGCAGATCGCGAGGTCGTGCTCCTCGTCCCGGGGATAGCGGTCAAAGTCGTCGTTCGGGCCGAACTGCGTCGGGTTCACAAAGATGCTGACCGCGACGGCGTCGCACTCCGCGCGGGCGCGCCGCATCAGCGATCGGTGCCCCTCGTGGAGGTACCCCATCGTCGGCACGAGGCCGAGCGTCCCCGTGAGGGCGGCGTGGGCGGCGCGAAAGTCCGCGACCGTGCGAGCGACGTGCATGCCGGCGCGGTGCTCCGGGATCCCTCGGGCAGGCGAGGCTATTCGGCCTGCTGCGGAGTCGCCTGCGGGATGGAGGTGGTCTCCATCTCGCGCAGCACCCGCTCGGCCTCGCTCATGTCCTCGTCCGCACCGGGGGTCATCCGGCGGATCAGTTCCAGGGCGCGCTCGTCCATGTAGAAGGACTCGTTCGCCGTGGGGAAGGCGCCGGCCTCCACCTGCTCGCGGTACTCGGTGAGCGCAACCTTGATCTGCTCGCCGATCTCGGCGAACCGGCGGGCGTGCTTCGGCTTCAGGTCGTCGTACAGCCCCAGGATGTCGTGCCAGACCTGCACCTGGCCGCTGCAGAACGGCCCGGCGCCGATGCCGATCGTCGGCACCTTCACGCGCTGGGTGATCATGTGCGCCAGCGCCGTGGGCACCAGCTCGAGGACGATGGCGTAAGCGCCCGCCTCCGCCAGGGCGACGGCGTCGCCGATCAGGTGGACGGCGTCGCGCGGGGTCTTGCCCTGCACCTTGAAGCCGCCGACCTGGTTCACGGACTGCGGGGTCAGGCCGATGTGGCCCATGACCGGAATGCCGGCCTCCACGAGCTTGCGGACGGCCTCCGCGGAGCGCTGGCCGCCCTCCAGCTTCACGGAGGAACAGCCGGTCTCCTTCATGATGCGGGTGGCGTTGTGGAGGGCCTGCTGCCAGCCCTCCTGGTAGGAGCCGAACGGCATGTCGATGACCACGTGGGCGCGCTTCGCGCCGCGGACCACGGCCTTGCCGTGGTGGATCATGTCCTCCACCGTCACGGGGATCGTGGACTCGTAGCCCAGCACGACCATGCCGAGGGTGTCACCGACCAGGATGAGGTCGATGCCGGACTGGTCGATCAACTTGGCGGTGGGGTAGTCGTATGCCGTCACCATCGTGATCGGCTTGCCCTGCTCGCGCTTGGCCTGGAGGTCGACCACAGTCACGTGCTTCGCCATTGGGTGCTCCGTCTCGGTCGGGAGATCCAAGCGGAAGGGAACGACGTCCTGAGATTGGATCACTCGCGCCTCGCCGCCGCGAAGGGTCGACGGGCCTTGTTAACCCGAGTATAGGAGCGCGGGCAGGCGCGTCAACGCGTTCGGCGGCGTCCCGGGCGAAGGTTCTGGGGCCTATCACCAACCGCCGGCACCCCCGCGAGCGAGGTTGCGAGGCGCACACCGGCAAGGACGGCGCGCTCCACAGCGCGCGTCCCCATCGCCTCGATCGCGTTCAACTGGTCGTCGGTGATCTCCACCTCGCCCGTGGCGAGCGCGAAGATCACGTCCCCGTCACCACGGGTGTGCACCGGCCAGATCGTGCGAGCGAAGCCGTCGTGCGCAACGGTGGCGAGGCGGTTCACCTGCGTCTTCGTGAGCCGCGCGTTCGTGGCGACCACGGCCAGCGTGGTGTTCTGGCCCGCCTCCTCCGTGCGCCGCCGGCCGCGGCCGGTGCGGAGGATGGCGTCCACGTCCATCATCCCGCCCTCGTCGTCGCGGGGAGCCGCCACCACCTCGCCGGTGCGGGGGTCGCGGATCGAGCCGACGGCGTTCACGGCGGCAATGGCGGCGACGATCACGCCGGTATCGAGCCGCTCGCTCGCGGTGCCGACGCCGCCCTTCCAGGTGCGCTCTGGGCCGCCCATCTTCGCCACCGTCGCACCGGTCCCGGCGCCGACGCTCCCCTGCTCGACACGTCCGCCGGAGGCACGCGCCGCCGCGCGGTAGCCCGCCGACGCGTCCGGCCACGAGGGCTTCCCGACCGCCAGGTCAAAGAGGATCGCGGAGGGGACGATGGGGACGCAGAGATCACCCATCTTGAAGCCGACACCCCGCTCGGAGAGGAAACGCATCACCCCCGTCGCCGCCTCCAGCCCGAAGGCGGAGCCCCCGGACAGGACGATGGCATGGACTTCTTCGACGAGGTTGCCCGGGCGCAGCAGTTCGGTCTCGCGGGTGCCGGGCGCGGCGCCTCGGACGTCCACGCCGCCCACGGTGCCGGGCGGGCAGAGGATGACGGTGCAGCCCGTGGCGGCGCGGCGGTCGGCCCACTGGCCGACACGGATGCCCGGGATGTCAGTGATCGCGTCGCGGAGGTCGGGCACGGGCCCGGGCGCTTAGCCCGCGGCCTGGGAGCCGGCGCCGGTGTGGGTGCGGGCCGGCACCAGTTCCTCCACGAACTGGACGCAGCGGCGCAGGTACGGCTCCGGCGTCTGGGAGAACGCGTTCCCGTGCCCGAGCAGGTCGCTCACGATCCAGACGCGGACGCGCGGGTCCATGGAGGCCGCGGCCAGGTTGAGCGTGTTGGACGGCGGCACATCGTGGTCGCCCTCGTTGTGGATGAAGAGCACGGGGATGGAGACGCGCTCGATCGCGCGGATCGGCTGGACGGCGTCCATGTCCGCGCGGAACACGCGGCGCGCGAGGAACGAGGCGAGCGCGAATACCGGCGCGGGGGCGTGGCGGTACTCGTGGCGCATGAACTGGCGCATCGAGACGAAGGGAGAGTCGGCAATGATGCCGGTGACCTCGGTGCCATAGGCGACCGCCTCGAGGGCGAGCGCGGCGCCGAAGCCGAAGCCGTGTAGCAGGATCGGCGTGCCGCCGGCGCGGCGGCGGACGTAGGCCACGGCCGCCTGCACGTCGAGCCGCTCGTCACGGCCCAGCGTGTCGCGCTTGCCGCCGGACTCGCCGTGGCCGCGCAGGTCAAAGGCGAAGACGGAGAACCCGCGACGCACGTAGTCGCGCTGGAGGTGCAGGAGGGAGCGGGCGCGCTCGGCGCGGGTGGCGCCCAGGTCGTGCACCAACACC
Source organism: Chloroflexi bacterium HGW-Chloroflexi-9 (assembly GCA_002840675.1). Taxonomy (GTDB): domain Bacteria; phylum Chloroflexota; class Dehalococcoidia; order UBA2979; family UBA2979; genus W-Chloroflexi-9. The sequence continues at coordinate 17,598 of PHBR01000031.1, forward strand.
ACGGTGGCACGCGCGCCGGGGGAGTCCATGAACCAGCCGCGCAGGGTGAGGCGGTCGGCCGTCAGGAACTGGATCTCCTCGTACCGCAGTCCCAGGTCGGCCGGCGTGCCCTGCACGCGCGTCCGGCGGGAACGGGTGAACGAGTCGGCGAGGTAGACCGCGGCGAGGCCGGCTGCAAGCAGCATGCCGGCGACCACAGCCAGGGTCAGCCACAGGATCATGGGCGTCAGGTTCGCTTCCCCCGCAGCCAGGACACGTTCGCCCCGGCAAGCAGCCGCAACCGTACAGCCGCGACCCCCACGAGGCAAGTAGGGTAAACGTTATGACAGGACGTGTGAGTTAGGTTCGACGTCGCTCTCGTTTCGTCAGGCCTGACGGAGACCCGGCGTCAGCCCGCGGCAGGCGCTGGCACTTTGGGCAGTAGTGGGTGCCCCGGCCCGCGACGCGCGACTTCACGATCGTCGTCCCACAGCGGCCACACGGCTGCCCCTCGCGGCGAAAGACGTGGACGCGGACGTGATGCATCCCCTCACCGCCCAGGCCGTCGCGGTAGTCGCTGAACGAGGAGCCCCGATCGCCGAGCGAGTCCTCCAGCGTCTCGAGGACGGCGGCGTGCAGCGCCCGCACCTTCGCCGGTGAGAGGCGACCGCCGGGCGTCTCCGGGTGGACACGGGCGATCCACAGCGCCTCATCCGCGTAGATGTTGCCGACGCCCGCCGCGACGCGCTGGTCCAGCAGCAGCGCCTTCACGGGCGCGCTGCGCCCACCCAGCCGCGCGGCGAGCCACCTGGGGCTGAACTCCTCGCCCAGGGCGTCCGGGCCGGTGTGCGGCATCGCCTCCGCGGCCTCGTCCACCAGGTGCCAGGTGCCGAACTTGCGGAGGTCGTTGAAGCGGAGCGTGCTGCCGTCGTCCAGGTCGATGCGGGCGCGCTCGAAGCGGTGCGGCGGCGCCTCCGCCGGCGCGATGTGGAGCGACCCGGTCATGCGCAGGTGGACGACCCACGTACGGCCATCGTCCAGACGCAGAAGGAGGTACTTGCCGTGACGGCCGAGCGACTCGACCCGCCGGCCCTCCAGTTGCCGCTCGAGGTCGCGCGGGGCGTGCGTGACCGCCAGCCGCTCGCCCCCAGGGTGGATGCGGACGCGGAGCAGGCGACGCCCCACGAGGAGCGGCGTCAGGTCGCGGCGGATCGTTTCGACCTCGGGGAGTTCGGGCACGGCGGCGGCGCTACTCCATCTCTCCCCAGGAGATGCCGACCTTCTCGTCGAGGTCGAGCGGGACCGCGAGTTCCAGGCTCGGCATGAGGCGCCGGGCGACCTCCCGCACCTCGTCCAGTTCGACGCGCGGGAGTTCGAAGATCAGTTCGTCGTGGACCTGCAGGATCATTCGGGCCAGCGCCCCCTTCCGGCGGCGCGCCTCCAGTTCGCCATCGATGCGGTTCATGGCGATCTTGATGATGTCGGCGGCCGTGCCCTGGATCGGCATGTTCACCGCGACGCGCTCGGCGGCCTGCCGGACGACGTGGTTCTTCGAGCGAAGTTCCGGGATGTACCGGCGGCGGCCACTCAGCGTCTCCGCGTAGCCACGCTCCCGCGCCTCCTCCACCACCTGCGTCCGCCATTCCTGGACGCGCGGATAAGCGCCGAAGTAGGCCGCGATGAAGGCGTCCGCCTCGTCGCGCGGGATGCCCTCACGGGTGGACATGCCGAAGGCGGTCAGGCCGTAGAGGACGCCGAAGTTGAACACCTTGGCGCGGCGGCGGTCCTCCGGGGTGACCTCTGACTCCGGCTTTTTGAAGACGTTGGAGGCGGTCGCGGTGTGGATGTCCTTGCCCTCGCGGAAGGCGCGGCGCAGTTCCTCGTCCTCGGACACGTGGGCGAGCACGCGCAGTTCGATCTGCGAGTAGTCGATGCTCAGGAGGACCGGCGCCTCGCCGCAGTCGCGGGCGACGAAGGCGCGGCGCACCATCTGGCCGATCTCCGTCCGCACGGGGATGTTCTGCAGATTCGGGTCGTTCGAGGCAAGGCGGCCCGTCGCCGCCGTCACCTGCGAATAGATCGTGTGCACCCGCCCGGTGCGCGGGTTCACCTGCAGCGGCAGCGTGTCGATGTAGGTCGACTTGATCTTGGTCAGTTCGCGCCAGTCGAGGATCGCGTTCACCACCGGGTGCAGCGTGCGCAGCGGCTCCAGCGCGTCCGCGTCCGTGGTGTAGCCGGTCTTGGTCTTTCGCGTGCGAGGGAGGCCGATCTCATCGAACAGCAGGTGGGACAACTCCTGCGGCGATCCGATCTTCACCTCGTGCCCGACGGCGTCGTAGACGGCATGCTCGGCGGCCTTGATCCGGTCGCCGAGCGTCCGGTCCAGGGACGCCAGTACCTCCAGGTCGAGCGCGACGCCGTAATGCTCCATCCGCGCGAGCACCGGCACGTGCGGGACGTCGATCTCCTGGAACACCTGCTCCAGGGACGCCTCTACCAGTTCTTCGCGGAGCGGCGCGACGGCACGCGCGATCACGTCCGCGTTGATCGAGGCGTACCGAGCCACATCCTCGATGGAGGCACGCGAGAAGGGGATCGCCTTGCTGGCGGCCCCGAGGAACGTCTTGGGGTCGATGGTGTCCAGCCGGAGCCGCGTCGACGCCAGCCGCTGGAGCGACATATTCGAGTCGCCCACCAGGTAGGCGGCCACCTGCGTGTCGAAGTCGACCGAGGGCGTCCAGAAGCGGGAGTCGGCCTCAGAGAGCGCCAGCAGCCCGAACTTCGCGTCGTGCGACACGCGCTTGATGGCGGGGTCGGCGAACAGCGGCGCAAGCGCGTCCAGCACCACCTCGCGCGGGAGTTGCGCCGCCGGCGCGTCGCCGTCGTCGAGCAGGCGCGGCTGAGCCTCGGAGACGTGGCCGAAGGGGATGTAGGCGGCGTGGCCGGGCGCCGGGCTGACGGCGATGCCAACGAGGGCGTCCGCGGCGCGGATCGGGTGGTCGCTGTCCGAGACCACCGTGAACGCCAGGTGGCCGCTCGCCCGCACCGCCGCGACCAGCGCATCGAGGCCCTCGCGCGACCGAATGATGTCGTACGCGCCGTCCGGCGTGGACGTGGGCGCGGCCTCCTCACCGGTCATGTTCGAGGCAGGCAGGCGCGCGACGAGCGAGCGGAAGTCCAGTTCGTGGAACAACTCGATCACGGCGTTGCGGTCGTAGTTCCGGAGGATGGCGGAGTCGAGGTCGAGCACCACATCCGGCACGTCCCGGACGATCGTCGCCATCTCGCGGGAGTGGATCGCGTCCTGGACGCCCTCCGCGAGCGCGGTGCGCAGGCGCTTCGGCTCGATCTCCTCGATGTGTTCGAGCATGACGTCCAGTGTGCCGAACTGCTGGATGAGCGCCTTCGCGCCCTTCTCCCCGATCCCCTTCACGCCGGGGATGTTGTCGGAGGTGTCGCCGACCAGCGCCTTGTAATCGACCATCCGCTCCGGCTCGAACCCGAACCGCTCGATGACCGTGTCCGTGTCGTAGAGGATGTAGTCCTTCTGGTAGGCGCGGTACATGTAGACGCGCACGCCCGGTTGCACCAGCTGCACCATGTCGTTGTCCATGCTGACGATGACGACCGGGATGCCCTCTTCCCTCGCCTGCTGCGCCAGCGTCCCCAGCACGTCGTCCGCCTCGTACCCCTGCTTCTCGACGAGGGGGATCTGGAAGGCGGCGAGCAACTGGCGTACGCGGTCGAACTGGGGCACGAGGTCGTCGGGCGTGGCGTCGCGGGTCGCCTTGTAGCGGTCGTCCTTCGCCTTGCGGAAGGTGTCCTCGGAGGCGTCCCAGGCGGCGATCACGTGCGTCGGCTTCAACTCGTTGAAGACGGTGAGCAGGCTGTTCGCGTAGCCGAAAACGGCCGCCACCGGCTCACCCGTCCGCCGCACCGTGAGCACGTCACGGAGCGCGAAGTAGGACCGGAAGATGATGCCGTGCGAGTCCAGGATGACCAGCAGCGGCTCCTGCTCCCCCTCGTCCGAGGAAGAGGCGGAGGCCGGCGCGGCACGCCGGGAGCGGGACGGTGTGGGCGAGGTAGTCACCGCGCGAGTATAGCCGCCGCCCCGGCCGGGCCCGGAGCACACCCGGCACTGGCATCACACGTATCATGCCGCGGATGCGTCGCTATCGATCGCTGCCACT